>NZ_RJAD01000001.1:1840798-2147598 GCF_003999995.1 Microbacterium sulfonylureivorans
GCGCCGGTCACGGCCAGGCCTCGCAGGCGCCGTGGCCGGCTCACGTCGGCCTCCTCGAACGAAGAGCGAGGCCCGAGCCGGCTGCGAGCAGAAGGACGGAGAGGGATCCCATCACCCAGGGTGCGCCTCCGCCGGTGGCGGGGAGTCCGCCGGCCCCCGGCGACGTCGACACGTCGTCTCCGACCCCCACTGCGCGCACGACGATGTCGACGGCCCCGGATGCCTCGGGATCGCCGTCGTCGGGGCGGGTGACGAGGATGCGCAGCCAGCGCTCCTCGTCCGACGGCATCTCGAGGATGTCGCGCTCCTCGCCGTCGAGCGGCACGGGCTGCTCGCCCAGCAGTGTCGTCGGGGTCGCGCAGCCGTCGTCCTGCCAGCGCACCTCGCACGACTGCACGTCGTAGTCGAGCGCGAGGACGGCGGCGCCCGTCGAGGAGAGCTGCACGGTGATGATTCCGGGGGAGGGGGCATCCGCGCTCACCCCCACCTGCCACACGGCAGACGTGCCCGGAGCGAGGTCGCTCATCTGCGGCTGCTCGATCGACACGAGCCGGATCACGCGACCTTGGGTGACCGTCTCGTCGGTCTCCGCGCGCGCGGAGACCGGGAAGGCGAGCACCGCGCCGACGCCGACGAGCACGGCCAGCCCCGCGACCGCTCCCGCGCCGTCCCGCCGCGGACGGCGCTCGCCGTCCGCGACCTCGCGGCGTCGCTTCGGCCGTCGGGGCCAGAAGACCCAGACGACCAGGACCGTCGCCCCGATCGTCACGGAGCCGAGCACCCACGGGTTGCCGAGGGAGGCCACGGCGGGGGCGATCCCGGGCACCGAGAACACCACGAGCCTCACGCCGGTCACCTCGTACGGGAACGGGTCGTCGACCGCGTTGGCGTCGCCGCGCATGGTGATCAGGCGGGCGTCCTCCCGCCCGCCGGGAACGGGCGACACGGATGTCGCACGGTGTGTGATCGGCAGCTTCCCCGGGCGATCCACGGTGATCACGTCGCCCACCTCGATCTCGGACGCCGGGATCTGACGAACGATCGCGGCCGAACCGGCGGGGATCGTGGGTGACATCGACCCGGTGCTGAAGAGGATGATCCTCACATCGAAGAAGACCGCGGCGATGACGAGGCCGATGCACACCGTGCCGAGCACGGCGGCCACGGTCAGGGCGATATCGCCCACGACCGATGTCCACGACCGCCCTCGCGACCTCGTCACCGCAGCGTCCCTCCCCCGGTCAGCTCGCCGATGTCGACGTGAACGTCCAGGTGACCGTCGCCGTCGTGCCCTGGTAGGTGTTCGCCGACCCCGGCGCGACGCGCACCTCGAAGCAGTACCCGATGGCGCCTCCCGCCGCCGCGATGGGGCTCGCGACGGGGGATGCCGGAACCGCCGCGGTCACCTGCAGATAGGTCGCAGCTGCGCCGGCGATGAACACCGGTGTGCCCGTGAACGCGGTCGCATCGCACGGCGAGGTCGGGTTCACCGACGCCGTCCGGACGGCGCGGTACTGCAGGGCGCCGACGAGGCCGCCCGCGTTGTTGGCGATGCCGGTGAGGGCGACGGTGCCGCCCACCGTCGAGGCCGGTGTCGTCCGGACGTTGAGCCAGGCGTAGAACGACGTCCCCGGTGACATGGCGGTGGCGTTGAACGTGAGCGAGGCCCCGGGCGCCGCGGTCTGGCTCGTGTACGTCGGCGAGCCGGCGCTCTGGGACTCGGTGCCGAACACGCTCGCCCCGAACGATCCCGTGGCGTTCTCGGTGTCGGTCCACGCGGCGAGCGTCGCGAAGGCCCCGACGCCGAACACGAGGCCGGCGGCGAGCAGAACGCGCACGCGTCGGCTGCGGAGCCGTCGGCGCGCCGTCCGTCTCGACTGCACGACCACGATCAGGGCAGCGGCGTGGTGGACGTTCCCGCGAAGTCCCAGGTGACGGTGCCGGTCGCGGCTTGCGGGAGTGTCGCTGCCGCGGTCACGACGAAGCAGAGGTTCACGGGGTCGGTCACTGCGGTCAGGTCGAACAGGTCCACGCTCCCGCTGGCGTTGGCGGCGCGGTCGGTGACGAGGGCCGTGCCCACCGGCGGTGTCGCAGCGGAGCACGTCGTGCCGAACGCCGCCTCCTCGTAGAGCGAGAAGGTGAGGTTCTCGCCGATGGTCCCGGCGATCGTGTTGAGCAGGGCGACGTCGGCGGCATAGTCCGAGTCGGCGGACAACTGCACGGCGAACGGGGCGTAGACCACGGCGCCCGGCGAGAGCGCGTCGGCGTCGAGGGTGAAGGTGAGAGTCTTCCCGGGAGTCGTCGGCGAACTGCTGAACGCGGCGCCGTCGGTGCTGCCCTCGAGGTCGAACTGGCCCGAGGAGAACGTGCCGGTGGCGAACTCCGAGTCATTCCACACGGCGAGGGTGACGGCCGTGCCGATGCCGAGAACGACGCCGCCGGCGAGGATCGCCGCGATCATCCGGCGTCGGTCGCGCGGACTGCGTCGCTCGTCGGCGCTGCTGGTGGTTGTCTGGTCGTCCATTTGGGTGCTCCTTGCGTCAGCTCGGCCAACTACTGACATGCCCCAGACATGTGCCACCGATGCTAGACCCGGCCTGAACGCCGGGCCAGGGGTGCGAGACGAGGTCATCCATACCGGGTGAGAAGCGCCTCGGGCTAGACTGGCCGACGTGTTGACCTGTCGTTGTTGTCGCTGAGTGCCGCTGGCACGCTTCCGCGACCCCGACAGCTTCCCCCGCGCATGAGCGCGGCGACACCGAGGACACATCCGTGCGTTACGCCAAGAGCGTGGCCGACCTCGTCGGCAACACCCCCCTCGTCCAGCTGACCCGCGTCACCGACGGCATCGCCGCCACGGTGCTCGCGAAGGTCGAGTACTTCAATCCGGGCAGCTCCGCAAAGGACCGCATCGCCCGGAACATCGTCGATGCGGCCGAGCGCGAGGGTCTCCTCCAGCCCGGCGGCACGATCGTCGAGCCGACCAGCGGCAACACCGGCGTCGGACTCGCACTCGTGGCGCTGCAGCGCGGATACCGCATGATCTTCGTCGTACCCGACAAGTTCGCGGGCGAGAAGGTCGCCGTGCTCAGGGCGTACGGCGCCGAGGTCGTCATCACCGAGACGAGCGTCCCGCCGGAGCATCCCGGTTCGTACTACAGCGTCTCGGATCGACTCGCCCGCGAGATCCCCGGTGCCTTCAAGCCGAACCAGTTCGCCAATCAGAACGGGCCGCGGGCGCACTACGAGACGACCGGCCCGGAGATCTGGCGCGACACCGACGGACGCGTCACCCACTTCGTCGCCGGCATCGGCACAGGCGGCACGATCACCGGGACCGGGCGGTACCTCCGCGACGTCTCCGGCGACGCCGTCCGCGTGGTCGGCGTCGACCCAGAAGGCTCCATCTACTCGGGCGGCCCGGTGCACGGCTATCTCGTCGAAGGCGTCGGCGAGGACTTCTGGCCCGAGAGCTACGACCCGGCCGTCCCGCACGAGGTGCAGCGCGTCACGGATGCGGAGTCCTTCGCGATGACACGGCGACTCGCCCGCGAGGAGGGCCTCCTGGTCGGAGGGTCGAGCGGCATGGCCGTCGTCGGCGCGCTCCGCATCGCGCGCGGCCTCCCGCCGGAGGCCGTCGTCGTCGTGCTGCTGCCCGACCACGGCCGCGGATACCTCAGCAAGATCTACGACGACGACTGGATGCGGAAGCGGGGCTTCGACGTCACCGGGGCCGCGGCATCCGTCCACACGACCGCCGACCCGACCGAAGGAACCGACGCATGACCGAGCCGATCGACCAACGTGGATTCGACACCCGCGCCGTCCACGCCGGGCAGGCGTTCGATCCGACGACGGGTGCGGTCATCCCGCCCGTTCACTTCTCGACGACCTATGCCCAGGACGGCATAGGCGGTCTGCGGCAGGGCTACGAGTACGGGCGCAGCGGCAACCCGACCCGTACGGCGCTCGAGTCGCAGCTGGCCGCGCTCGAGGGCGGCGCGCACGGGCTGTCGTTCGCGTCCGGCCTCGCCGCCGAGGACGCCCTGCTGCGCGCGGTGCTGAAGCCCGGCGATGAGGTGCTGCTCGGCAGCGACGTCTACGGAGGCACCTATCGCCTGCTCGCCCGCGTCCTCGGGCCCTGGGGAGTCGGCCTGCGGATCGTCGACATGAGCGACCTCGCCGCCGTCGAGGCGGCTCTCGAGGAGCGCCCCGCCCGGATCCTGTGGGTCGAGACGCCGAGCAACCCGCTGCTGCACATCACCGACATCGCCGGCCTCGCGCGGCTCGGTCACGCGGCGGGCGCGCTCGTCGTGGTCGACAACACCTTCGCATCACCGGCGCTCCAGCAGCCGCTCGCCCTCGGGGCCGACGTGGTCGTGCACTCGACCACAAAGTACCTCGGCGGGCACTCCGATGTCGTCGGCGGAGCGCTCGTGATCAACGACGACGCCCTGTTCGAGCAGGCGAAGTTCCTCCAGTTCGCCGTGGGCGCCGTCTCCGGCCCGCTCGACGCCTGGCTGACGACGCGGGGCATCAAGACGCTGGCGGTCCGGATGCAGCGGCACAGCGAGAACGCGCAGGCCGTCGCGGAATTCCTCGGGAGCCACCCCAAGATCGCCCGTGTGCACTACCCCGGTCTCGCGAGCCACCCGGGCCACGAGCTGGCCGCGCGTCAGATGAGCGGGTTCGGCGGCATCGTGTCGGCGGAGCTGGGGGATGCGGCATCCGCTCGCCGGTTCGCGGAGTCGACGCGCCTCTTCCAGCTCGCGGAGTCGCTGGGCGGCGTGGAGTCGCTCATGAACTATCCCGACGAGATGACCCACGCGTCGGTGCGCGGCACCGAGCTCGCCGTGCCCGAGGAGCTCGTGCGGCTGTCGGTCGGCATCGAGAGCGCCGACGACCTCATCGCCGACCTCGACGAGGCGCTCGCGAAGGTGTAGCGCGCGTGCGCGGTCCTAGGCTCGGGGCATGACAGCGAGCCCCGGCATCCGCTCCTCCGCTCTCGCGCAGCCGCTGCAGATCGGCGCGGTCACGGTGCCCAACCGCATCATGCAGACGGCGCACTCGAAGCAGTACTCCGACCGCGTCGAGTCAGACCGCGAGACGGCGTACTTCGTTCGAAGGGCACGTGGCGGGTGCGGGCTCTTCGTCGCGGGCAACCACTTCGTCCACCCGTCGGGATCGATCCGCGGGTTCCAGGACGCCTTCCGCCCCGAGTCCGTGCCCGCCAGTCGACGCATGACCGACGCCATCCACGACGCCGGGTCCCGGGTGTTCGTGCAGCTCAACCATCACGGCGCGCAGGCCCAGCCCGACGGACCTGACGGCCCGCGCACGGTGTATGCCCCGTCGCGCATACTGTCGCCGTCGACCGCGCACGCGACGCGCGAGATGAGCCGCGAAGACATCCGCTCGGTCGTAGACGGATGGGCGACCTCCGCCGCGCACGCGCGCGACGGAGGCTTCGACGGCGTCGAGATCCACATGGCGCACGGGTACCTTCTGCACCAGTTCCTCTCGCCGCTGTACAACGCCCGGGGCGACGAGTACGGCGGCGATCTCGAAGGACGCACGCGCTTCCCGCGCCAGGTGCTGCGCGCGGTGCGGGAGCGGGTCGGCGACGACTACACGGTGGGCATCCGGATCGTCGCGAACGAGTTCCACCCGGACGGGCTCGACGGCCCGGCGATGCGCGAGATCATCGCTCGCCTCCGTGCCGACGCGAGGATCGACTTCCTCGATCTCGCGGCCGGCGGGTACCACAACGTGCACTACGTGTTCCCGTCGTCGCCGATGCCGTACGCGTGGCTGCGCGACGACGTCGCCGCGGTCAAGGCAGCCAACCCCGACGTGCCGGTGTTCGGCGTCGGGGCCGCGCTCTCGGTGGAGGAGGCAGAGGAGGTCGTGACCAGCGGCGTGGCCGACATGGTCGCCCTCACCCGCGCCCAGATCGCCGATCCCGACCTCGGCCTCAAGCTCACCGGCGCCGCCGCACCGGAGGCGGGGAGCGGCATCCGTCACTGCATCCGCCTGAATCAGGGATGCCTCGGCCGCGGCAGCCGTGGACTGCCGATGTCGTGCACCGTCAACCCGCTCGCCGGCCGCGAACTCGAACGTCGCGAACGGACCCGCGCCGCGACCCCGCGGCGCTGGATCGTCGTGGGCGGCGGACCGGCCGGCATGCGGGCGGCCGTCGAACTCGCGACCGACGGCCATGCCGTAACGCTGATCGAGGCGGACGGGGAGCTCGGCGGACAGCTGCGCCTGGTCCGTCGGGTGCCCGGGCGCGAGAGCGTCGGGCTGCTGGTCGACGACCTCGTGCGCGATCTCGCCGCGGCCGGGGTCGACCTGCGGCTCGGCGTGCGCGCGACGGCCGCGGCGCTGCGGGCAGAGGGCGCCGACGGCATCGTCGTCGCGACGGGCGCCGTCGCCCCGCGCACGACCTCGCTCGCGCTCGGCGGCGCCTACGCCGGCGGGTTTCCCGCCGGCGCCACCGTCGACGCGTTCGCCGCGGCATCCGACCCCTCCCGCCTGGGCTCGAGGATCGCCGTCGTCGATGCCGACGGCACCGCCTACGCGGCGGGCATCGTGCTGACGCTCCTCCCGCACGTCCGCGAGCTCGAGCTCGCGACGCCGTTCGAGTCCGTGTTCCCGCACATCGGCTCCGGCTACGACCGGCCTCTGCTGCTCGAGCGACTCGGCGCGCATGCGGGCTTCCGCAGGCACATCGCTCAGTCGGTCGCCGCCGTGCGCACCGGCACCGTCGAGCTGCGAGACGCGCTCACCGCCGAGAGCGGGACCGTGGCGGGACTCGACGTCGTGGTCGCGATCGAGCCGCGGGCGGCGGTCGTGATCGAGGGGATCGAGGATGCCGCCCCCCGCGTCGTCGCCATCGGCGACGCCTACGCGCCGCGCACGATCGACGCCGCGATCTTCGAAGCCGTCGAGCTCGCCTACGACGTCGCCGGACTGGCGGCGCTGCGAGGCTGACGCGTCCCACCACGGAGGGAGACGGGCCCGTGCGCCGGCTCACCGCTGACTAGTGTGGGCCGCGTGGACCCCGTCGTGGCTACGCTGCTCATCCTCGCGCTGGCAATCATCGCGTTCGTGAGCAATCGCGTGCCCTTGGGTGTCGTCGCGATCGGCGTCTCGCTCGCGCTGTTCTTCACGGGCGTGCTCACCCTCCCCGAGGCGCTGGCAGGGTTCGGCGATCCCACGGTGCTCTTCATCGCCTCGCTGTTCGTCGTGAGCGAATCCCTCGACGCCTCGGGTGTCACGGCGTGGGCGGGCCAGAAGGTGATCGCCCAGGCGGGGACGCGCCGGCTGCCGCTCCTCGTGCTGATCTGCGCCCTCGTCGCCGGGGCTTCCGCCCTGATCAGCATCAACGGCGCCGTGGCGGCTCTGCTGCCCCTCGTGGTCGTCGTCGCCTCTCGCGCCGGCATCCGGACCTCGCAGCTGCTCATGCCGCTCGCGTTCGCCGCCTCGGCGGGATCGCTCCTGCTCCTCACCGGCACGCCGGTGAACATCATCGTCTCCGAGTTCGCCGCCGACAGCGGAGGGCGGGCGTTCGGCTACTTCGAGTTCGCTCTCGTGGGGCTTCCGCTGGTGATCGTCACGGTCGCCTTCATGGCCCTGTTCGGAAAGCCGCTGCTGCCGCAGCGCGACGGCGATCGGATGCCGGTCGACCTCGTCCGCCATGCGCGCCTGCTCCGGCAGCAGTACTCCCTCAGCCTCGACACCGGCGTCATCATGGGTCCGCAGAACGGCGTCACCGAGGTGGTGATCCCGCCGCGGTCGCCGCTCATCGGGACGACCGTGTACTGCGGCATGGCGACGCCCGACGGCGACCTCGCAATCCTCGCGGCCCGGCGCGGCGACGAGCAGCTCAAGGGCCAGGACGTCACGATCCAGGCGGGGGACGTGCTCCTCATGCAGGGCACGTGGGACGATCTCGCCCGCCATGCGGAGGAGTCGGGCGTTCTCGTCGTGGACTCGCCCACGCGGCTGCGGCGATCGGTGCCGCTCGGCCGCGGGGCGAAGCGGGCGATCGGCATCCTCGCAGCGATGATCGTCCTGCTCGCGACGGGCCTCGTGCCACCTGCCGTCGCCGGGCTCCTCGCGGCGTCGGCGCTCGTGCTCACCCGCACGGTGACGCCGACGCAGGCCTACCGGTCCATCTCGTGGACGACCGTGGTGCTGATCGCAGGCATGATCCCGCTGTCGACCGCGTTCATCCAGACCGGCACGGCGGACCTCGTGGCCGGGTGGCTGCTGTCGTTCCTCGGAAGCGGCGGCCCGCACGTCGCCCTGGCGATGCTGTGTCTGCTCACCGTGGTGCTCGGGCAGCTGATCAGCAACACGGCGACGGTGCTGATCGTCGCGCCGATCGCTATCTCGGTGGCGACGACGCTCGGGCTCTCGGTGCAGCCCTTCATGATGGCGCTCACCGTCGCGGCGGCCGCGTCGTTCCTCACGCCGATCGCGACGCCGGTCAATCTGATGGTGATGGAGCCGGGCGGGTACCGCTTCGGCGACTACTGGAAGCTCGGACTCCCGCTCGCGATCCTGTTCGTCCTGGTCGCCGTGTTCTACGTGCCGCTCATCTGGCCGTTCTGAGACGACGAACGCCCCGGCGGCTCGGGTCCGCCGGGGCGCCGCTCGATCGGCGGCTGGGGGGTCAGGCCGCCGACCAGCCTCCGTCGCTCGCGAGCACGATGCCGTTGACGTTCACGCCGTCGTTGCTCAGGAGGAAGGTGATCGACGCCGCGAGCGCCTCGGCCTCGGCCGGGTCGGGCAGGATCGCCATCGCGGTGCGGACGCGCTCGGCGCCGAGGGGAGACGCGAACGTCGCCTCGATGTTGGTGATCGTGGCGCCGGGGGCGACGGCATTCACCCGGATGCCGCTCGGGCCGTACATGAATGCGCTCGACTTCGTCAGGCCGACCACCGCGTGCTTCGACGCGGTGTAGGCGGCGCCTGCGGCCGAGCCGCGCAGCGCGGCCTCCGATGCGGTGTTGACGATCGAGCCGCCGCCCTGAGCGAGCATCGCGGGGATGACGGCGCGCATGAGCTTCATGGTGCCGTCGACGTTCACGCGGAAGACGCGCTGCCACACGGCATCCGTCATCTCGGCGACCGGGGTCATGTCGTCCATGATCCCCGCGATGTTGGCGAGGCCGTCGATGGTGTCGCCGGCGGCCTCGACGATGCGCACCACCGCGGCGTCGTCGGTGATGTCGGCGACGAGCGAGACGATCTCGGCACCCGGGTGCTCGGCGACGAACTCGTCGAGGCGCTCCCGGCTGACGTCGACGGCCACGACGCGGCCGCCCTCGCGGGCGATGCGGGATGCCGTGGCCCGGCCGATGCCGGAACCGGCGCCCGTGACGATGACGGTCTGTCCGGTGAAGCGGCCCTGATCGAGACGCTCGGTCCATTCGCGCAGGGCGACGGCCGGTGCGGCGGCCTCGTCGTCGGACTCGCCCGCGACCTCCGAAAGGACGACGCCGTCGGGGATCTCGCCCGACGCGGCACGGCGGATGAGGTCGTCGAGCATCTCCTGCGTGAAGGCGCCGCGGCTCAGCTTGACCAGTCGCTTGATCGCGAGGCGTCGGACGGGCTTGAAGACGTCCGGTGTCTGCCCGCCCTGAGCGAGCATCTCGGTGAGGATCGCGTTCCCGGCCGGATCGGCCAGCCAGTCCGCGATGGAGGATTCGCCGGTAAGAGGCTTCGGGTTGCCCATGATGTGTTCCTTTCGACCGGACAACAATGTCCGGTACTAGGCTACACCCGTGCAGAGCACCGCATCCCCCCGTGCGAACCGTGGTCCCGCCGCAGCCGCCGAGAATCGAAGAGCCCTCATCGCCGCTGCCCGCGAGGTGTACGCCGACGGTGGCCTCAGCGCGCCTTTCAGCGCCGTCGCGAAGCGCGCCGGAGTCGGTCAGGGGAGCCTCTATCGACACTTCCCCGACCGGACGGCGCTCGCCGTCGCGGTGTTCGAGGAGAACGTGGGGGACCTCGAGGACTACACCGCTCCCGCCGGGCGGACGATCGACGATCTCCTCGACCGGGTGGTCGATCAGGCCGTCGTCTCGACGGCGCTCATCGAGCTCATCACCGCCGATCTGCACGACCCGCGCGTGATGCCGCTGGGGCTGCGGTTCGCGGCCGTCGTCTCGCAGCTCGTGGCCCGCGAGCACGCGGCCGGACGCCTCGGAGCGCACATCGACGCGGAGGACGTCATGATGGCGGTGGGGATGCTGGCGACCGAGCTGGCGCGAGCCGATCCGCCCGCGCGACCCGCCGTCGCCGACCGCGCGCGAGCCCTCTTCCGAGCCGCATTCGCGCCGCGCTGATGCGGGGCCTATGCTCCTCGCATGGGCAGGTTCATCTACGACACCACAGCGAATGCGGTCGACATCGACGACCGGACACTCGCGCACCTGCGCATCGTCGTCATGAACAAGCTCCGCCGCTCCGAGCCGTTCATGTTCGACGTCGAGATCGGCGACGGCAGCGGCCGCCGCAGCTTCTGGATCCATCCGTCGGTGCCGCTGCAGTTCCACTTCTTCGGCAGTCGTCAGCCGCGCATCAATCGGCTCTGGGTCGAGGAGCTGATGCAGGCCGCGAGCGGACCCGCGGGCCTGACGATCCTGCCCGAGCCCGACGAGGAAGCCGTCGTCGAACAGGGCTGACGGGCGTCAGCCCGTCGGTGCCTCAGGGGCGGCCGGGACGTCCTGCCCGGCGACCTTGAGCGTGCCGATCTCAAGGCTCTCGACCTCGACGCTCCCCAGCGACGCGTCGGTGCCGTCGCTGTCGAGCGTGGGAACGGGCCCGGTGTCGAAGTGCTCCGCGACGAGCGTGATCCCGCCGGACGAGTTCGCCGAGTTCGCGAGCTCCTCGATCCAGTCGCGACTGAGATTCGTCGGCTCCGGGTCGTCGAAGACGAACCTCAGCGGGATCGACGGATGCAGCCAGAGTGTGCTCCGTCCGCGCGGCTGATCGTCGGGGTGACGCCAGGAGACCGTGAAGCTCTCGTCACGCCGCAGCTTGGTCGCGATGACGACCTTGAGATGCGCCAGCGCGCGGTCCTCGATGTGTATCGGAGTCGCCGAACCCCCGTAGTAGATAGTCCCCACGGTCAGATCTTAAGCCTCGCGGGAGCTCGATGGGGGGTGCGGGGAGAGAAGTCTCGCGAGGAGGTCGAGAGCCTCCGATTGCGGCACCGACTCGTCGAGCATCCATTGCGCCTGCAGGCCGTCGGATGCCGCGATGACGAGCGAGGCGACGACATCGGGGTCGACGTCGTCGCGCATGCGACCGGCGGCCTGATTGCGGCGCACGCGATCGGCGAGATCGCCTCGCACCGTGGAGAACCGCGTGGTCGCGAACTCGGTGGCGTCGGGGTGCCCGGACTCCAGCGCCGCGGCCACCAGGGTCGAGTAGAGCTGCACCAGGCCGGGGACCGCGTGGTTGCGACGAGCGGACTCGGTCATGATCTCGACGGGTGAGGCATCCTCCGGGTGCGGCTCGACTTCGTCGACCTGCCGCTCGGCCTCGCGGTACACCTCGACGAGGAGCTGCTCGCGAGAGGTGAAGTAGTGGCTGAGCGCGGCATGCGAGACGCCGATCTCCTGGGCGATGGACCGGAGGCTCGTGCCCGCCGATCCTCGGCGCGCGAAGACCTCGATCGCTCGGTCGAGGATCTGCTGTCGGCGTGCGAGGCCCTTCGCGTAGGGCCCGCGCGCCCGGGGGGCCGTGTCGTCGACCGGGTCTGCGGGCTCTTCGGGCATGCAGGCATCCTACGCAGATTCAAAACCTCCAGGTGGAGGTTTTGTGCTAGCGTGCAATCGTGGCGTCGATCGCGACGCCCGTCACCGTCGACGCCGAGGAGAGGTTCCATGACGGCACTCACATCCGTTCAGCTGTTCACCGTGAAGGACGCGCTGGAATCCGACCTCGACGGCACGCTCGCCGAGATCGCCCGCCGCGGATTCACCGCCGTCGAGCCTTACGACTTCGTGCGACGGGCGGCTCCGCTCGCCGAGGCGCTGTCGGCCAACGGGCTCGCCGCTCCGACCGGCCATGCCTTCCTCGCGTCGACGTCGTTCGTGAACCCGGACGGCAGCGGCACGACGCTTCCGGTGCCGAGCCCCGCCGAGGTCTTCGACGCCGCCGAGACCCTCGGAATGGGCACCGTCATCGACCCGTACACCGAGCCCGCGCGCTGGGAGACCCGTGCGCAGGTCGAGGAGACCGCCCGTCTGCTCAACGCCGCCGCCGAGCTCGCGGCTGCGCGCGGGCTGCGCGTGGGGTACCACAACCACGCGCACGAGCTCGAGGCGCAGATCGACGGGCAGACCGGGCTCGAGCTGCTCGCCGACCTGCTCGACCCGCGCGTCGTGCTTGAGGTCGACCTCTACTGGGCGGCGCGCGCCGGGGTCGATCCTGCCGCGCTCCTGACGGCCCTCGGCGACCGCGTCGTCGCCGTCCACGTCAAGGACGGCACGCTCGACCCCGAGGCCATCACGGCTTACCCGCCGGCCGATCAGGTGCCTGCGGGCACCGGCAGCGTTCCTCTCGCGGCGGCACTGGAGGCGGCATCCGCTCTCGAGTTCGCCATCGTCGAATTCGACGCCTACTCGGGAGACCTGTTCGACGGCATCGAGCAGAGCCGGATCTTCCTCGACGCTCGGGCGGCGAGCTGATGTCGGCGCCGATCGGAGTCGGGATCATCGGCGCGGGGAACATCAGCGACCAGTACCTGACCAACCTCACGAGCTTCCCCGACGTGAGGGTCATCGCCGTCGCCGACCTGCTCGAGGACCGCGCGCGGGAGCAGGCGGCGAAGTACGGCGTCCCGCGTGCCGGCGGCGTGGACGTCGTGCTCGGCGACCCCGAGATCGAGATCGTGGTGAACCTCACGGTCCCCGCGGTCCACGTCGAGGTGTCGGAGGCGATCATCGCCGCCGGCAAGCACGTGTGGACGGAGAAGCCGATCGGCGTCGAACGTGCGTCGTCGCTGCGGCTGCTCGAGAGAGCGGATGCCGCAGGCCTGCGCGTCGGCGTCGCCCCCGACACCGTGCTCGGCCCGGGGGTGCAGACCGCCAAGCGCGCGATCGCCCGCGGCGACATCGGCCGTCCGCTGTTCGCGCAGACGACCTTCCAGTGGCAGGGTCCCGAGATCTTCCATCCGAACCCCGCGTTCCTCTACGCCGTGGGCGGAGGGCCGCTGCTCGACATGGGGCCGTACTACGTGTCGGCGCTGATCCACGTCTTCGGCCCGGTCGCCGCCGTCGCGGCGCTCGGTCTGAAGGGCTCGGAGTCGCGCGCGGTGCAGGTCGGACCCCTCACCGGCGAGGAGTTCCCGGTCGAGGTGCCCTCGACGGTGTCCGCGCTCATCCAGTTCGAGGAGGGCGGACAGGCGCAGAGCCTCTACAGCACCGACTCGCCGCTGCTGCGGCAGGGGATCGTCGAGATCACCGGCACGGAGGGCACCCTGGTCATCCCCGATCCGAACACCTTCGGCGGCCCCATCACGATCACGCGCCCGCTCGGCGAGATGATCGTGCCTCCGGCGCCCGTCGTGCAGCAGGTGGTCGACGTGCCGCAGGACGGTGTCCTCGCCGGTCGCGGTCTCGGCCTGCTCGACATGGCCCGCTCGATCCGCGCGGGCCGCCCGCACGTCGCGACGGGACGGTTCGGCTTCCACGTGCTCGACACGCTGCTGTCGATCGAGGAGTCCGTCGAGTCGCGGGCGTTCGTGCCCGTGGAGAGCACCGTCGACGAGGTCGGATCGATCCCCGCCGAGTTCGATCCGTTCGCCGCGACTCTCTGAGTCGCTCCCGTCGTACGTCGAAGGGCGGATCCCCGACCGTGGAGATCCGCCCTTCCGGCTTGCGGTGCTCTGAGTGCGATGCTCCGTTCGCAGAGGGCCGACCGTCGGCGCGTGGCGCGCGAGCCCGACCGTCGGCGAGCGGGGCGCGCGGTCAGCGGGTCGCGCGGGCCAGGTTCGCCTCGAGCTCGGCCTTGGTCTGGCGCACGACGTAGGCCGGCTGGTCGCGCTCGACGCGCCAGCTCTCGGCGACCGACCCGACGTCGACCGTGTCGAACCCGAACTCGTCGTACAGCGCGGTCACGTAGGCCACGGCATCCGGGTGATCGCTCGCCGTCGCGAGGGCGCGGCGACCCTCCGTGCCCGCCGGCTCGCCATCGGTGAGGATGGCGGTCGAGTAGAGGTGGTTGAACGCCTTGACGACCTTCGAGGTCGGCAGGTGCTCCTGCAGCAGCCCCGTGGTGGTCGCGCGCTTCTCGTCGAGCGCGGCGATGCGGCCGTCGCGCTCCCAGTAGTAGTTGTTCGTATCGAGGACGATCTTCCCGGCGAGCGGCTCGACGGGGACGTCGTCGATCGCCTTGAGCGGGATGGTCACGATGACGACGTCACCGGATGCCGCGGCATCCGTCACCGTTCCGGCTGTGACGTTCGCACCCAGTTCGTCGACCAGCGCCGTGAGGGTCTCGGGCCCTCGCGAGTTGCTGATGACGACCTCGTAACCGCGCTCGGCGAGGCCGCGCGCGAGGGTCGATCCGATGTGTCCTGCTCCGATGATTCCGACTCGTGTCATGACGAAGGGGAACGCGGCGACGCCGGGCGAATTCCCGCCCGGCGTCACATTCGGTCGCGAAGAGCCGGGGGTCAGAGGCGGGTCCAGGCCTCCGTCAGGACGGAGCGCAGGATCTGCTCGATCTCGGTGAACTCGCTCGGACCGATCGTGAGCGGCGGCGCGAGCTGGATGACGGGGTCGCCGCGGTCGTCGGCGCGGCAGTACAGTCCGGCGTCGAACAGCGCCTTGGAGAGGAAGCCGCGCAGCAGGCGCTCGGACTCGTCGTCGTCGAACGTCTCCTTGGTCGCCTTGTCCTTGACGAGCTCGATGCCGAAGAAGTACCCGTCGCCGCGCACGTCGCCGACGATCGGCAGGTCGGTGAGCTTCTCGAGCGTCTGACGGAAGATCGGCGAGTTCTCGCGGACGCGCTCGTTCAGGCCCTCCTCCTCGAAGATGTCGAGGTTCTCGAGCGCGACCGCGGCCGAGACCGGATGCCCGCCGAAGGTGTAGCCGTGATAGAACGCACGGTCGCCGGTGCGGAAGGGCTCGTAGATCTTGTCGTTGACGATCGTCGCGCCGATGGGGGCGTAGCCGCTCGTCATCGCCTTGGCACACGTGATCATGTCGGGCTCGTATCCGTAGGCATCGCACGCGAACATGTGCCCGATGCGGCCGAACGCGCAGATGACCTCGTCGCTGACGAGCAGCACGTCGTACCTGTCGCAGATCTCGCGCACGCGCTGGAAGTAGCCGGGGGGAGGGGGGAAGCATCCGCCCGAGTTCTGCACCGGCTCGAGGAACACCGCGGCCACGGTCTCCGGGCCCTCGAACTGGATCATCTCCTCGATGCGGTCGGCGGCCCAGACGCCGAACTCCTCGAGGCTTCCCGTCGGGGCGCCCATGTCGCCCGCACGGTAGAAGTTCGTGTTGGGCACACGGAAGCCGCCGGGGGTGACCGGCTCGAACATCGCCTTCATGGCCGGGATCCCGGTGATCGCCAGGGCGCCCTGCGGAGTGCCGTGGTACGCGACGGCGCGCGAGATGACCTTGTGCTTGGTGGGCTGCCCCTGCAGCTTCCAGTAGTACTTCGCGAGCTTGAACGCCGTCTCGACGGCCTCGCCGCCGCCGGTCGAGAAGAACACGTGATTGAGGTCGCCGGGGGCGTAGTCGGCCAGGCGGTCGGCGAGCTCGATCGCAGCGGGGTGCGCGTACGACCAGATCGGGAAGAACGCGAGCTGCTCGGCCTGCTTCGCGGCGACCTCGGCGAGGCGCTTGCGCCCGTGCCCGGCCGCGACGACGAAGAGGCCGGCGAGCCCGTCGATGTACTTCTTGCCCTGCGAGTCCCAGATGTGGTGGCCTTCGCCCTTGACGATGATCGGGACGCCGGGGCCGCCCTCCTCCATCACCGACTGCCGGGCGAAGTGCATCCAGAGGTGGTCCTTGGCCATCTGCTGGAGCTCGGCCTCGGTGCGGGCGTGGCGTTCGGTCGTGGTCGACATGGGTGGCCTTCCGTCGGGCTTTTCCCCGACGATACCCGCGCGTCCGCGCGGCGGCCATGACGGTTCGTCCGGTTCACCGCACGGATGCGGCGGACCGTCCGCCCCCTGTCACCGGACGGCGCCGGCCTCCGGGGCGGGCGTCGACGGGCCAGGCGTGCCGGGCTCCGTCGGATACGGGGCGGGCGGCTCGGCAGGCGGCGGCGACGGCGTCGCCGGCGGAGCGGGCACGGTCGGCTCCTCGGGCGACGGGAATGTCGGCTCCTCCGGATTCGGCGCGAGCGGCTCGTCGGGGGTCGGAACCGTGGGCTCCGACGGCCAGGGCGACGGCGTCTCGCCGGGAATCGCGGGGGCGGGCTTGCCCGGAGGCGTGGTCGGCTGGGTGTTCGGGTCGCCGGGGATGCCGGGACTGCCCGGGTCGCCGGGAACGCCGGGGCCTCCGGGGGTGCCGGGGAAAGCGGGATCGCTCATGGCCGTCCTCTCTCGAGCTTCCAGCCTGCGCCGGGCCGCAGCATCCCTCACCCCCGTTGACCGGGTCGAAGGCGCGGTGTAGGGATCAGGCGCGCGTCGGCAGGCCGGTGGTCTGGGGTGGAGCCCCCACGACGACCGCTGCTCCGCCCGGGTCGGCCAGGAGCCGCTCGAACGCCGCCTCGGCCGCGCCGATGAGCAGCCGGTCCTCGGCGAGGGAGGCGACGCGGATGTCGAGGCCCTCCATGTTCGCAGGCATCGCCTGAGTTCCGACGGCGGCGGTGAGCCCGTCGAGATCGTGCTCCGCGAGCGTGGCGAGGAAGCCGCCGAGCACGACGACGGACGGGTTCAGCACGTTGACGGCGTTGGCGAGGGCGGTCGAGAGGATGCCGCGCTGCCGCGCCAGCTCGGATGCCACGGCGGGGTCGGCAGACGCGGCCAGCGCCTCCGCGAGGGTGGGCTCGTCGGCCGCGGTGAGGCCCACGGCCTCGAGAAGGCGCGATCGGCTCACCTCGTCCTCGAGCACGCCGCCGTTCGCGCGGCGGTCGGCCTCGGAGGCGATGCCCGGACGGTTCTGGCCGAACTCGCCGGCATAGCCGCCGGCGCCGGCCACCGGCATCCCGTGCACGATGAGGCCGCCGCCGATGCCGCTCGCTCCGCCGTTGAGGTACACGACGTGGTCGATGCCCCGCGCGGCCCCGTAGAGATGCTCGGCGAGGGCGCCGAGGCTGGCGTCGTTGCCGAGCACGGACGGGAGGCCCGTCGCGCCCGTGACGAGGTCGCGCACGGGCGCGTCGGTCCAGTGGAGATGCGGCGCGTTGCGGACCAGGCCGTCGGAGGCTCGGACCAGACCCGGGACGGCGAGGCCCACCGCGACGATGCGTGCGTCGCGCAGCTGTCCGGCGCGCCAGGCGCCGATCCGGTCGGCGATGAGAGCGGCGGCCTCCTCGGGACTGAGGAGATGGTCCAGCTCGATCCGCTCGCGGAGCGCGATGGTGCGATCGAGCCCCACCGCGGCGATCGTGAGCGCGTCGACCTCGGGGTTCACGGCGACCGCGAACACCCCGGGTGCGACGGCGACCACGGGCGACGGGCGTCCGACGCGGCGTGAGGGATCGGGGGCGCGCTCCTCGACCAGGCCGGCGCCGGCGAGCTCCGCGACCAGGTCGGCGATCGTCGACCGGTTCAGCCCGGTCGTCTCGGTGAGGGTCGCGCGAGAGAGCGGTCCCTCCAGGTGGACGAGTCGCAGCAGCCGCGCCAGGTTCCGCTGGCGGACGCCCTCGGCGGCGGGGGACGGATCGGTCATCTCCCTCACTGTACGGCCGGTCGAGGCATCCGGTCGGTATTTGTTGCTCTTGACGCCAAATCCGCCGCACCGTACTCTGGCAACGTCCAGATCACTTTCGACACGGATGTCGAAACTTTCGAGAGGTTCGAAGATGAACACACGCAGCAGGATGAGGCTCGTCGCGGGATTCGCCGCGACCGGTCTCGCGATGGGCGCGCTCGCCGGCTGTGCCGGCGGTGGCGGGGGCGACGGCGAGGCGAGTGGTGACGGCGACGTCACGCTCACGTGGTGGCACAACGCCACCTCCGGACCGATGCCCGCGGTCTGGGAGGAGGTCGCGGCGGAGTTCGAGGCGGCCCACCCCGGCGTCACGGTCGAGCAGACCGGCTACCAGAACGAGGAGCTGCAGCGCACACTCATCCCGAACGCGCTGTCGGCCGGAGACCCGCCCGACCTCTTCCAGGTGTGGCCCGGCGGCGAGATCCGCGACCAGGTCGAGAACGGCTACCTCATGCCGCTCGACGATGCGCTCGGCGACACGATCTCGAGCGTCGGAGCGACGGTCAACCCCTGGCAGGTCGACGGCGAGACGTACGCCGTTCCGTTCACGTTCGGCGTCGAGGGGTTCTGGTACAACACCGACCTCTTCGAGCAGGCGGGCATCGACGCACCTCCCACGACGCTCGACGAGCTCAAGGAGGACGTGGCCAAGCTTCGCGACGCGGGCATCACGCCGATCAGCGTCGGCGCCGGCGACAAGTGGCCCGCGGCCCACTGGTGGTACCAGTTCGCGCTCCACTCCTGCTCGCCCGAGACGCTCCAGGCGGCCGCCGCCGACTTCGACTTCAGCGATCCCTGCTTCGTCGATGCGGGCGAGGAGCTCGAGGACTTCATCGGCATCAACCCGTTCCAGGACGGCTTCCTCGGAACCCCGGCCCAGACCGGCGCAGGCAGCTCCGCGGGTCTCGTCGCGAACGGCCAGGCGGCCATGGAGCTGATGGGTCACTGGAACGCCGGTGTCATCGGCGGGCTGACCCCCGACGAGGAGGTGCCCGAGTTCCTCGGATGGTTCCCGTTCCCGGCGATCGAGGGCTCGGCGGGCGACCCGGGCGCCGCGCTCGGCGGAGGTGACGGCTTCGGCTGCTCGGCGGAGGCCCCGCCGGAGTGCGCGGAGCTGCTCGCCTACATCATGAGCGAGGACGTCCAGAAGAAGTTCGCCGCGAGCGGTGCGGGCATCCCCACGGTTCCGGCCGCGCAGGACTCGCTCGAGGACCCGAACCTCAAGCTCGTCGCCGACGGCCTGGCCGCGGCATCCTTCATCCAGCTCTGGCTCGACACCGAATACGGCACCACGGTCGGAAACGCCATGAACGAGGGGATCGTCAACCTCTTCGGCGGCGTCGGCACTCCCGAGGACATCGTCACGAAGATGGAAGACGCTGCGGCGACGCTCTAGCGATGACCACCACCACTGCACCCGGGTCCGCGGTCTCCGCGGGCCCGGGCCCCTCCTCCGTTCGTTCGAAGCGCGCCGCGGGCCGGCGCACCCGGACCGAGATCGTCATCTTCGTCGGGCCCGCGCTGTTCCTCTTCGTCGGCTTCGTGATCCTCCCGGTGATCCTGGCCGCGGTCTACAGCTTCTACCGCCTCCCGTCCGCGTTCCAGTGGAGCGATCTGAACCCCGAGAACTTCCTCGGGCTCGACAACTACGTCAGGGCTCTGACGACTCCCGAGTTCACCCGCGCGATCGGCAACAACTTCTTCATCCTCGTGATGTCGCTGCTCATCCAGGGGCCGATCGCCATCGGCGTCGCACTCCTGCTCAATCGCAGCCTCAAGGGGCGCGGCGCGCTCCGGCTGCTCATCTTCGTGCCGTACGTCCTCGCCGAGGTCATCGCCGGCCTCGCGTGGAAGCTGCTCCTGCAGCCCAACGGAGCGGTCAACGCCACGCTCGAGGCCATCGGACTCGGAGGCCTGGCGCGCAACTGGCTGGCAGACCCCGCCATCGCGCTGTGGACGATCTTCTTCATCCTCACCTGGAAGTACATCGGGTTCGGCATCATCCTCATGCTCGCCGGGCTCCAGGGGGTGCCCGACGAGCTGGCCGAGGCGGCGCAGATCGACGGCGCGAGCTGGTGGCAGGTGCAGCGGTACATCACGATCCCGCTGCTCGCGCCGACCATCCGCATCTGGGCGTTCCTGTCGATCATCGGGTCGCTCCAGGTGTTCGACATGGTGTGGGTGACGGTCTCGCCGACCGTCCGCGGGATCGCGACCGAGACCATGGCCACCTACATGGTCCAGCAGGGCCAGTTCGCCGGGCAGCCCGGCTACGGCAGCGCGATCGCCGTCATCCTCTTCGTCATCTCGCTGGCGGTCGCCCTCGTCTACCAGCGCTTCGCTCTGCGCCGCGACCTCGTCGGCGCCATCACCTCAGGGGTCCGCTGATGTCCTCCACCGTCGAACTCGAGCGTGAACTCGAGCAGGAGCCGGCGCCCGCGGGCGTCGCGGGTCGGCGCTTCGACTGGGGGCAGCCCTTCGTCTATCTCGTCGCCCTCGTCGTCGTCGCGGTCGCCGTCGGGCCTGTCCTCTACGTCTTCATCGGCGGCTTCCGCACCACCGCGGACCTCAATGCGGACCCTGCGGGCATGCCCGACCCGTGGACCCTGCAGAACTGGACGACCGTGCTCACGGCGCCGCGGTTCTGGGGCAACGTGCTGGCGAGCACGTTCCTCGCCGTCGCGACCACGGCGGGCACGGTCATCGCCGGGATCATGGCGGCCTTCGTGATCGCGCGGTACAGCTTCCGCGGCCGCGGCTTCCTCTACACGATGTTCGCGGCGGGGCTGATGTTCCCGCTGACCGTCGCCGCCCTTCCGCTGACACTGCTGCTGCGCACCCTCGGGCTCCACGGCACCTATCTCGGCGTCATCATCCCCGGGATCGCGTTCGCCCTGCCCACGACGATCATCATCCTGGTCCCGTTCCTCCGGGCGATCCCCGCGGAGCTCGAGGAGGCGGCCGTCATCGACGGCAGCACGCGCATCGGGTTCTTCTGGCGGATCCTGCTCCCGCTGTCGAAGCCGGCGCTCGTGACCGTCGGGATCCTCGCGTTCGTGGGCAGCTGGAACGGGTACCTCCTCCCGCTCCTCGTCATCAGCACGGGCTCGCTGCCGCAGGAGCTCTGGCCGCTCCCGCTCGGAGTGACGCAGTTCTCCTCGCAGTACTCGCAGGACACCGGAGCGGTGCTCGCCTACACCTCGCTGGCGATGATCCCCGCTCTGGCGTTCTTCCTGGCGATGGAGAAGCAGATCGTCGGCGGTCTCACGGGGGCGGTGAAGGGATGACGCTCGATCACACCGAGGCGCCGGCTCCCGTCGCCGCTCCGTGGCGGGATGCCTCGCTCCCGATCGCCGACCGCGTCGAGGCGCTGATCGGTGCGATGACCGTCGCCGAGAAGGTGGCGCAGCTGTACGGCGTGTGGGTCGGAGCATCCGAGGACGGCGATGACGTCGCCCCGCACCAGCACGACATGGACGACGACGTCGACCTCGACGCCATCCTGCCGTCGGGGCTCGGGCAGCTCACCCGGCCGTTCGGCACCGCACCGGTCGATCCGGCGATGGGGGCGCTCTCCCTGATGCGCGCACAGCAGCGGATCGTGGCGGCGAGCAGGTTCGGCATCCCGGCGCTCGCGCACGAGGAGTGCCTCGCCGGCTTCGCGACCTGGGGCGCCACCGCGTACCCGGTGCCGCTGAGCTGGGGCGCGTCGTTCGACCCCGACCTGGTGCGCGAGGTGGGCCGCCGCATCGGCGCCGACATGCGCGCGGTCGGCGTGCACCAAGGCCTCGCGCCCGTTCTCGACGTCGTGCGCGACGCCCGCTGGGGGCGAGTGGAGGAGACCATCGGCGAGGACCCGTACCTCGTCGGCACCGTGGCCACCGCGTACATCCAGGGCGTGGAGTCGGCCGGGGTGGTCGCGACGCTGAAGCACTTCGTCGGATACTCGGCCTCGAAGGGCGGCCGCAACCTCGCGCCGGTCTCCGTCGGCCGACGCGAACTCGCCGACGTGCTCCTGCCGCCGTTCGAGATGGCGATCCGAGAGAGCGGCGTGCGGTCGGTGATGAACTCCTACACCGATGTCGACGGCATCCCGACGGCGGCCGACGCATCGCTGCTCACGGCTCTGCTGCGGGAGGAGTGGGGCTTCGAGGGCACGGTGGTCGCGGACTACTTCTCGATCGCCTTCCTCAAGGAGCTGCACGGCTACAGCGAGAGCTGGACGGATGCCGCGCGCGACGCGCTCGCCGCCGGCATCGACGTCGAGCTGCCCACCGTCAAGACGTTCGGCCCGGCGCTCGTCCGCTCCGTCGAGGCCGGCGACGTGGACGAGAGGCTCGTCGATCGGGCGCTGCGCCGGGTGCTCCGTCAGAAGGCGGAGCTCGGGATGCTCGACCCCGACTGGTCGCCGATCCCACCGGCGCTCGCCGGCCGACCCGACGCGCTCGCCGGGACGGGCGACGACGTGCGGGGGAGCGTCGACCTCGACTCGCCGCAGAACCGGACCCTTGCCCGGCGGCTCGCCGAGGAGGCCGTGGTGCTGCTGTCGAACGACGGCGCGCTCCCCTTGGGGCGACCGCGAAGGATCGCGGTCGTCGGTCCCGTCGCCGCTGACCCGTACGCGGTGCTCGGCTGCTATTCGTTCCCCTCGCACGTGGGGGTGCGGCATCCGGAGACGCCCATCGGGATCTCGCTGCCGACCCTCCGCGATGCGGTCGGGGCAGAGTTCGCGGATGCCGAGATCGTCTTCGCGCTCGGAACGACCGTCGATGGGGGCGAGACCGACGGATTCGACGAGGCGGTGGCCGCGGCATCCGGGGCCGACGTCGTCGTGATCGCGCTCGGCGACCGCGCGGGCCTGTTCGGCCGCGGCACGAGCGGCGAGGGGTGCGACGTCGCCGACCTCTCGCTGCCCGGGGCGCAGCAGCAGCTGCTCGACGCGGTGCTCGACGCTGGGACTCCGACGATCGTCACGCTGCTCGCCGGGCGTCCGTACGCGCTCGGCTCGGCGCCGGACCGCGCCGCGGCGATCGTGCAGACCTTCTTCGCCGGCGAGGAGGGGACGGGCGCGATCGCCGGGGTGCTCAGCGGTCGCGTCAACCCCAGCGGCCGGCTGCCGGTCAGCGTTCCGCGCGACCCCGGCGCGCAGCCGTCGACGTACCTCGCGGCGAAGCTGGCCCGGCGCAACGAGGTGTCCAACATCGACCCCACGGCTGCGTTCGCGTTCGGGCACGGTCTCGGATACGCGCCGTTCGTGTGGTCGGATGCCTCGGCCTCCGCCTCCGAGCTGTCCGTCGACGGCTCCGTCACCGTGTCGATCCACGTGGGCAACGCCGGTGACCGCGACGGCGTGGAGGTCGTCCAGCTGTACCTCCACGACCCGGTCGCGTCGGTCGTGCGCCCCGTCCAGCGACTCATCGCCTACGCCCGGGTGCCGCTCGCGGCCGGCGCGCGGGCACGCGTGTCGTTCGAGGTGCCCGCAGACCTGGTGTCGTTCACGGGCGCGGACGGCCGGCGCATCGTCGAGCCGGGTGAGCTCGTGCTCGGCTTCGGCCGATCGAGCGCCGAGATCGTCGCCACGCGCGCGGTGCGCCTGGTCGGCGACACGCGCGTCGTCGGTCGGGACCGCGCGCTGCACGCGATCGTCGCGGTGACGCCCGACGCCTGACGAGGATGCCGGGGCTCCGCGTTCCCCGCGGGGCCCCGGCATCCCGTCCCTGCCCGGCCCGCCCCGGCATCCCGTCCCTGCCCATCCCTGCCCGGCCCTGCCCGGCCCTGCCCGGCCCTGCCCGGCCCTGCCCTGCCCGGCCCTCTCCTCTCCTCTCCTCTCCTCTCCTCGGGTTTGGGGCGCGCTCTGTCGTTCGGGGCGTACCACGTGCGCCCCGAACGATGTCGTGGGCCCCGAACGATCTCGTAGGACGCAGCCGAGCGCCAGCGGTCGCCGCACCGGTGCCGAGCGGGGGTCCGGGGCGCGTTCCGTGGCGGGTCGACGGCGTGTCACGGCGTGTTGTGGCGTGTTCGCGCCCCGGATCGACGGCGATGCCCTCGGGAGATCAGCCCGGGAGCGGGGCCGTGCTGCCGCGCACGACGAGGTGCGTCGCGAGGTCCATGCGGAGGGTGTCGACGGTGGCGCCGTCGGCGAGGCGAAGGGCCAGGCGGGTCGCCTCCTCGCCCATGCGGCGCAGCGGCTGGTGGACCGTGGTGAGCTGCGGGCTCATCCAGCGCGAGAGTGCGATGTCGTCGTAGCCGACGACGGAGAGGTCGTCGGGCACGCTCAGGCCGGCCGCCGAGCCTGCGGCGATCACGCCGAGCGCCTGCAGGTCGCTGCCGGCGAAGAACGCGGTCGGCGGGTCGGCGAGCTGGAGCAGATCGCGTGCGTGGGTCTCGCCACCGCCGGGGTGGAAGTCGCCGAAGCGGATCAGGTCGGGGTCGATCGGCAGTCCCGCCGCGTTCATCGCGGAGCGGTAGCCGTCGACCCGGGCCAGCGAGCACATCATGTCCTCCGGGCCGGTGATGGCCGCGATGCGCCGATGGCCGAGCTCGATGAGGTGGCGCGTGGCCATGAGCCCGCCCGACCAGTTGGCCGACCCGACCGACGGCACGTCGGGCGAGGGGTCGCCGGCGGGGTCGACGATGACGAAGGGGATGCCGCGGGACCGGAGCTTCTCGCGGTAGCGGGCCTCGATGTCGGAGAACACCAGGATGACGCCCACCGGCCGCCGGCGCAGCACGCCGTCGATCCAGTCGGCGGAGGGGGCGTGCCGGTCGCCGCTGACGGTGAGGACCACGGAGAGGCCGGCGGCGTGTGCGACGTCCTCCACACCCTCGATGACCTCCATCGACCAGCTCGGCTCGAGCTCGTGGAAGACGAGCTCGACGAACTCGCTGCGCTGCGCCGAGTTGCGTCGGCGGTATCCGTGACGGGCGAGATGCTCCTCGAGGCGGGCGCGGGTGGCCGGCGAGACGTCGGTGCGTCCGTTGAGCACCTTCGACATCGTGGCCAGCGAGACGCCGGCCTCGGCCGCGATCTCGGCCAGAGTCACCCGTGGCGTATCGGACATGCGTCGATGGTAGCGCCCGAAAGTATCGGACGCGCGACTCGCAAGTGTCGACGGATGCCGGTGGACGCGGCATCCGTCATGGTATAGGTTGTCGTCAACAACATTTAGTTCACCGTCGAACCGTGTTCGTCGCCGAATCGAGGAGCGTCATGCCCACCCCCACTCCCGCCGACAAGTTCTCCTTCGGCCTCTGGACCGTCGGCTACAACGGCACCGATCCCTTCGGCGGGCCGACCCGCAACGCCCTCGACGTCGTGCACGTGGTCGAGAAGCTCGCCGAGCTGGGCGCCTACGGGCTCACGTTCCACGACGACGACCTCTTCGCCTTCGGCTCGTCCGACGCGCAGCGCCAGAACCAGATCGACCGCCTGAAGGGCGCCCTCGCCGGCACCGGCCTCATCGTGCCGATGGTCACGACGAACCTCTTCTCCGCTCCGGTGTTCAAGGACGGCGGCTTCACGGCCAACGACCGCGACGTGCGTCGCTTCGCGCTGCGCAAGGTCTTCCGTCAGCTCGACCTCGGCGCCGAGCTCGGCGCCAAGACGTTCGTCATGTGGGGCGGCCGCGAGGGCGCCGAGTACGACTCGGCCAAGGACATCCGCCAGGCGCTCGAGCGCTACCGCGAGGCCGTGAACCTGCTCGGCGACTACGTGACCGACAAGGGTTACGACATCCGCTTCGCGATCGAGCCGAAGCCGAACGAGCCCCGCGGCGACATCCTCCTGCCCACGCTCGGCCACGCGATCGCGTTCATCGACTCGCTCGAGCGCCCCGAGCTCGTCGGACTCAACCCCGAGGTCGGCCACGAGCAGATGGCGGGGCTGAACTTCGCCGCCGGAATCGCGCAGGCGCTGTTCCACGGCAAGCTCTTCCACATCGACCTCAACGGCCAGCGCGGCATCAAGTACGACCAGGACCTCGTGTTCGGGCACGGCGACCTGCACAACGCGTTCGCGCTCGTCGATCTGCTCGAGAACGGCGGCCCCGGCGGGGTGCCGGCGTACGAGGGTCCGCGCCACTTCGACTACAAGCCGAGCCGCACCGAGGACGAGAAGGGCGTATGGGAGTCCGCCGCGGCCAACATGACGACCTACCTCCTCCTCAAGGAGCGCGCGGCCGCGTTCCGCGCCGACCCCGAGGTGCAGGAGGCGCTCGAAGCCGCCAAGGTGTTCGAGCTGTCGACCCCGACCCTCAACCCCGGTGAGTCGTACGATGACTTCCTCGCGGACCGCTCCGCCTACGAGGAGTTCGACACCGGCGCGTACCTCGGCGGCAAGGGCGGCGGCTTCGTCCGTCTGCAGCAGCTCGCGACCGAGCACCTGCTCGGCGCCCGCTGACCCCACCTCGCCAGACTTCGTTCGTGTGGAGTAGGTCGCGTTGCGTTCGCGCAGGCTGCGCGACCTACTCCACACAAACGGCCTGAGCTCGAAGGAGTGCACGTGACTCTCGTGATGGGCGTCGACTCGTCGACCCAGTCCTGCAAGGTGCTGATCGCGGATGCCGCCACCGGCGCCGTCGTGCGCGAAGGGCGTGCCACCCACCCGGGCGGCACCGAGGTCGACCCGGCCGCGTGGTGGGAGGCGCTCCAGGCGGCGATCGCCGGCGCCGGCGGCCTCGACGACGTCGAGGCGTGGGCCATCGGCGGGCAGCAGCACGGCATGGTCGCGCTCGACGAGGCCGGGCGGGTCATCCGTCCCGCCCTGCTGTGGAACGACACCCGATCGGCGGGCGCGGCCGCCGATCTGACCGCGGAGTTCGGCGCCGAGGAGCTCGCGCGGCGCACCGGCCTCGTGCCCGTGGCGTCGTTCACCCTCACCAAGCTCCGGTGGCTGCGCGACAGCGAGCCCGAGAACGCGGCGCGCGTCGCGGCTGTCGCCCTGCCGCACGACTGGCTCACGTGGCGGATTCGCGGCTTCGGGCCGGTGGGCGAGTCGCCGCGCGGTCCCGTCCTCGACGAGCTCGTCACGGACCGATCGGATGCCTCGGGCACAGGCTACTGGGATCCGGCGACCGGCGGCTATGACCGCGAGCTCCTCGTCGCGGCGCTCGGCCGCGACGCCGCGCTTCCGCGCGTGCTCGGCCCCGACGAATGGGTCGAGGACGAGGCCGGACGCCGCGTGGGCGGTGGGGCCGGCGACAACGCCGGCGCCGCGCTCGGTCTCGGAGCCGGGCCGGGCGACGTCGTCGTCTCGATCGGCACCAGCGGCACCGTCTTCGCCGTGAGCGACGAGCGCACGATCGACCCGACGGGCACGGTCGCCGGCTTCGCGGACTGCACGGGCCGGTTCCTGCCCCTCGTCGCGACGCTCAACGCCGCACGCGTGCTCGACGCCGTCGCGGGGCTGCTCGGAGTCGATCACGCCGAGCTCAGCCGCCTCGCGCTGGCCGCACAGCCCGGTGCGGGCGGGCTCGCGCTGGTGCCGTACTTCGAGGGCGAGCGCACCCCGAATCTCCCCGACGCGACGGCAGCGCTCACCGGCATGACGCTCGCCTCGACCACGCGCGAGAACCTCGCCCGCGCCGCTGTCGAGGGCATGCTGAGCGGCCTGGCCGCCGGTCTCGAGGCTCTGCGCGGACTCGGCGTCCCCCTCGACCGCGCCCTGCTCATCGGCGGCGGTGCCCAGTCCGAGGCCGTCCGTGCCATCGCTCCACTCGTGCTCGGGCTCGCCGTCGAGGTCCCCGTCCCGGGCGAGTACGTCGCGCTCGGCGCGGCGCGCCAGGCCGCCGCCGTGCTCGACGCCTGACCCGCGGTCGAGAGCGCACGAATCACGCTTCGGCGTGAACTGCGAGTGTGATTCGTGCGCTCTCGGGCGCCGCGGTCGTTCGCGCGCCCCGGTGCGCGCACGAACGGCGTGGGGGAGGATGGGCGCGTGGCCGAGCGGAACGACCTCGACGAGATCGCGGCGGAGCTCTACGCGCTCCCGCCCGCGGAGTTCACTGCGGCCCGCAACGGCCGCGCCGGCATGGCCGACCGCGCGATCGCCGCGCAGGTCAAGGCGCTGCGCAAGCCCACGGTCGCGGCCTGGGCCGTGAACCTGCTCGCCCGCAACGGGCAGCTGGGCGATGCGCTCGAACTCGCGTCGGCGCTGCGCGAGGCACAGGAAGACCTCGACGCCGCAGAGCTCTCGCGCCTCGGTCGGCAGCGCCGAGCCCTCGTCGCCGCGCTCGCGACGCAGGCGGTCGGTCTCGCGAAGGACGCCGGGGTCGCCGTGAGCGCCGCCGCGCGCGACGACGTCGAGAAGACGATCAACGCGGCGGTGATGGATGCCTCGGCCGCCGCGGCCGTCATGACGGCGCGGCTCGTGACTCCGCTCGAGGCGGGGACGTTCGAGGCGGCCGATCTCGCCGACGCCGTGGGCGGCTCCGTCCCCGGGGTCGTGGCCCCTCCGCAGCGCGACGACCTCGCCGAGCGCCGGGCGCGAAAGGCTGCCGAGAAGGCCGCGCGCGAGGCGGAGCGCGCCGCGAACGAGGCCGAGCGCGAGCTCGCGCGAGTGGACGCGCAGCGCCAGAAGCTCCAGGAGCGGGTCGACCACGTGGCGGAGCGGATCGACGACCTGCGCCGCGACCTGGAGCGGCTCGAGGGAGAGCAGGCGAAGGCGACGACCGCGCTCGCCGAGATCGAGGAGGAGCGGGATGCCGCGGCATCCCGTGCCCGCGCAGCGGTGAAGGACGCCGAGCGCGCACGCACCGCCATCGCCGACTGACCGCGATCTCACAGACGTTTCGTAGACGGCGTGCATAGCGTGGGGTCATGGCGAACACGGCGCCCCTGGCGCACGCAGCGGATCCTGATGATGCATCGATCACGGTTTCGGCCGCTGAACTCCGGGAGCTGCGCGACGAGTTCGAGCGATTCCTGATGGAGTACCGGTTCGGGATGCAGGAGGTCGAGACGAAGCTCGGCATCCTGCGGGACGAGTTCCAGCTGGTGCACGAGTACAACCCGATCGAGCACGTGTCGAGCCGCGTGAAGTCGCCCGACAGCCTCGTCGAGAAGGTCCAGCGCAAGGGCGTCGAGCCCGACTTCGCGTCGATCCGCGACAGCATCACCGATATCGCGGGCGTGCGGGTGACGTGCAGCTTCGTCGCCGACGCGTACCGGCTCTTCAACCTGCTCACCGAGCAGGACGACATCCGTGTGATCTCGGTCAAGGACTACATCGCCCACCCGAAGCCCAACGGCTACAAGAGCCTGCACGCCATCGTGGCGGTGCCGGTGTTCCTGTCGAGCGGTCGTGTGGAGGTGCCCGTCGAGGTGCAGTTCCGCACGATCGCGATGGACTTCTGGGCGAGCCTCGAGCACAAGATCTACTACAAGTACGACACCAACGTCCCGGTCGAGCTCCTCGACAGCCTGAAGGATGCCGCAGACACCGCCGCCGAGCTCGACGAGCGCATGGAGCGGCTGCACCGCGAGATCCGAGGCTCGTCGGCCACCGCGACCGCGCAGGTGCGCCCGCGCGTCCTCGGACCCGGTCGGGCCATCGAGGCGTGACCGCGTTCGGGGCGCCATCCGTCAGTCGGGGCACGCAGTTCCCGCCCCGACTGACAGGATGCGCCCCTGATCCGGGATCCTGACCACGCTCGCCCCGTCGCTAGGGTGAGTCCGTGGACCTCGAGCCGACGCTGCTGATCATCCCGCTCCTCGGTGTGCTCGCACCGCTGCTCGCCCGCGGAATCGGCCGGTGGATCCGCGTGCCCATCGTCGTGTTCGAGCTCGTCCTCGGCATCCTGGTGGGTCCGAGCGTACTGGGCTGGGCGCAGCCGGATGCCTTCATCGACGTCCTGTCGGAGTTCGGTCTCGCGATGCTGTTCTTCGTCGCCGGGTCCGAGATCGAGTTCGCCGCGTTCCGCGGGCGAACCGGCCGGCGTGCCTCGTTCGGCTGGCTCCTCAGCCTCGCGGTCGGCGTCGGGCTCGCCTGGATCTTCGTCCCCGGGGAGGAGGCGATCATCATCGGCGTCGCCCTCGCCTCGACCGCGCTCGGCACGATCCTCCCGATCCTCCGCGACGCCGGTGAGCTCAAGACCCCGTTCGGCCGCGCGCTCGGCGCGATCGGCGCGGTCGGCGAGTTCGGTCCGCTGATCGCGATCTCGATCTTCCTCGGCCAGCGCAACCCCGGGTACTCGACGCTCGTGCTGGCGCTCTTCGGAGTCCTGGCCGGCCTCGCCATCTGGCTGGCCTTCCGCGTGCCGCGCGGGGCGATGCACCGCTTCGTCAGCTCGACGCTGCACACGTCGGGGCAGTTCGCGATCCGGGTCGTCCTGCTCATCCTCTCGGGCCTCATCGCACTGAGCATCGTCCTCGACCTGGACATCCTGCTCGGCGCGTTCACCGCGGGCATCGTGTGGCGGCTCCTCATGCGCGATGCAGCCGAGCCCGACCGCGAGGCCGTCGAGAGCAAGGTCGAGGCGGTCGCCTTCGGCTTCCTCGTCCCGGTGTTCTTCATCTACACGGGTGTGACGTTCGACCTCGCCGCCCTCCTCGCGCAGCCGACTCTCTTCCTGCTGCTGCCGGTCGTCCTCGTGGTGCTGTTCGTCGTCCGAGGTCTGCCGTCGATGCTGGCGGCGCCGGAGGGGTCGACGGGCCGCGATCGACTCTCGATCGCGCTCCTCGGGGCCACCGCGCTGCCGATCATCGTCGCGGTGACGGCGATCGGCGTGGATGAGGGCATCCTGTCGACTGCGGCGTCGGCTCTCCTGGTCGGAGCCGGAATGCTCTCGGTGCTCCTCTTCCCGCTCATCGCGATGAGCATCCGCGGAGAGCGTGCGACCGGCGCCGCGCTGCCGGTGGAGGACGACGCGGCGTGAGCATCGACGCGCTCCTCGACGCCGCCCGCGAGCGGCTGGCCGGGGCGCCGCGCGAGGGCCTGGGCGAACTCGTCGAGCCGCGTCGCATCCTCGGGATCGCGCGCGCGGCCCGGATCGTCCCGCGCGGGACCGCCTGGCACCTCGGCGCGCTGCTGCTGACCGACGACGGCGTCCTCGCGACGGGCGAGGTCGTGCGAGCGCGCACCGAGGCGGTCCGCGGATACACGGCCGAGTCGCAGCGCCGGCGCTCCGAGCTCGCCGCGGCCGCACGTCGCGGCGGATTCGACGAGGGCGCGACCGTGCACATCGGTTGGCGGATGCTCGATCCCGCCGCCGTCGACCGGGGAGAGGCATCCGATCCCCTCGCGGTGGTGGACGGCGTCGTGAGCATCCGCTGGAGCGCCGCGGCCGGCTACATGCCTCTCGCGCGCTACCTCGACGAGCGGATCGCCCTGCTGCTCGATCCACCCGCCGGAGCGTGACGGCGCCCTAGGGGACCGGCCCGAGCGTGTCAACCGGGTGCGTGCCCGCGGAGGCATACGTAGCGTGGAGGCATGGCCGCCAAGGACCTCACTCGCCAGATCGTCGTCATCAGCGCCTTCTGCTTCATGATCATCGCCGCCATGGTCGGCACCGGACTGTTCGGCGGAACGCCGGTGCAGGACCTGCAGGACGGCGCCCTCGACGCAGACGGGTCGTTCCTCGCGCCGGCGCGTCCGGCGTTCTCCATCTGGACGGTCATCTACGTCGGCCTCTTCGCCTACACGGTATGGCAGGCGCTCCCCCGGCAGCGGTCGCGGTCGCGTCAGCGGGCCGTGGGGTGGCTCATCGCGGCGACGATGGTGCTCAACGGCGTGTGGCTGGTCACGGCGCAGTTCGCGACGCTGCCGCTCACGGTCCTCGCGATCGTCGTCCTGCTGGCGGTGCTCGGCCTGACTTTCCGGCGCACGGTGACCGACCCGGGGCGCGGATGGATCGACTCCCTGCTGATCGACGGCGTCACCGGGCTGCACCTCGGCTGGGTGACGCTCGCCACGGTCGCGAACACGACCGCGTGGCTCACCACGATCGTCGCCGACGACGCCGCGGACTCCGCGACGCTGTGGGGCGTCCTCGTCCTGGTCGTCGTCGCGGTCATCGGAGTCGGGATCGCGTGGGCGAGCGGCTGGCGCATCGCGCCGGGCCTGGCGATGGCGTGGGGCCTCTCCTGGATAGCTGTCGGGCGCCTGGCCTTCGAGCCGCCGAACACCGCGATCGGCGTCACTGCGATCGTCGTCGCGGCGATCGTCCTGCTCGTGCCGGTCGTCGGCACGGTGCTCCACCGCGCCGCCGATGTGCGCAACGCCGAGGTCTGATCAGTCGGCGTCGGCCGGGCCGAACCGCTGCGCGAACGCGCGCAGCAGGCGCACCGGCTCGGTGACGGATGACGCGAGCACGCGCGCTGCGACGACGTCGTAGTCGTTCGCCTCGAAGTAGCCGTCGTCGCGGTACACCGCCATGCGCTGCGTGAACGCCTTCGTGGTCGGCTCGGGGTGGAACTGCGTCGCGTAGAGCCGGTCGCCGACGACGTAGGCCTGGACGGGGCATCCGTCGTTCACCGCGAGGAGGGTCGCGCCCGGAGGCGGGACGGCCGTGCCCTCCTTGTGTGCCGTGAGCGCCGTGAAGCGCGTGGCGAGTCCGCCGAACAGCGGATCTCCCTGGCCTGCCCTGGTGAGCTCGATCGTCACCGGACCGGTGTCTTCGGGGTACGCGCGACTCACCTCGCCGCCGAGCATCCGCGTGACCACGCCGATGCCGTAGCACGTGAACAGCGCGGCGGGTGCGTCGTCGTCGCCGGGCGTCCCCTCGGCGACCCGGCGGGCGATGCGCTCGAGGCCGGCCTCGACGCGGCGCTGGACGTCGGTCTTGGTCGACTCGGGGTCGGCGAGGTTGAACGGGCTGCCGCCGACGAGGAAGCCGCTGTAGCGGTCGAACACGTCGTCGGGGAGCGGCTCGCGCACGAGGTCGAGATGGCCGAGCCGACTCTCGTCGAGCTTCATCGCGGTGCGGAACGATTCGTACTCGGCGGCCGCCGCTCCCTGTTGCGGCCGCACGCACACATAGAGCAGTGGCGCGGTCGTCATGCCGTGAATTCTAGGTCGCGGCATCCGCATCCGCATTCCCGGAGAAATCGCACGAGACATGTATCAGTCGCCACCTATCGCTCTCCACGTTGGTGTGGACACAATGGGCGTCATGATGCATGCGGGCGCTGGGGCATCCGCCGACTCGGTCGAGCCGGCGCGATGGGAGCGTGCCGCGGCGCTGTTCGTGCGCTGGCGCGACGGCGACAGCCGCGCGATGGACGAGCTCGTCCGGCTCATGACGCCGCCGCTGTGGCACGTCGTGCGCGCGTACGGGCTCGATGCGGCACTCGCGCAGGATGTCGTGCAGACGACGTGGCTGACGCTGGTGCGCCGTCACGAGACCATCCTCGACGCGCAGGCCGTGTCGGGATGGCTGACGATGTGCGCGCGCCGCGAGGCGTGGCGTGTCGGCAAGCAGCAGCGCCGCGCCGATCCGACCGAGGCCGAAGCGCTCGAACCCCATCTGCCGGTCCACGAATCCGCGGAGCAGACCGCCGCCACCGACGACGCCTCGCGTCGGCTGTGGATCGCGGTCGCGACGCTCAACGAACGATGCCAGCGCCTGCTGCGGATCGTCGCGTTCGAGGACCGCCCCGACTATGCGCGCATCGCAGAGGATCTCGCGATGCCGATCGGGTCGATCGGACCGACCCGCCAGCGCTGTCTCGCCAAACTCCGGGCTGAACTCGAGGGCGCCGGATGGGGAGGAGATGATGATGGACACTGAGGACTTCGCCGCGGATGCGGCGCTCTTCGCACGACTGCGCGCGGTGTGGGAGGAGGTGGATCCGGCGCCGGCCGACCTCGTCGATCGGATGGTGGCCGCCGTCGCCGTGGAAGACCTCTCTCGCGAGTACGCGCTGCTGACGCTCGTGGAAGGGACGCTCGCGGCGGTGCGCGGCGAAGCCGACACCGCGACGCTGCAGTTCAGCGACGGCTCGACGACGGTGCTCCTCCACGTCTCCGTGACGGAGGACGGCGGCCGCCGGGTCGACGGATGGGTGGATGCCGCGGCCCTCGCGATCCGCCTCACCCAGGGCGAGCGCGAGTGGTCCGCAGAGGCCGGCGAGCACGGCCGATTCGCGTTCGACGAGGTCACGCCGGGGGTGGCGCGACTGCGCATGGTCGTGAAGGACGCCACCGGCGAGCTGCGCGACTTCCAGACGCCGCAGTTCGAAGTGTGATCGACCCCGACATCGGGGAGCGGCTGCGACGAAGGACGTCGCCCGCGATGAGGAGGTAGCGAGAGATGGCAGCAGCAGGGGAACCCGGCTGGCGGAACAGAGTCGATGCGGCACGACCCCGAGGCGTCCCCCTGGACCCGACGAGCGAACCGGTCGACGGCGTCCGCGCCTACCCGACCTCCTATGCGCCGGACCACCTCCTCGTTTCCGACGCCTCGCGTCTGCCGGAGATCCTCGAGACGCTCCGTGAAGCCGCCGCCGACTTCGGCTGGGGTGTGCGCCTGACTACGATCAAGGGCGAGCGCCTCGAGGAGCAGGACGCGATCGAGCGCGCGCGCCGAGAAGAGGCCGAGACGGGCCTGCCGATCGTGCTGCTCGCCGTCATCTTCCCGTCGCCGCGCGACGACCGCGACGACCAGCCCGTTCCTCCGATCGACGCCTGGCGTCTGCTGCAGCGCGCCCGCGCCCGTCGAGGGACCGACATCGCCGGCGTGGGCCTCGATCACGTGATCACCGTCGACCCGTTCGGCTCGACCAACCCCTTCGGTTCGACCAATCCGTTCGGCTCGACGAACCCGTTCGGATCGACCAACCCCTTCGGCTCGACGAACCCGTTCGGCTCGACCAACGCTCCCGGCCCGGGAAGCTACGCCTACCCGGGATCCGGCGGTCGCGAGGTCGTGACCTACATCGGCGACCCGCCCCGCCGCGACGACTCGGCGATCAAGGGCCGGCGCCCCGTGGTCGCGTTCATGGACACCGGGTGCGGGACGCACCCCTGGCTCCCGGGCTCCATCGTCGAACGTCATCTCAAGCTCGACGGCGAACCCGTCGGCATCTCCGACCCCGCCACCGACCCGGAGGCCATCGGCGATCTCGCGGGGCCCTACGACGGATTCCTCGACGGCGCGTCCGGACACGGGACGTTCGTCGCCGGAGTGATCCGGCAGGTCTGCCCCGACGCCGACCTGATCTCGATCCGCGTCGCCGACAGCCAGGGCGCTCTCCTCGAGGGCGAGTTCCTCGAGGCGGTCCGTGCGGTCGCCGTCCTGGTCATCCGCTACGCACGCGGCAAGGGCGGGCGTCCAATCGACGTGCTCAGCCTCTCGCTCAGCTACTACCACGAGACGCCCGACGACGGTCAGTTCGACCTGACCCTGATCAAGTACCTGCTCGCCGCACGGCGGCACGGCTGCGCCGTCGTCTGCTCGTCGGGCAATGACGCGACCGACCGGCCGGCGTTCCCGGCCGCACTGTGGGCGTGGCCGGGTGCCGACTTCGTCGTCGAGGATCCCTCGGATGCCGCGCCCCATGTCTCGGTCGGCGCGCTCAACCCGAACGGCACGTCGGTCGCCCTCTTCAGCAACGTCGGGCGGTGGGTGCGGTGCTACGCGCCGGGGGTCTCGGTCGTCAGCTCGCTCCCGCCCATGAACGGCGGAGTGCAGGCCGGCACGCGAAACGATCGATTCGGGCTGCGGCGCGAGACCGTCGATCCCGATGACTTCACCGGCGGGTTCGCCGTCTGGAGCGGCACCTCGTTCGCCGCGCCGTACATCGCGGGCACCCTCGCCGAGATGGTCGGCGTCGGTCTGATCGACGGCCGCGCGAAGGAGGACGCCAAGGCGCGCGTCAAGGCCCTCGTGAAGGCCGGCGAGACGGTGCTGCGGGACTGGGACGGTCACCGGCGCGCTCCGGCCTGAAACGCGGGGTGGACTGCGCCAAGATGAGGGAGTGACGCGCTCCGCCTCGGAACTCCATCGGCGCGCCGTTGATCTGTGCATCAACGGCAAGTACGCCCAGGCTCAGCGCGTCCTCGATCAGGCTGACGCGCGCACCGACGATCCCGACCTCCGGGCCAGGATCGTCGGCACGCGCGCCCTGGCGCTCCAGCGCACCGGATTCCCCGCGCAGGCGGAGGAGCTCCTCATGACCGCCGTCGCAGGGCCGGATCTCGCTCCGCACACGCAGGCGATCCTCCTCGGCCAGCTCGGGGCGATCGCGAACTACGGCGGCCGGCTCGACGAGGCGGAGCGCTGGCTCACGCGGGCGATCGAGAGTCTCGCGGAGGACCCGGTCCCGGCGGCGCGCACGCGTGTGAACCGCAGCCTGGTGCGCATGCAGCAGCGCCGGCTGGGGGATGCCGCCGACGACCTGGAACGGGCATCGACGACGTTCGCCGACCACGACCTCGCCACCGACGAGGCCCAGGCGCGACACAACCTCGGCTACACCTCGCTCCTCGCGGGCGATCTGGTCGGTGCCCTGCGGGAGATGCTCGCCGCGCGGCCGGTCGCGGCATCCACCCCCGTCAACGCGGCGATCACCGACGTCGATCGCGCGGAAGTGCTGCGTGACGCCGGGCTCACGACCGAGGCGGAGCAGATTCTCGCCCGCGCGGCGACGGTGTTCGGATCGCACCGGATGCCGCAGTCCCGCGCCGAGGCGGAATTCCATCTCGCGCGTTCGCTGCTCTCGCACGACAGCTCCCGAGCGAGCCGGGTCGCCCTCTCGGCCTCACGGCGGTTCCGAGCCGTCGGCAACGATGCCTGGGCTGCCCGGGCCGACGCCGTGCGCCTGCGCGCGATGCTCGGCGGGCTCCGCGTCGAGCAGGCAGGCTCGTCTCGGCGGCGCATGCCGACGCCCGCGGAGGTCGACGGGGTCGCCGACGAGTTGATCTCCCGGGGATTCCGCGGTGAGGCGGCTGCGCTCCGCATGTCGGAGGCGCTCGCGCGCGCCCGCCGAGGAGAAGACGCGGGTCGCGACATCCGCGTGCCGTCGTCGGCGCCGATGGAGGTGCAGCTGCTCGCGGCCGAGCTGCGCTCCGCCCGGGCGGCCGCCGCGAACCGGGGCGCGGCTGCTCGTCGTCACGCGGCGAAGGGGCTCGACGTGCTCGCGGGCTGGCAGCGCACATTCGGGAGCCTCGACCTGCAGACCTCGGTCGCGATGCACGGCGGCAATCTCATCTTCGCCGGGCTCGATTCGGCCGTGCGCTCAGGTCGTCCCGACGTCGTCTTCGAATGGTCGGAGCGCGCGCGCCACCTCAGTCAGCAGGTCGTCCCCCTGCGCCCGCCCCCCGATCCCGCGCTCGCGGAGGAGCTGGCCGAGCTGCGCATGCTCCGCGCCGAGAACCCCGGCGGCGACTGGCTCTCGGTGCCCCGGGCCGCGGCGCTGCGAGAGCGTGCCCGAGAGCGCCAGTGGTCGTCGACGGGGGCCGTCGACGGCGAGGAGCGCATCGACCTGGAGCGGCTGCGCGGCGAGCTCACGGACGACACGGCGCTCATCGCCTACGTCTACTCGGGCTCGGCCCTCGTCGCGCTGGTCTGCACGCTCGAGCGCACCGTGGTCGTTCCCGTTGCCTCGGATGCCGCGGTGCGTCGCCTCCTCACCGGCCTCCGTGCCGACCTCGACATGTCGGCGTCGATCCGCACGCCGCCGATGGCCGACATCGTGCGCCGTGGCCTCGACGACCGGCTGCGCGCCCTCTCGGAGGCGCTTCTCGACGGGCCGGCAGCGATCGCCGGCACGCGCCGGCTCGTGCTGACCACGCCCGGTCTGCTCAACTCGATCCCGTGGGCGATGCTGCCGGCGATGCGGGGTCGCGTGTTCACCCTTGCGGTCTCCGCGACGCGGTGGGCGCATCTGCGGCCCCATGGCGCGTTCCCGAGCGAGACCGCCGGTTTCGCTGTCGGACCCCGTGTCGCGCGCGGCGAGGAGGAGGTCGAGACGGCGGCCGAGTCGTGGGGTGGGTCGGTGGTGTTGCAGGGGGATGCGGCATCCGTCGATCGGGTGACCGAGCTCGCGTCGCGCGTGGACGTCCTGCACGTCGCCGCGCACGGCCGCCACGCGGTCGACAACCCGCTGTTCTCGGGTCTCGAGCTCGCCGACGGCGCACTGTTCGGCTACGACATCGACCTCATGCCGGAGGTGCCCGACACCGTCGTGCTCTCGGCGTGCGAGGTGGGACGATCGTCGGTGCGTTGGGGTGAGGAGGCGATCGGGATGACGCGCATCTGGCTGCACGCAGGCACCCGGTGCGTCGTGGCGGCACCGGTCATCGTCGCGGACGATGTCGCGTGCGAACTCCTGGGCGCGATGCACGAGGGCCTCGCGGCGGGCCGTGCGCCGTCGGAGGCGCTCGCGGCCGCGTCCGAGCACACCGGGATCGTGGCCCCGTTCCAGGTGCACGGGGCGGGGTTCTAGAACTCTCCGAGAATTCTTCGGATCCGATGTATCAGGGTCGTGGCGGTGTGCTCTTGGTCATCGGGTCTGTTCACGCGCGACGGCGACTCTGGGGGCGCCGGCACTGGGAGCAGAAGGTCACCTCATGGGGAGAGCGTCTGGGGACGTGTGACCTTCGGAGCAGATCCGACGGGGGATGTCGCAGAGACCCAGGTCGGCGACATCCCCCGGTTTCGTCCCCTCGGCGTGCCGGAGTCAGCCGCGCGACGAGTTCGCGGTGCGTCCGCGCACGATCCCGACGAACGCCTCCACCGCCGGTGTGGTCCGTTCGGCCACCCATGCGAGCGCGACCGTCGAGACGGGTCCGTCACGCAGCGGTCGATGTTCGACGTCCTTGCGCTGGTGCAGCCGGGCGAGCGACATCGGCACGATGACGACACCGACGCCGGCGGCGACCGTCGCGATCGCCTCGCCGGTATCGGCCGGGGGTGCGAACTTCGGTGCGACGGCGCCGGGCACCCGGATGCCGAGCACGTCGTCTTCGGCCGCGATCACGATCTCGCCGGAGAGGTCGTCGAGGCCGAGGTCGTCGGCGGCGGTGAGGTGCGATTCGGCCGCCGTCACCACGACCGGGACCTCGTCGTAGAGCGGGATGACGTTGAGCCCGCCGGCTTCGATCGGCAGGCGCACGAGAGCGGCGTCGACCTCGGCCGCGTCGAGCGCGCGGCGCTGATCGGCGACCGCGAGGGCCACGAGCTCGAGGGCGATACCGGGAAGGCGGTCGTTCCAGAGGTCGATCCACTTGCCCGGCGTCGCACCCGGGATCGCCCCGAGGCGGAAGGGCCCCGTCACGACGGGGGCGGCGACGTGCTCGGGCTTCGGCGCCGCCTTCGCCTTCGGGTGGGGCTTCGCGCCGGGCTGGCCCTTGCCTCCGGGCTTGACGCCCTTGCCGCCCTTACCGCCGGCGCCGCCGGTCTTGCCGGAGCGGCGGGGTGCGGCATCCCGGCCCGACTTCCCCGGCCGCGCTCGCGAACCACCGCCCTTTGCCATGTCGTTCAGCGTAGCCGGGCGATATCGTTCGCTCATGGTCGCGATCCTCGCCACGGTCTTCGCCGCACTCGCGGCGCTCCTGCACGTCTACATCTTCGTGATGGAGAGCGTCCAATGGACGCAGCCGAAGATCTGGAAGCGGTTCGGAGTCGCCGACCAGGCGGCGGCCGAGGTCACCAGGCCGATGGCGTACAACCAGGGGTTCTACAACCTGTTCCTCGCGATCGGCACGGCGATCGGGCTCGTGCTGTTCCTGAGCGGATCCGACGACTCGGCGCTGCGCGCAGCCGGGCTCGCGCTCGTGCTGTTCAGCCTCGGATCGATGGTGGCGGCATCCCTCGTCCTGCTCACCACGGGGATGAAGTACCTGCGCGCCGCGCTCACGCAGGGCACGCTGCCGCTCATCGGCTTCGTGCTCTTCCTGTTCGCCTGAGCGTCAGTCGCACGCGCTCCACCGGCCGGCTCCGGATGCCTCGGCCCCCGCCTGTGCCTCGCTGAGCAGGTCGGAGAAGGCGACGTTGGGCCGGACCGCCATCGCCTCGGCGTCGCCAGCGGCGACGAGCTCGTGGTTGACGAACCGGCCGTCGTCGGTCCACAGGTTGAACAGCCGGCGCCCGTAGTCGTCCCACGTCTCGCGGTCGGGGGCAGCCCACACGGTCGAGCCCGGGGGCAGCAGGGTGCTCAGGTGTGCGCGGGCCTCCTCGGCCCAGCACTCCGGTGTCGGCGTTCCCTCGGGGGTGTCGATGCCGATCAGCCGGATGCGGATCGGGTTCGAGGTCGTGACGACGTCGTTGGGCTGCAGCATCCGCGCCTCGATGGTGTCTCCGTCGAAGACGTACTCCACGGTGAGGGGGAAGGCGTCGGTCGGACGGGGAGGGATGCCGAGGGCCGGCGTCGGCGCGGTCGTGGGCGCCGCGTCGCCGATCCGGCCGGTGCTCGAGGAGAGCCAGATCACCCCCGCGACAAGGGCGGCCGCGAGGAGGATCACGACGGCGGTGACGACGCGCTTCACGCTCGGCACCCTAGTCGGCGCGGCAGACGTCGCCGTCCGACTCGTGCCGATCCGGATCGATGCGGTCAGGCCGCCAGACGGAGCCCTCGCTGGTCGGTCGCGACGCGCTCGCCGTCGGCGATGGTCTCGTCGTCTCCGATGAGGGATCCGACGGCCACGCGCGCCTCGCTGCCGACGTGGGTGCGGACGCCGATCTTCGCGCCTGCTCCGATGGCGGCGCGGGGGCCGATGTGGGCGTGCGGCGCGATGTCGGCGTCGGGGCCGATCACGGCATCCGTCTCGACCCACACGCCGCGGCCGACGTGCGCTCCCGCGGCGATCTGCGCCCCGGGCTCGACATATGCTCCCGCTTCGACGATCGCGCTCGGGTGGACCTTCGCGCCGTGCGCGATGAGGCCTCGACCGTTGACGTGCTTGCGGTAGCGCAGCATCTCGCCCCGGTCGTTCTCGATGTCGATGTAGTTCTTGCCCACAGTCCCCTCCTGCAGCAACGAATCGTGCTGAGTACAGGAATAACGACGATCCCCGGTGATTCATTCCCGTGCATCCGTCCCTCGGACGCATCGGTTATTCGGTGCCGCGAGCCAGGCGGATTGCGAGCGGGCTCCGAGCCGCCCGACGAAGTCCCCGGTCGCCGACGCGCAACCGCCGCTGGACGACGGTCTCCTGCCAAACGTGCACGCCTTTCGGACACGTGCCGCCCGCATCCGCACGTTGTGAGCGTGTTCGCGCGCAGGCCGACCAGAATCGAGACGTGCCCGCTCCTGACCCGATCACCGTCCACCTTCGCTATGAGATCGATCCCGACAAGCTCGAGGAGTTCACCCGCTACGGGCGGGAGTGGATCCGGCTGGTGACCAAGCTCGGGGGCACGCACCACGGGTACTTCATGCCCAGCGAGGGCGACAGCGACGAGGCGTTCGCCCTGTTCACCTTCCCCTCGCTCGCCGAGTACGAGGCTTACCGCATCGCCTCTCGCTCCGACCCGGAATGCGTCGAGGCCTTCCGGTACGCCCGCGAGACGCAGTGCATCCGCCGGTACGAGCGGCGCTTCCAGACCCCGGTCTTCGCCTGAGCGACACAGGGTCCGCCGGACGTCCGCGCGGAGTGCGGTACTATGGAGGGGATAGGCGGACTCTCATTCGTCTCGCCCCGGCCGCGTGGTAACGGTCGGGGCTTTCTCTTTGCCCTCCCGGTTCAGGTCGTGGGGCCGAAGATCCCTGGGTTCCGTCCTGCCCGTCGGCTTGTGAGAGGACCGGAGGGTGAGAATACTGGGCGGATGCTTCCCCCCTTGTCGCGCAGCGCCACGGCGGACGACACGCGCGAGGCTCTCGCCGCGGCAGGCTGGCGCGAGATCGGCTCGGGCGACTGGGCCTGGGTCTTCGCATCGCCCGATGACAGCGTCGTCGCCCGTGTGACGCCGTTCGACCCGGCCTTCCGCCTCTTCGCCGACGCCTGTCTCGCCGGACTGCCGAATCCATACCTCGTCCGCGTCGATGAGGTCGTCCCGCTTCGCCACCGGGGATACGTCGTCGTCATGGAGCGACTGCACCCGGCGGACGAAGGCCGGGCGCAGCGCCTCGCCGCAGCGCTCACCGTCGATGCGGCAGCCGCCCCGGCGCCGTCGGCGGACTCGACCGCCGCCCTCGCCGCCGATCCGGACGTCGTCGACCTGCGGCGTCGGATCGGCGAACTCGTGGCCGAGGGCGCACGCCGTTTCCTCCTGTGGGGCGGTGCGGACATCCGGCCGGACAACATCCTGCAGACCGCCGACGGTGGACTCCGCATCACCGATCCCGTCTTCGTCCGGGGTCTCGACATCTTCGCAGCCATCCGCGACGGCCGAGCCGACAGGCTGCGTGACTTCTCCCGCGCCGACCTTCACGACTTCCTGTCGATCCCGGCCTTCCCGCCCGGCCCGGAGACGGATGCACTCCGGGAGAAGGCGGACGCCCTGACGGCGTAGCCGGTAGATGGAGGGCGGGACGACGTTCCACTTCGTCACCGACGGCTTCGACGCCGCATACGCGCGGGCGCGAGAGACCGCCGGCGACCTCGGCGTCGACATCGCGGGCGGCGCCTCCACCGTGCGGCAGGCGCTCATCGCCGGGGTCGTCGACGAGCTCACACTCGACATCGCCCCCGTCCTGCTCGGATCGGGCGAGCGGATCTTCGACGGCGTCGCATCGTTCGGGTTCGAACCGGTCGAGGTGCTGCACTCGCCGCTGGCCACGCACATCCGCTACCGCCGGGTGGACTGAAGCCGGATCTCCGCCCGCCCGACTCAGCGAGTCAGCGGGCGTGCTCGTCGGCGAGCGAGAGCGCGCGGTCGATCACGTCCAGTCCGCGCGCCAGGTCGTCCTCGGCGATGACGAGCGGCGGCGCCACGTGCACCCGGTTGAAGTGCGTGAAGGGCCAGACGCCGTCGCGCTTGCACGCTGCGGCGACTGCTGCGACGGGCGCGGCATCCGCTCCGCTCGCGTTGAACGGGACGAGCGGCTCGCGGGTCTCGCGGTCCTTCACCAGCTCGATGGCCCAGAACAGCCCCATGCCGCGCACGTCGCCGATGGACGGATGCCGCGTCGCCATGTCGCGCAGACGAGGCTCGACGACGCGCGAGCCGAGGTCGCGCACGCGCTCGAGGATGCCGTCGCGCTCGAACACCTCGAACGTGGCGACCCCCGCGGCGCACGCGAGCGGGTGCCCGGAGTAGGTCAGACCGCCTGGGAAGGCGAGGGTGTCGAAATGCGCGGCGATGCGATCCGAGATGACGACGCCGCCGAGCGGCACGTAGCCCGAGTTGACGCCCTTCGCGAAGGTGATGAGGTCGGGCGCGACGTCGAACGCCTGGAAGGCGAACCACTCGCCCACGCGGCCGAAGCCGACCATGACCTCGTCGGCGATGTAGACGATGCCGAACCGGTCGCACAGCTCGCGGACGCCCGCGAGGTAGCCGGGCGGCGGGACGAGAACGCCGTTCGTGCCGACGATCGTCTCGATCACGATGGCCGCGATCGTCGACGCGCCCTCGAGGACGATCGTCTGCTCGAGGTGGTCGAGCGCACGCTGCGCCTCCTCTTCGGGCGAGCTGGAGTGGAACGCCGACCGGTACGGGTAGGGGCCGAAGAACTTCGCGACCGAGCCGTCGGCCGGCTCGTTGGGCCAGCGTCGGGGGTCGCCGGTCAGGGCGATCGCGGTCGAGGTGTTGCCGTGGTAGCTGCGGTACATCGACAGCACTTTGCGACGCCCGGTGACGAGACGGGCCATGCGGACCGCGTTCTCGTTGGCGTCCGCGCCGCCGTTGGTGAAGAAGACCTTCTCCATGCCCTCGGGCGCGACCCCGGCGATGCGCCGGGCGAGCTCGCCGCGGACGTCGTTCGCCATGGACGGCTGGATCGTCGCGAGACGGCCCGCCTGTCGCCGGATCGCCTCGACCAGATCCGGATGCCGGTGCCCCAGGTTGAGGTTCACCAGCTGCGAGCTGAAGTCGAGGTAGGAGTTGCCGGCATAGTCCCAGAACGTCGAGCCCTCGCCCGCGGCCACGGGCAGCGGGTCGATCAGCGCCTGCGCGCTCCATGAGTGGAACACGTGGCCGCGATCGTCCGCGCGCACGCGTGCGTCGGCCTCGAGGTCGGGCAGAGGATGCGCGGAGCCGTCCATGGCGGTGAAGGCGGCGGTGCGGGAGAGGGTGTCGGTCATGGCGGCGGCTCCGGTCAGGGGGACGTGGCGGCGGGAGGGGTCAGTGGTTGCTCGGGAACCCGAGGTCGACCTGCGAGGGGGTGTGGTCGGGCCAGCGGGTGGTGACGACCTTGGACCGCGTGTAGAAGTGCACCGACTCCGGCCCGTAGATGTGCGAGTCGCCGAAGAGCGAGTTCTTCCACCCGCCGAACGAGTACGCGCCGACCGGCACGGGGATCGGCACGTTGATGCCCACCATGCCCACCTCGATGTCGACCTCGAACTGCCGGGCGGTGCCGCCGTCGCGGGTGAAGATCGCGGTGCCGTTGGCGTACGCGTTGGCGTTGATGAGGTCGACCGCCTCCGCGTAGGTCTCGACGCGCACGACCGAGAGCACGGGGCCGAAGATCTCGTCGTCGTACACCTTCATGCCGGGCGTGACGTGGTCGACGAGCGAGACGCCGATGAAGAACCCGTCGGAGTCGAAGTGCTTCGTCGTGCCGTCGATCACGACCGTGGCGCCCTCGGCAGCAGCGCCGGTGACGTACGAGGCGACCTTGTCGCGGTGCTCGCGGGTGATCAGCGGCCCCATCTCCGAGGCCGGGTCGGTGCCCGCGCCGATCTTCAGCTCGGCCACGCGCTCCGCGACCTTGGCCACGAGCGCGTCGGCGACGTCGTCACCGACGGCGACGAGCACCGACACGGCCATGCAGCGCTCGCCGGCCGAACCGTATGCTGCCGAGACGGCGGCGTCGGCAGCGGCGTCGAGGTCGGCATCCGCCATCACGACCATGTGGTTCTTGGCGCCGCCGAGGGCCTGCACGCGCTTGCCCTGCGCCGTGGCGCGCTGGTAGATCGAGCGCGCGACGGGGGTCGAGCCGACGAAGCTGACGGCACGGACGTCGGGGGAGTCGATGATGGCGTCGACGGCCTCCTTGTCGCCGTGGACCACGTTGAGCACCCCGGCCGGCAGCCCGGCCTCCTCGTACAGCTTCGCGAGGAACACAGACGCGCTCGGGTCCTTCTCGCTCGGCTTCAGCACGACCGTGTTGCCGCACGCGATGGCGGATGCCGTCATCCACAGCGGGACCATCACGGGGAAGTTGAACGGCGTGATCGCGCCCACCACGCCCACGGGCTGCTTGACCGAGTGCACGTCGACGCCCCGCGCGACCTGCTCGCTGCGCTCGCCCTTGAGCAGGTGCACCAGCCCGGCCGCGAACTCGATGTTCTCGATGCCTCGGCTGATCTCGCCCTTCGCGTCGGAGAGCACCTTGCCGTGCTCGGCCGTGATGATCGCGGCGAGCTCGTCCTGACGCTCGACGAGCAGCTGGCGCAGGCGGAAGAACACGTCGGCGCGCTTGATCAGCCCCGTCGCACGCCACCCCGGGAGTGCCGCCTTGGCGGCGGCGATGGCCAGCTCGACCTCCGCGCTCGTGGCGAAGGCGACCTCCCTCTGCACGGCGCCCGTCGCCGGGTCGAACACGCGGCCGGTGCGGTGGCTGCTGCCGGTCTCGCGACCGTCGACGAGGTGGCGGATGAGGCTCATGAAGGGCTCCTGAAAGGGGTGTCCGGACAGATCGACCGGAGTGGTCTAGGCTGTGTGGGACCCAGCCTGGCAGAGCAGAAAGGGTGGCAACGGTGCCCGACCGTCGCGAAGATCGAATGAACCAGACGGATCGTCCGATCGACAGATCAGCCCAGGAGACCCTCCCGACGGTGCGTGAGGTGATCTCCCTCGACGCCGTCGTCCAGGGCGTCCCGGAGGTGCTCGTCGGCGACGACGCCCTCGACGCGCGGGTGCGCTGGCTGCACGTCTCCGACAGCGCCGGCGTGGCCCGCCTGCTCGACGGCGGCGAGCTGCTGCTGTCGACCGGGTCCTCCTGGCCCGAAGATCCCGCCGACCTCCGCCGGTTCGTCGGAGAGCTCGCCGACGCCGGGCTCTCGGGTCTCATCCTCGAGCTCGGCACGCACTACCGCTACGTCCCCGCGGTGCTCGCCGAGGCGGCCCGCGAGCGCGGGCTCGCATTCATCGTGCTCCACCGCGAGCTGAAGTTCGTCACGATCACCGAAGCCGTCCACGGCCGGATCATCGCCGGTCAGACCGACGCTCTGCGCGCACGAGACGAGGTGCGTGAGCGCTTCACCGCCCTCGTGCTGCGCGGGTCGCCGGCGGACTTCATCGTGCACCAGCTGGCCCAGACCCTCGGCGCCCCGGTGATCCTGGAGAACCGCGGGCACGAGGTCGTCGCGGCCGAGGTGCCCCTCGCGCTCGAGGAGGAGCTGTTCACCGAGTGGGAGCTGCGCTCCCGGTCCGCCCACCGCCGCGCCGAACAGCGGCGCGAGCGCGCAGCGGTGCCGGGACCCGAGGACTGGCTCATCGTGCCCGTCGAGGCGCGAGGCATCCGCTGGGGCACCCTCATCGCGCTTCCGGGACCCGACCATGCCGCCGGTCGCACGGCCGTGCTCGAGCAGGGAGCGATCGCGCTCGCGGTCGGCCGCCTCGCCGACGGCGAGTCCGACGAGTGGGGCCGGATCGGCCGCCGCCGGCTGATCGACGGACTGCTCTCCGGGCGCTTCGCGGGAGCGGGCGGGGCCGCCGCCCGGCTCGAGGCCGCCGGTCTGCCCCTGCGCACCGCGACGCTGTACGGCATCGTCGTGTCGGGTGGCGTCGTGCCGGCGGAGCGAGCGGATGCCGCGGCTCGCGCCCTCCGCGGCCGGACGGTCGCCGGATCGGCGCCCGACGGCGTCGCCGCGCCCGCGACGGCGATGCTGCTCTCGGTGCCCGCAGACACCGTGTTCGACGATGCCGCGGCCGTCTCGTTCGCGGCGGCGCTCGTCGAGCCGGGAGGCGACGCCGACCGGATGACCGTCTCGGTCGGGCGCGCGGCCGAAGGACTCGATGCCGCGCTCGCCTCGCTTCACGACGCCGTCGACCTCGCCCGCGGACGCCGTCGCCGCACCGGCAAGGGGCCGCACCTGCGCCGTGCCGAGAACCGGCCGCTCGTCCAGCTCGTCACCGCGCTGCGCGACGACCATCGCGTGCTCGAGCACGGGGAGCGGATGCTCGCCCCGCTGATCGTGCACGACCTGACGCGCGGCGGCGACCTGCTCGACGTGCTGGAGGCGATGCTGGCGCATCCGGGCAACCGGACGGCCGCGGCATCCGCGTCCCACCTGTCCCGTTCGGTGTTCTACCAGCGGATCGCGCTCATCGAGGAGCTCCTCGGCGTCGATCTCGACGACGGCGAGACGCAGACCGCGCTTCACATCGCGCTGCTGGTCCGGCGCTCCGCGGGGCGCTGACCCGAGCGCACTCCGCCCGATGCCGGCGGGCGCCGACGTTCCACAATCAGGAGAAACGCCGCGCCGTCACCTCAGGACCATGGGTGGGGCCGGCTTCTGGATCTGGAACGCTCCTGGGCAGCTCCCGGCACGGAGGGCCGCTATGGCGCGATGCAGACCTTGCGGAGGGTCTCGCGCACGGTCCAGACCGTGCGCATCCCCGCCTCGAGGCGGACGATCGACCCCGGTCGCAGCTCGATCGCCGGCAGTGCGGCGTCGTCGAACTCCACGGTCGCGTCGCCCGCGAGCACGACGAACACCTCGTCGGCCTCGACGTCGCGCATCGCGCCGGCGGTCATCTCCCACACGCCGATCGAGCGGCCGGACGCCTCGTCCAACTCGACGTACCGGGTCGCGGGCGCTCCCGCCACGACCTGGTCGTCGTCGACGGGCTCGTACGCGACCGGAAGGTGCGCGGCATCCGTCACCGTCCCCGCGCTCAGGCGGGTCATGAGTCGAACCCCAGCCCGAGGGCGTCGAGGGTCTTCAGCAGCACGTTGCGTCGGCCGCGGTCGTGGTCGGCGCGGTCGAGCGACCACCGGGTCGCGTTGATGCCCATCGCGGCGGCCGGCTCTGGCGGGAACGGCAGCGGGCGCCTGCGCACCATCTCCAGCTCGGTGCGCTCGGTGCGCTCGCCCGACAGCATATCGAGCATCACGTCGGCGGCGAAGCGGGTCGCGGCGACGCCGAGCCCGGTGAAGCCCGCGGCGTAGGCGATCCGGCCCTTGCGCGCCGTTCCGAAGAACGCGCAGAACTGCGTCGACGTGTCGATGGCGCCCGCCCACTTATGGGTGAATCGCAGGCCCTCGAGCTGTGGGAACGTCGTGAAGAAGTGGCTCGCGAGCCGCTCGAAGGTCTCGGGACGCTCCTCGTACTGCGAGCGGACGCGGCGCCCGTAGTGGTAGACGGCATCGTAGCCGCCGAACAGCACGCGGTTGTCGCGGCTGAGGCGGTAGTAGTGGAACTGGTTCGCCAGATCGCTGATCCCCTGACGGTCGCCCCAGCCGATCTCGTCGAGCTGGTCGTCCGTGAGGGGCTCGGTCATCAGCACGTAGTCGTAGACCGGCACGGTCATGAGCCGGTTGCGCTTGAGGATCGAGGGGAACACGTTCGTCGCGAGCGCGACCCGCTTCGCAGTGATGCGGCCGTGGGTCGTCACGACCTTGACGGACTCGCCCGCCTCGTCGATCGCGTGGACCGGCGATCCCTCGAAGATCTCCACGCCGGCCTCCTCGGCGGCGCGGGCGAGGCCGGACGCGAGCTTGCCGGGGTGCACGAGCGCGGTCGACTCGGTCTCCCACACGGCGCCGAGATACGTCGGAGAGGCGATGGATGCCTGGATCTCGGCCTGGGTGAGGCGCTTCACGGAGTCGTCGCCGCGGGCCGCGGCATCCGCCGCCCAGTCGTCGAGCCATTCGATCTGGTGCGGCTCGGTGGCGACGCCGAGCGAACCGGTGCGCTCCCAGTCGGCGTCGATGCCGTAGCGGGCGATGTCTTCGCCCATCGCGTCGAGGTTCGCGAGACCCAGCTCGTCGAGACGGTCGATCTCGGTGGGCCAGCGGCTCAGGCCGTTGTCGCGGCCGTGCGTGAGGCTCGCCTCGCAGAAGCCGCCGTTGCGACCGGACGCCGCCCAGCCGACCGTGCGCGCCTCCACCACGACGACCCGGCTCCCGGGGTCGCGGCGCTTCGCCTGGAGCGCGGTCCACAGGCCGGTATACCCGGCGCCGACGACCACGAGGTCGGCCGTCGACTCGGCCGGCACGCGGGGCCGCGTGGGCGGCTCGGGCAGGTCGTCGAGCCAGAACACGCTCTGACGCGCCTGCGCGAGGCTGTGCTGGATGGCGGATGCTGCCGGCCGCTGTCGTTCGAAGACGGTCGTGCCCACGGGTATCACTTCCCTGTTCGGTCGTTGTTCCCATCCTCGCCGCGCGCGCCGAGGCACGCGAGCCCCGGCCTGTCGCGAACCCGGCGACCCACCGGACGGCCTGTCAGGCGTCGGGCGCCGCGTACACGCGCTGTCCTTCGACATAGGTCTGCAGCACGCGGGTCGCGCCGATCTCGTCCACCGGGCGATCGAAGGGATCGCGATCGAGCACCACGAGGTCGGCGTGCTTGCCGAGCTCGACGGTGCCGGTCGTCTCCTCGAGGTGGTTCACCCAGGCCGACCCGGCGGTGTACGCGGTGAGCGACGTCGCGAGGTCGATCGCCTGCTCCGGGAGGAACGCCTCGTACTCGCCCTCCTCGTGCCCGGGCGCGGCGATGCGGTTGACGGCGACGTGAATCGCTGCGAGCGGGTCGGGCGTCGACACCGACCAGTCGCTCCCGGCGGCGAGCACGGCGCCGGCGCGGAGCAGGTCGCCGAACGGGTACTGCCACGCATCGCGCGGCGAGCCCAGGAAGGGCAGGGTGAGATCGACCATCTGCGGCTCGAGGGCGGCCCACAGCGACTGCATGTTCGCGGCGACGTCGAGCTCGCGGAAGCGGGGGATGTCTTCGGGGTGGACGACCTGGATATGCGCGATGTGGTGTCGGTTGTCGCCGCGGCCGTTGCGGGCGATCGCGTGCTCGACCGCGTCGAGGCACTCGCGGACGGCGCGGTCTCCGATGGCATGGAAGTGCACCTGGAAGCCCTCGGCGTCGAGGAGCGGCACGGCCTCGTTGAGGATCTCGGGCGGGACGAACGAGATGCCCGAGTTGTCGGTGAAGTGGCCGTGCCCGTCGCAGTAAGGCTCGAGCATCGCGGCGGTGAAGTTCTCGGCCACCCCGTCCTGCATGACCTTCACGCTCGTCGCGGCGAAGCGGCCGCCGCGGTAGCGCTCGCGGCGTTCGAGGATCGAGGGGATCTGCTCGAGGCCCCGCGTGCGGTCCCACCAGATCGCGCCGACGACGCGGGCGGTCAGCGTGCCGTCCGCCGCGGCCCGGAGGTACGCCGGTGCGGGGTCGCCGGCGTCGCCGTACGACCCGACGATCGCGTCCTGCCAGGCCGTGACCCCGTACGAGTGCAGGTACCGCTGTCCGACGAGGAGGGCCTCCGTCAGCCGCTCCAGCGGCTCCTCCGGCAGGTGCCGGTTGACGAGACCCATCGCGCCCTCGTGCAGCGTGCCCGACGGGCGGCCGCCGGCATCGCGCTCGATGCGGCCGTCGGCCGGATCGGGGGTGTCGCGGTCGATGCCGGCGAGGCGCAGCGCGGCGGAGTTGACCCATGCCCCGTGGCCGTCGCGATTGGGGAAGAACGCCGGACGATCGGGCACGACGGCGTCGAGTGCGGCGGCGGTCGGCGTGCCGCCGGGGAACGCCGACATCTGCCACCCGCCGCCGAGGACCCACTCATCGTGCGGGTGATCGGCGGCGTATGCGCCGATGGCCTCGAGGTACTCCGCGGCGGTCCCGAGACCGGCGAGGTCGCAGCGCAGCATGTCGAGCCCGCCCCAGACCGGATGCACGTGCGCGTCCTGGAACCCCGGCAGCAGCATCCGCCCGCGCAGATCCACGAGCTCGGTCTTCGGGCCGACGAGGTCATGGACCTCGTCGCCGCCGACCGCGACGATGCGCCCGCCCGACACGGCCACGGCGCTCGCGCGCGAGCGGACCGTATTCGCCGTGAAGACGGGGCCGCCCGAGAAGACGAGGTCGGCGTAGGGCATGGGGGTACCTCCGGTGTCGAGGGGACGGATGCCGCGCCACGGCCGTGCGGCGCAGGGGCGGGTCAGCCGCCGGTCATCGTGCGGGCGATCTGCGTCGCCGAGTCTCCTGCACGCTTGAGCACCAGCGCGACCAGGGCGAGGGCCACGAGAGTGAGCAGCAGCATGATCGTCGACACGGCCGCGATCTCGGGGCGCAGTCCCGAGCGCACCGCGCTCAGCACGTACACCGGCCACGGCGTCGTGCCCGAGACCTGCACGAAGGCCGCGACGATCGTGTTGTCGAGGCTCAGGGTGAACGCCAGCAGGAAGCCGGCGAGCACGGCCGGCATCGCAAGGGCGAGCGTGACGCGGCGGAACGTCGTGATCGGCTTCGCGTAGAGGTCGGCCGACGCCTCTTCGAGATTCGCGTCCATGCCGACGAGGCGCGCGCGCACGATGTACGACACGACGGCGGTCGCGAACAGCGACGAGCCGATCGAGAGGCGCACGATGCCGTCGTTGAACATGCCGAGTCCGACGTCCTGGCCGAGGAACACCATCCAGGGCAGCAGCGCCACCGCGTCGACGATCTCGGGGGTGACCGACACGAGGAGGAGGAGCCCGAGGAACCACCACACCCACTTGCCGGGATGGCGCGCCATTGCGATGCCGGCGAGCGTGCCGAGCACGGTCGCGATGATCGCGGCGATGAACGCCGTGATCAGCGAGACGCGCACGGCGCTCTGGATCGCCGGCTTCTCGAGGATCGTGAGGAAGGCGTCGAAGCCGAAGCCGTCCCACGACACGAGCAGTCGCCCGGTGTTGAACGAGTAGATGACGATGACGATGATCGGCAGGAACAGGAAGAGCATGACGATCACGCCCCACACGGCGAACGCGACATCCGACCAGGAGCGGGTGGCCTTCGGCGCTTTGACGCGTGCGCCCGGCTGTGCTGCGGACTGAGCGCGGAGCATCGTCTCGGTCTCGGTGCTGGTCATGACGCCACCTCCGCGGGGGTCGTGGTCGCGGCATCCGCTCGCACCGACTCGGGAGCCGGCCCGAGCACGAGACGGCTGCGCATGCGCAACGGCAGCGTCGCGAGCCAGATGACGACGGCCGCGAAGCCGATCGTGAGCATGATCACGAGCATGAGCAGCACGGCCATCGCCGAGCCGAGCGCCCAGTTCTGTGCGGTCTGGAACTGGCTCGCGACGAGCTGGCCGACCATGTTGCCCTGTGCGCCGCCCAGCACGGTGGCCGTGATGTAATCGCCCATGAGCGGGATGAAGACGAGAAGCACGCCGGCGATGATGCCCGGCTGCGACAGTGGCAGCGTGACGCGGAAGAACGTCGTCCACTTGCCGGCGCCGAGGTCCTTCGACGCTTCACGCAGCGCCGGGCCGACGCGGTCGAACGCGACGAACAGGGGCAGGATCATCAGCGGCAGGTAGTTGTAGACGACGCCGATGACCACGGCGGTCCTCGTGTACATCAGGGCCAGCGGCCCGTCCAGGACGCCGATGCCCTGCAGGACCGTCGAGAGCCACCCCTCCGGGGCCAGGATGACCTGCCACCCGATCGTCCGGACGAGGAAGTTCGTCCAGAACGGCACCAGGACGAGGGCGATGAGGATGCCGCGGCGCGACGGGCGCACCTTGAAGGCCATCCAGTACGCGACCGGGGCCCCGATGAGGAAGCACAGGACCGTGCCGAGGATGCCGACCCACAGCGTGTTCTGGAACGTCGCGAAGAACGTGGGCGAGAGGGCCTCGCCATAGCGGTCGAACGACAGGATGTCGGTCGCGTGCGTGCCGAACACGCCGGGCTTGTACCCGAAGCTGAAGTACACGACCATCGCGACGGGGGCGACGAAGAAAAGCAGGAGCCACGCCCACGCCGGAGCGGCGAGCGCGGCCCCCGCAGAGCGACTACGCACCAGCCGCGGCCTTCATCTCGTTGTAGATCTCCACGCGGGTGGTCTGCGAGTCGTTGAGCTCCTGCTCGTGCATCGTCTCGAGCTGCTCGGGCGTGAAGAAGATCAGGTCGGTGTAGTCGAGGCCGGCCTCGACCGCTGCGGCCTCCATGTCCTTGCCCCCGACGTTGTAGCCGATGTAGTCGAGATTGAGCGCGAGGCTCTCGGGCGACATCGAGTAGTCGATGAACGCGTGCGCCGCCTCCGGGTGCGGGGCGCCCGCGGCGATGGCCCAGTTGTCCATCCACAGTTCGGTGACGGGGCCGGGGAGCACCCACTGCCAGCGATCGGGGTCGCTGCTCTCCTGGAGTCCGAGTCGCGCGTCACCGTTCCACGCCTGCAGCAGCACCTGCGTCCCCTGCGGAATGGCGTTGGTGCCGGGGTAGGAGTCGAACGCCGAGATGTGCGGCGCGATCTCCTCGACGAGGAACTGGCGGGCAGCCTCGAGCTCCTCCGGGTCCTCGGTGTTCCAATCCATGTCGTTCGCCCAGAAGTACGAGCCGATGATGCCGGCCGGGTCGTCCGACATCGACGTCTTGCCGCTCGCCTCGTTCTGCGCGGCGTCGAAGAAGTCGGCCCACGTGGTGAGCTCGCGCGTGATCACGGTCTTGTCGTAGACGTAGCCGGTGGTGCCCCACGCCTTGCAGACGGAGTAGTCGTTGCCCGGGTCCCAGGCGCGACCGAGGTACGCCGGATCCATGTTCGCCATGTTCGGCAGGAGGTCCTTGTTGAACTTCGTCAGGAGGCCGTTCTCGATCATCTGCGGGATGAAGACGCCCGTCGGCACGACGATGTCGTATCCCGACGTGCCCTTCGCCGCGACGAGCTTGGCGATGAGCTCCTCGTTGGAGCTGTACGAGTCGAGCGTGACCTTCGGGCCGAGCTCCGACGTGAACGACGACACGACGTCGGGCGAGTCGTAGTCGCCCCACGTGTACACCGAGACGTTGTCTTCGAGCGTGCCGCCGGTCGCCTGAGGCTGCGGCGATCCTCCGCCGGACGGCGAGCACGCCGCCAGCGCGGCCGCGCCGCCCGCGATCGCCGCGATGCTGAGGAAGCGGCGACGCGAGAGTTCGCGGACGATGGCCGGGGCCGAGCCCTCGGGGGCGAGGATGCGGAGAGGGTTGGGGGAATCGGTCATCGGGGTCTCCTGGTTCGGGTCGGGGAGCCGGGGGGACAGCGGATGCTGCGGCTGTGGTGTTGTGCAGGAAGGTCAGAGCGTCGGCGGTGCGACGTAGCCGCCCTCCTGGGCGGCGTCGTCGGCGGGGAAGAGCATCACGTGGTGCGCGGCCCAGCTGCAGACGACGGCATCGCCGACCTGCAGCGACGGCGCGTCGGGTGTGGGGCGGCGGACGATGAGGCTCTGGTCGTCGCCGAGTCGCACCAGGTACTGCATCGTGTCGCCGAGGTGGGAGACACCGATGAGCTCGCCTCGCGCCACGTTGGGCGCGGAGGTCGTCGCGCCGCCGTCGGCCTCGATGCGGATGTACTCCGGCCGGACGGCCGCCTCGCCCTGCGCGACGCCGGAGAGCGTCGCGCCCGCGGCTCGCACGAGTGCGTGCGGCGAGGCGATGGCGGCGCCCGACTCGGCGATCCCGCCGCGGAAGAAGTTCTGCTGCCCGACGAACGCGGCGACGTACGCCGACGCCGGTCGTGCGTAGACGGTGTCGGCGTCGGCGAGCTGCTCGATGCGGCCCGCGCGCATGATCGCGATCCGGTCGCTCATCGAGAGCGCCTCGCCCTGATCGTGGGTCACGAAGACGAACGTGATGCCCAGACGCGACTGGAGCAGCTTGAGCTCGAGCTGCATCTCTTCACGCAGCTGGCGGTCGAGGGCGCCGAGCGGCTCGTCGAGGAGGAGCACGGCGGGGCGGTTGACGAGGGCGCGGGCGAGCGCGATGCGCTGCTGCTGCCCGCCCGAGAGCTGCGTGGGCTTGCGGTCGCCGAACCGGCGCATCTGCACGAGATCGAGGGCCTGCGTCACCTTCTCGCGGATCTCGGACTTCGGAGTCCGTCGCTGCTGAAGGCCGTAGGCGACGTTCTCGGCCACCGACAGGTGCGGGAAGAGCGCGTACGCCTGGAAGACGGTGTTGACGTCGCGGCGGTACGGCGGTGCGTTCAGCACCGAGCGTCCCGACACGCTGATGTCTCCGGAGTCCGGATGCTCGAACCCGGCGATCATGCGCAGGGTCGTGGTCTTTCCACAGCCGGATGGACCCAGCAGCGAGATGAACTCGCCTGGCTGGATCGTCAGTGACAGGTCGTCGACGGCGAGCTGATCCCCGTACCGCTTCGTGATCCTGTCGAGGATCACCGCACCGCGGCCCTCTGTCGAGACGGGGTTGGTCGCCGGAGCCGTCTCCGCGTCAGTCGCCGTGGTCACCTGGTGAGGTCCTCTTGCTCGCGGGCCGCGCGACGTTGCGCGGCCGGGGGTGGATGTGTGGGGTATTCAATATCGGCCGCTCGCACCCCGCAATGCGGCGGTCGCCGAACCGGACGATCCGGGGTGCGCAGGGCCTCGCCCTGACAGATCGTCCGGAGTTGTGTAACGGTCAGGAAACCGCGGGGTTTCGGGCCGCTCCCGACGGAGCGGCGTCTCATGAGCCTGACATCGGCGAAGAACCGCCGACAGATCGTCCGTGGTGGCTGCCCCGCGCGTGCTGTCACGGGGGCCCGGGCGATGTCTGGCACACCGGGCACCAGAACACGATCCGCTCCTTCGTCGGGTCGGCGCCGAGTGCGCCGCCGCGGATGAGCGTGCCGCATCGCCGGCACGGACGCCCTTTCCGTCCATACACCCAGGTCGTCCGGCCGGGTCTCGCGTCGCCGGTGAACGTGCGGTCACGGCGGTCGCGGTTCGCGCGGATCATGCGGGCGCCGAGGTCGACGAGTGCCGCGGCATCCGTCCCGCTCGCCGGAGCAGTGGGCAGGATGCCGCGGACGAACAGGATCTCGTTGGCGTACTCGTTGCCGAACCCCGCGACGTTGCGCTGGTCCTGGATCGCGACGTGCACCGGGCGGTCGTCGGCGGCGAGGCGCCGCGCCGCCTCGCCCGGGTCCCACTCCTCGGAGAGCGGGTCGGGGCCGAGGTGACCGACGAGCGAGGCCTCGTCGGTCGAGGGGACGACGGCGATGTCGGCGAGGTCGAAGCCGACGGTCTCCCATTCGGTGCCGCCGGGCGCCGTGGCGCCGATCACCGCGCGTGCCTTGAACCCTGCAGCCCGCCAGCGCTCGCCGCGGCGGTAGACGTGCCACTCGCCCTCCATCTTGAGGTGCGAGTGCAGCGTGTGATCGCCGATGCGATGGAGCAGGTGCTTGCCGCGGGCCACCACGCCGTGCACGGTCCGACCGGTCAGGTCGACCGTCGCGACCTGCGGCACCCGCAGTTCGAATCGGGTGACCTCCGCTCCCGCGAGCACGTCGTCGAGCCGGCGGGCGGTGCGGTAGACGGTGTCGCCCTCAGGCATTCGGCGATCCTGCGGCCTGGCGTGCCGCACGTTCGGCGTCGCCCGCGGTCAGCCGCCGGAGCGTCAGGCCGCGCGGCGACTCGACGAATCCGGCATCGCGGAGGGATCGGCCCCAGCCCGTCCCGTGCACGAACGCGCCGTTGACCTGTTCGATCGTGAGCGTGTCGAGTCGGCGGGCCCGCGCGGTCGCGGCGAGGTCGCGCGTGGCTGCCGTGATCTCGCCCTCGTCTCCGGTGAATGCGAGCGCGGACTTGCCGCCGCGCTCGAGGTACAGCACCAGCGCCCCGTCGACGAGCACCACCAGCGCCCCCGCCTTGCGCCCGGGGCGATGCCCGACCCCCTCGAGGGCCGGCCACGCGAGCGCCGCGCCGTACGGGTTCGCGGGATCGGTGGCCGCGAGGGTCACGGCCCGCAGCGGCGGCGGATCAGGGAGCCCGGCGTACTCGCGCAGCCGGTCGACGGTGGCGGATGCCGCGAACTGCGCCGCTCCCAGCTTCTCCACGACGTACCCGCGGCGGCAGTGCCCGGCCTCTTCGAATCCTGCGAGCACCCGGTACGCCTGGGCGAAGCCGCCAGGGAGGCCCTCTGCCTGCACCGCTCCGCGCGTGACGACGCCGTACCGGTCGAGCAGCAGGCTCGCGGCCGCCGTCGCCCGCAGGGCCGCGTCGGCCTCGGGCGAGGGAAGCAGCGACCAGCGTCCGCCGATGGCCGGCGGACGGGGCGGGACCGACGCCGCGACGGTCCGTACCGCCGCGCCGCGGTAGAGCCGTGTGCGCGGTGCCTTGCGCGCGACGCGGTGAGCCTGCGATCCGCCGCCGACGAGAGTGCGGACGGGAGCGAATGTGTCGTTCGAGACCCGCCCCGCCCAGGTCAGGCGCCAGAGCGCCTCGACGACGGACTGTTCGTTCTCGGCTCCGGTGAGTCCGCGCAGCTGGGCCGCGAAGTAGCCGCCGCCCGCGCTCAGCGCCGACAGGAGCTGCTCGTCGAGCGAGCCGGGGGCGATCTCGTCGTCCGCCGCGGTGAGGGTGAGCGGCAGGGCGTCGGCCGGATGCAGCGCCACCCACCCGTCACGGCCGGGAAGGCTTCCGTGCCCCGACCAGACGACCTCGCCCGACGCCGTGAGCTCGTCGAGCATGGCGGGCGCGTAGTCGGCGACGCGGGCGGGGAGGATCAGCGATTCCCAGGCACTCGCGGGGATCGGCACTCCGGCGAGCTGCTCCACCACCGCGGCGACGCCGTCGACGCCTTCGAGAGGCCTCGTGATGTGCTGCCACACCGGGAGGAAGCGCGCGTAGGCGTCCTGCGGCACGGGCTCGACGCTGCCCCGGATGGCCGCGAGCGAACGCATCCGGAGTCGTCGGAGCACCTCGGTGTCGCACCATTCGGTGTCGTCGCCGGCCCCCGCGGTCGACGTCGGCAGGAAGAAGCCGCTCGTCAGCCTCCCCTGCGATTCGAGGCGCTGCAGGGTGTGGCGCGCGACGGCGATGCCGATGCCGAGGCGCTGGGCCACGGCATCGGCCGTGAACGGCCCGTGGGTACGGGCATGCCGTGCGACGAGGTCGCCCAGCGGATCTGCCAGAGGTTCGAGGAATGCGGTGGGGATGCCGACGGGCAGCGCCACGCCGATCGCATCGCGCAGGCGTCCGGCGTCTTCGATCGCAGCGCCGCGGCGGACGCCGGCGATCGTGACCGGGATCGCGCGACGCGCCTCGATCAGAGCGTCGAGGAGAGCGGATGCCTCGCCCTCCGTCGCCGTGCCGAGCGGGTCGTCGGCGGGCTGGAGCCGGGCCGCGATCTCGGCCGCGTCGAGCGGGCCGAGCAGGCGGAGGAGGTCGGCGACGCCTTCGATCCCGCGGGCGCGGCGCTCGGGATCGAGCCGCTGCGCCTCGCGCTCGAACTGCGCCATGACGTCGGGGTCGAGCAGTTCCCGCATCTCGATCTTGCCCAGCAGCTCCGACAGGAGCGCCGGGTCGACCGACAGGGCGGCTGCGCGCCGCTCGGCGAGGGGCGAGTCGCCCTCGTACATGAACGCGCCGACATATCCGAACAGGAGGTCGCGCGCGAAGGGCGACGGCTGGGCGGGCTCGGTCTCGATGAGGCGGATGCGGCGATCGCCGATGCTGCGCGCGATCCGCAGGAGTGACGGCACGTCGTAGACGTCCTGCAGGACCTCGCGGAGCGTCTCGAGGATGATAGGGAACGTCGGGTAGCGCCGGGCGACCTCGAGCAGCTGCGCGGAGCGCTGGCGCTGCTGCCAGAGCGGACTGCGCCGGCCGGGGTTGCGCCGCGGCATGAGGAGAGCTCGCGCCGCGCACTCCCGGAATCGCGAGGCGAACAGCGCCGACCCGCCCACCTCGTCGGTCACGATCTGCTCGAGCTCGTCGGGATCGAAGACGAACAGTTCGGCACCGGGGGGCTCGGCCGAGGCATCCGGAATCCGGGCGATGATGCCGTCGTCGCTCGCCACGGCGGATCCTTCGACACCGAGACGCTCGCGGATGCGCGCGTTCACGGCCAGCGCCCACGGTGCGTGCACCTGCATGCCGTACGGGGAATGCAGGATCACGCGCCAGTCGCCGACCTCGTCGCGGCCGCGCTCGACGGTCAGCTGCCGGTCGGTCGGGAGCGTGCCGGTCGACTCGCGCTGCTCGGCCAGATAGGCGAGCAGGTTGCCCTGCGCGTTGTCGTCGAGGCCGGCGTCGCGCAGGCGCTCCTCCGCTCTGTCGGGCTTGGCGGTCGACACCTCGCGGGAGAACTTTCCGAGCGCCTCGCCGAGCTCGGCGGGGCGGCCGATGCCGTCGCCGTGCCAGAACGGCACCTTGCCGGGCTGCCCGAAGGCCGGCACGACGTTGACCCTGTCGTGCGTGATCTCGACGATGCGCCAGCTCGTGGTGCCGAGCGTGAACACGTCGTTGACGCGTGACTCGTAGACCATCTCCTCGTCGAGCTCGCCGACGCGGGCGTTCTGCGACTCGCCCGCGACGAACACCCCGAACAGGCCGCGGTCGGGGATGGTGCCGCCGCTGGTCACGGCGATCCGCTGCGATCCCGGTCTGCCCGTCAGCGTGCCGTGATCGCGGTCCCAGATGAGTCGAGGGCGGAGCTCGGCGAACTCGTCGGACGGGAAGCGGCCGGCGAGGAGATCGAGCGTGGCCTCGTAGGCCGAGCGCGGCAGCGAGCGGAACGGCGCGCTGCGCTTGAGCGTCTCGTACCAGCCTTCGACGTCGACAGGTCCGAGGGCGGAGGCGGCGACGGTCTGCTGAGCCAGGATGTCGAGCGGGTTCTGCGGGATCGAGATCGCCTCGATCTGGCCGGCGAGCATCCGCTCGGTGACGATCGCCGTGTGCAGCACGTCGCCGCGGTGCTTGGGGAAGAGCGCCGCGCGGCTGACCTCGCCGACCTGGTGACCTGCGCGGCCGATGCGCTGGAGACCGGATGCCGCGCTCGGCGGCGCCTCGACCTGGATGACGAGATCGACCGCGCCCATGTCGATGCCGAGCTCGAGGCTGCTCGTCGCCACCACGCACCGCAGCACGCCCGACTTGAGCTCCTCCTCGACCTGGGCCCGCTGCTCCTTCGACACCGAGCCGTGGTGGGCCTTGGCCAGGACGGGATCGGCGCCGGCCGTCGCACCTGCCTGCGCCATCATGGCCGCGGGGACGGATGCCTCGGGCAGGTCGAGCCCGAGGCGCTCGGAGTAGATCTCGTTGAGCCGGCCGGTCAGACGCTCGGCCAGCCGTCGCGAGTTGCAGAACACGATGGTCGACCGCTGCTGCAGGATGCGGTCGACGATCGCCTCCTCGACGTGCGGCCACACCGAGCCGGTCATCTCGGTCTCGCCGGAGCCGCTCGCGCGGGTCTTCGCGCCGGTCGCGCCTTCGGCGAACCAGTCCTCGTCGACCGGATCGCCCTCGTCGGCGGGCAGCGGAGCAGTTCCCGGCGGAGGGGGCGGATTGAGCATGTCGTCGATGGGCACGACGACGCGCATGTCGAACGCCTTCGTCGCCCGGGGCGCGACGATCTCGACGGGCGCCGATCCGCCGAGGAACCGGGCGACCTCGTCGATCGGGCGGACCGTGGCGGACAGGCCGATGCGCTGCGCCGGCCGCTCAAGGGTCGCGTCGAGGCGCTCGAGGCTCACCGCGAGGTGCGCGCCGCGCTTGGTCGCGGCGACCGCGTGCACCTCGTCGACGATGACGGTGTGCACGTTCTTGAGCGTCTCGCCGGCGGCGCTCGTGAGCATGAGGTACAGCGACTCGGGCGTCGTGATGAGGATGTCGGGTGGAGCGGTGACCAGCTTGCGGCGATCGCTCGACGTCGTGTCGCCGGAGCGGACGCCCACGCTGACGTCGGGCACGGCGATGCCGAGGCGGCGCCCGGACTGGCCGATCCCCACGAGGGGCGAGCGGAGGTTGCGCTCGACGTCGACGCCGAGTGCCTTGAGCGGTGAGATGTAGAGGATGCGGGTGGGGGAGGCCGAGGCATCCGCCCGGCGCTTGCGCGCGGTCGCCGCGGACGAGGGCTTCGTCGCCTGCTTCTCGCGGAAGACCCGGTCGATCGCCCAGAGGAACGCCGACAGCGTCTTGCCCGAGCCGGTCGGGGCGACCACGAGCGCGTGCTTTCCGTGCGAGATCGCGTCCCACGCGCCGATCTGCGCGTCGGTCGGCCGCGGGAAGGCGCCGCGGAACCAGTCCTGTGTGGCAGGGCCGAACCGCTCGAGCACGTCGCTCATCCCTCCATCTTGGTCGCTGGCGGCGACATCCGGGCGGGGTTGCGCGGGGAGCGGGGCGCTGTCAAGCCTCCGAGGGGATGAGGACCCAGAGCAGCAGGTATACCCAGATCGACAGGCCGAAGAAGACCATCGCGAGGACGGTGAGGATGCGCACCGCCGTGACGTTCACGCCGAACCTGTTGGCGACGGCGAGGCACGCGCCGGCGATCATGCGCCCCTCGCGGGGCCGGACGAGTTGGTTCATGTGCACATCATGGCCGATCGCGCCCCCGCCCGACACCCGGTCCTCCAAGGGGACCGGGCGTCGAGCGACGGGTCACCTCTCGGTGAGGCTCCCGTCTGGCGCGAGCTCGAGCGTCGTGTCGATCCCGAGCCGGTTCAGGAACGCGTCGTCGTGGCTGACGACCAGCACCGCGCCGCGGTAGGCGGCGAGGGCGTCGACGAGCTGCCCGACCGTGTCGAGGTCGAGGTTGTTCGTCGGCTCGTCGAGCACGATGAGCTGCGGCGCGGGATCGGCGAGCAGGAGCCGCGCCAGGGCGACCCGGAACCGCTCACCGCCCGACAGCGTCGACACCGGCCGCTCGACCGCGGACCCTCGGATGAGGAATCGCGCGAGCCGGTTGCGCAGCTCGGGGATCGGCACGGCGGATGCCGCGGCCCCGACGTTGTCGAGCACCGACGCGTCGTCGTCGAGGCCGTCGACCCGCTGCGGCAGGTAGCCGACGCGGTCGGTGTGGAGCATCGCGTGTGAAACGGGCGGGACGAACGCAACCGTCGATGCCCCGGCATCTCCGAAGGCGTCGATTCCTCCCGGCCGTTTCACCGCGCCGCGGACCAGTCGCTCGAGCAGCGTCGTCTTGCCGACCCCGTTCGGCCCGATGATCGCGACGCGCTCCGGACCCTGGACGACCCACGAGTGCTCGCCGTCGCCGACCGTCGCGATGCGGCGCCCGGCCGGCACATCCGGATCGGGCAGGTCGATGCGGATCGTGGCATCGTCGCGCACCCGTCGCTCTGCGGCGTCGAGCGCCTCGCGCGCCGAGGCCTCTCGATCGGCCTTCTCGCCGCGGAGCTTTCCGGCCGAGACCTGCGCGGCGCGCTGGAGGTTGCCCGCGACGATGGGCGGCACGCGCTTCTCCGCCTGCGCCTTGCGCCCCATCGCCTGGCGGTGGGCGATGGTGGTCTCGGCCTCGATCCGCTGACGCTTCTCGCGCCGCACGGCCTGGGCGGCGGTCTTCTCCGCTCGCTTCGCCGCATCCTGCTCGGCGTCGAGCCACGCGCGCCACTCGGAGTACGCACCTCCGTAGACCGACAGCGCGTTCGCGTAGAGCTCGGCGGTGTCGTCCATCAGCTCGAGCAGCGTCACGTCGTGGCTGACCACGATGAGCGTGCCGCGCCATCCCCGGATCATGTCTCCGAGGCGGGCACGGGCGACGCGGTCGAGGTTGTTCGTCGGCTCGTCGAGAAGGGTCACCGGCGCCGCGCGCAGCCGGATCCCGGCGATCGCGGTGAGCACGGCCTCCCCGCCCGAGAGCTCGCCGATGCGACGGTCGAGCATCTCGGGGGAGAGTCCCGCCTCCGCGAGGGCCGCGTGCGAGCGCGCCTCGATGTCCCAGTCGGAGCCGACGGCGTCGAAGTGGCGCGGGTCGACGTCGCCGGACTCGATGGCGCGCAGCGCCGCGAGCGGCCGGGACACGCCGAGGAGCTCGGCGACGGGTCGATCGACGTCGAGGGTGAGCTGCTGCGGGAGGTACGCGACATCCGCGGACGTCGTGATCTGGCCTGCGGCGGGCGTGAGCTCCCCGGCGATGAGCCGGAGCAGCGTGGACTTGCCGGAGCCGTTGCGGCCGACGAGGCCGGTGCGGCCGGCGCCGAACGCGCCGGAGATCTCCGTCAGTGCGGGGGTGCCGTCCTGCCACGCGAACGAGACGCGGTCGAGGAGGACGGACGGGGTGAGGGTATGAGCGGTCATGAGGGCCTCCGTGGTGTCGGAATGCGCTGACACCGGATGCCGCGAATCGCCCGACGCCGGCGGATGGGCCGGCAGAAGCCGAGGAGGAAGCGGCAGGATCGACGGTCAGCGCGGAATCGGAAGCGCTGGCACGTCGAGGGATCGACGGAGCAGCGCGATTACAGCGCGGTCGCGACGATCAGCTTCAAGGGAGTTCCTCACAGAGGGGACAAGGCCAGGAGCCACGATAGCGGATGCCTCGGCCTGCTGTGCTGGGAGATCTCTCCACGAATCGGCGACGCCCTAGGTCGGGTCGCCGTCCCGCAGGGCCTCGAGCCGCTTGTCGAGGAACACCCGGACGTCGGCCAGCTCCTGCTCCGACACGCTGTGCGTGAGGCCGGGGTAGACCCGCCCGCTCAGGTCGGCGTATCCGGGAAGCCACTGCGTCGTGTGGTCGACGAGGAACCCGGGGATGACGTCGTCGTTGGTCCCGCGTCCCCAGAACACCGGCGGCCGGAGCTCCGCGAGCTCGGCATCGCCGGGGAGGTCGCCAGGGGTCGCGTAGCCCGAGAGGTTCACCGCGAAGGCGAAGCGCTGCGGGTCGAGACGCATCGCCTGCAGCGCGACGGCGGCACCCTGCGAGAAGCCGAGCAGCCCGACGGACGGGTGGGCGGATGCCGCGGCATCCGTCCATTCGAGGAGCCGGGAGGCCGCGGCGGTGGTGTGCACGGGGTCGCGGCCGTCCAGCCCCTCGATCGGATACCAGGAGTAGCCCGGGGCGGGGAAGGGGGGTGCGAGCGGCGCGCGCACCGCGGCGACCGTGAACTCGGGCGGCAGATAGGGCACGAGCCCGAACAGGTCGCGCTCGTCGGCACCGTAGCCGTGGAGCAGCACCAGCAGCGGACGGCCCTCTCGCTCGGCCGGTCCGGCGGACCACAGCACGGCGTCGGCGTCGAGGGGCGGGTGGATGCTCACGGCTCCATCCTGCCGCGCCTCGTGCGGACGGCGCACTCTCCTCGGGTCAGCGTGCGAGGGCGGCTCGTTCGGCGGACTCGATCACGAGCTCGACGCCGGCCGCGAACAGCTCGCGGTCCTGGAGCGCCGCCAGCTCCCCGGCGTGCGCGGCGAGCAGCGGGAACTCGCGGGGATCGGCGAGGATCGGCCGGTCGAGCCACGTTTCGGCGACCTCGGGGTCCGATCCGCGCTCGATGCGGGCGCGGGCCATGTTCGCTGCGCCGGCGAGCGAGTGCAGAGCGAGCAGCGCGTAGTGGCGCACGAGGTCCTCGCCGTCGAGGCCGGCACGCGAGAACGCGTCGAGCATCAGCTCGATCGCGCGCCGTTCGGCGGCGCCGTGCGTGGTGATCGACATCGCCTCGACGCCGATCGCCGGGTAGCGCTCGAACTCCGTCAGCGTCGCGTGGGCGAGCTGGCGAAGGCGGTCGCGCCAGTCCTCGGGCGGGGCAGTCACTCGGGCGAGCGCCTGCTCGGTGAGCTGCTCCAGGAGAGCGGCGTTCAGCTCGTCCTTGCTGCGGAAGTGCCGGTACATCGCCGTCGGGTCGACGCCGAGGTGCGCGCCGAGCTCGCGGAACGAGATGACGGCGACTCCCGGCGTCTCGGCGAGCTCGAGCGCGCCGGCGACGATCGTCTGCCGGTCCAGGCGCGGCTTCCTGGCCGCCGTTGCGCCCCGCGCGCCGTCGTTCGCCATCGTCGCCTCTCCGGGCCGGGTCCGCCCCGGCTGATTCGGCTCCACCTTATCCGAGTCCGCAACAGTTCAGTCAACAGTGTTGACACTACTGTTGTCACCGGCATAGTCTCCCCCGCAGCAAGCATCGATCTCAGCGAGGAAGCGAGGCGGCGATGGCCGTTGCGGAAGTCCTGTTCACCGGCGGACGCGTGTTCACCGGATCCGGCGAACCCCTGACGGGCATGAGCGTCGCCGTCGTCGGCGAGCGCATCGCCGCGATCGTGCCCGACGCCGCGATCGCCGAGCTCGTCGGACCGGAGACGCGGGTCGTGGACCTCGACGGCGCGCTCCTGGCGCCCGGATTCCAGGACGCGCACATCCACCCCGTCGGCGGCGGAATGGAGCTGCTGCAGTGCGACCTCAGTGAGGCGGAGGATGCCGCGGACGCCGTCGAGCGCGTGCGACGCTACGCCGACGAGAACCCCGATGAGCCGTGGATCCTCGGCGGCGGATGGTCGATGGACCACTTCCCCGGCGGCGCCCCCCTGCGGGGGCTGCTCGACGCGGTGGTGCCCGATCGGCCGGTCCTGCTCCTCAGCCGCGACCACCACAGCACGTGGGCGAACACGACGGCGATCGCCCTCGCCCGGATCGACGCAGACACTTCGGATCCGGTCGACGGGCGCATCGAGCGCGAGGCCGACGGCACTCCGGCGGGCACCTTCCACGAGGGCGCCGGCGAGCTGTTCACCGGGGTGCGGCCCCCGCACGACTCCGAGCTCGCCTACCGCGGCCTGCTCGCCGCGCAGGAGAAGCTCATCGCCCTCGGGATCACCGGCTGGCAGGATGCCGCAGTCGGGGCGATCTCGATCATCGCCGACCCCCTCGACGCCTACCTCCGCGCCGTCCGCGAGGGGCGCCTGCAGGTGCATGTCACAGGGGCGCAGTGGTGGGAGCGCGACGGCGGGCTCGAGCAGGTCGAGCACATGACGGCGCGGCGCGACGCGATCGAGGCCCTCGTCCCCGCGTCGAGGCTCACGATCGGCGCGACGAAGATCATGGTCGACGGCGTCGCCGAGAACCAGACGGCCGCGATGCTCACGCCGTACAAGGACGCCGATGGTCACGCGACCCACAACTGCGGACTGTCGTTCGTCGACCCGGCGCTCGTCGCGGCCGCCGTCACCGCGCTCGACGCCGCCGGGATGCAGGTGCACTTCCACGCGCTGGGCGATCGGGCGGTCCGCGAGGCGCTCGACGCCGTCGCCGCCGCGCGCGCCGCGAACGGCCCGAGCGATGCGCGCCATCACCTCGCACATCTCCAGGTCGTCGACGAGGCCGACGTTCCGCGGTTCGCCGACGCCGACGCCGTCGCGAACATGCAGGCGCTGTGGGCGACGCACGAGGCGCAGCTGGACGAGCTGACCCTGCCGTTCCTGCGCGACGGTGCCGAGGCGCGGCAGTACCCGTTCGGCGACCTGGCTCGAGCAGGCGCCCGCCTCGCCGCGGGGAGCGACTGGCCCGTCTCGAGCGCCGACCCGATCGACGCCATCCACATCGCGGTCAACCGCGCCTACCCGGGCAGCGATCGGCCGCCGCTGGGCGGCGCCCACCAGCGACTCGACCTCGTCACCGCGATGACCGCCTACACGTCGGGATCCGCGTACGTGAACCACCGCGACCACGACACCGGGCACATTCGCGAGGGGTACCTCGCGAACCTCGTCGTGCTCTCCCCCGACCCCTTCTCCCTTCCGGAGGAGGACATCCACCTCGCCACCGTCGACTCCACATGGATCCAGGGCCGGCCCGCCTACGACCGCACCGCCGCCAGGGAAAGGGACTTCGCATGATCCGCTCCACCGCACCACGCTCGCTCGCACTCGCCGCGGGGATCGCGGCATCCGCTCTGGCTCTCAGCGCGTGCGCGCCCGCCGCGCCCGCCGACGGCCCCGTCGAATGGGAGCTCACCGAGACGACCGCGGATCCCTCGGGCGACATCGACTCGTTCTCGTGGGCGTCGTACGCCGAGCCGTTCTCCCTCGACTACGCCTACGCGTTCGACTACGCCGACAACCAGGTGCTCGCGAACGTGTGCGAGTCGCTCCTGCGGCTGAACCCCGACTACACCCTCGGCCCGGGGCTCGCCGAATCGTGGGAGAACCCGACTCCGACGACGTCGGTCTTCACGATCCGCGACGGGGTCACCTTCCACGACGGCACGCCCCTCACGGCCGCCGACGTGGTCGCCTCGCTCAGCCGCCACCTCGATCCGGCGGTGGGCTCGTTCTGGTACTCGGTGTACCAGAACGTCGTCTCGATCGAGCAGACCGGCGACCGTGAGGTGACGGTCACCACCGCGGTCCCCGACGTGCAGTTCGCGCTCTCCATGGGCGGATCAGCCGGCGTCATCGAGTCGGCGGCCGCGCTCGCCGCCGCCGGCGCTGACTACGGCAACTCGACCGGCGGAGTGAACTGCACCGGGCCGTTCGAGCTCGCCGAGTGGAAGTCGGGCGAGTCGATCACACTGACGCGCTACGACGACTACTGGGACCCGGAGCTCGCGGCCCGCGCGGGCGAGGTCGAGTTCCTCTTCATGACCGATGCGAACGCGCGCGTCAACGCACTGAAGTCGGGCGACGTGGACGGGTCGTGGATGATCCCGCCTGCCTCGTACCGGCAGCTGCAGGACTCGTCGGACGGCGACCTGTACTTCGGTCTCACGTCGGCGGTCTCGAGCCTCGTCGTGAGCGACCTCGAAGGCCCGCTCGGCGATCTCCGGGTGCGCAAGGCCCTGCTCATGGCGCTCGACCGGCAGGGGATCGTGGATGCCGCGGCCGAGGGCGTCGGCGAGGTCACCGACGTGCTCACCACCGAGTCGGTGTGGGGCGCGGCGGACGACGCGACCCGCACCACGGCGTTCGACGACATCGAGTCGTACCCGTACGACGTCGAGGCGGCGAAGGCGCTCGTCGAGGAGGCCGGCGCCGCAGGCGGCGAGATCGTGATCGCCACCGCGCCGCTCGGACCCGACGTGACGATGCTCGCCCAGGCCACGGCCGCCGCCGCGGAGTCGATCGGCCTCACCGCCACGATCGAGACCGTGACCCCCGGTGCGTACACGGCGCTCTTCTCCGACCCGAGCGCGCGGGAGGGCATCGACCTCTTCTACACGAACTGGTACCTCTCCAGCCCCGACCCGCTCGAGATGTACAGCGTGCTGCGCACGGGGGAGTTCAGCAACTACGGCGGGTGGAGCGATCCGGAGTTCGACGAGATCGTCACCGCGGCGTCGGGCATGAAGGATGCCGAGGAGCGCAACGCCGAGACGGCCAAGGCGCAGCAGATCGCGAACGAGCAGCTGCCGTGGCTGCCGATCTACACCGCGCCGATGTCGGTGTTCGTCGGCGAGCGCATCACCGGCGTCGCCCCCTCGATCGCCTTCCTCTACTACCCGTGGGCGGCGACCGTCGGCGCGCGGTAGCGCCGGCCGTCGCCTCCTCCACCCCGAACGGCCGGACATGATCGCAGCACGTCGCGTCGCGGGGAAGCTGGGCGGGCTCCTGCTCACCCTCTTCCTCGCCTCGCTCCTCGTCTTCTTCTCCCGCTTCCTGGTGCCGGGGGATCCCGTGCAGTTCCTGCTGCGCGGTCGCAAGCCCAGCCCCGAGGCGGTCGCCGAGGTCACGGCGATGTACGGGCTCGACCTGCCGCCGTGGCAGCAGTACCTGAACTGGGTGACCGGGGTGCTGCACGGCGACTTCGGACGCTCGCTGCAGTTCCGCCAGGACGTCACGACGGTGATCGGGGATCGGCTGCCGGTCACCCTGATGCTCGTCGTCATGGCGGGCACGATGATCGCGGTCGTCGGGATCGCCGCAGGCGCCCTCGCCGCGGTGAGCCAGGGGAGGGCGCTCGACCGGGCCGTGCTGATCGGGCTGACGATCCTCGGCGCGATCCCGTCGTTCGTCGGCTCGATCGTCCTCATCGCGGTGTTCGCGGTCCAGCTCGGCTGGTTCCCGTCGTTCGGCGCCGGCGAGGGGTTCTTCGACCAGCTCTACCACCTCGTGCTGCCGGCGACGGCGCTCGCGATCGTGTTCACCGTGCTCGTCGGCAAGGTCACCCGCTCGGCGATGGTCGAGCAGCTCGACCGCGAGCACGTCGAGGTGGCGACGAGCCGGGGCATCCGTCGCGGCACCGTCGTGCGGCGGCACGTGTTCCGCAACGCGCTGTGGCCGATCCTGACGGTCAGCGGACTCCTGGTCGCGGGTCTTCTCGTGGCCAGCTCGATCGTCGAGGCCGCGTTCGGCCTGGCCGGCATCGGGTCGCTGCTCGTGCAGTCCGTCGATCGCCTGGACTTCCCGGTCGTGCAGGCGATCGTCCTCCTCATCGTCACGGCGTTCGTGCTCGTCAACGCCGTCGTCGACGTGCTCGAGCCGTGGATCGATCCGCGCACGGCGGCGGGAGCGGGTGCCCGATGACCACGCCCACCCCCACGCTCGCGATGCGCGTGCTGCGCACATCCCGGGCCGCCCGCGGCGATCTGGTGCTGTGGGTCGCCGTCGGCGTGCTCGCGGCCTTCGCGCTCGCCGCCGTGTTCGCGCCATTCCTCGCACCCTACGACCCGGACGCCGTCGACTTCGCGGCCGTGCACGCCGGCCCGAGCCCGGCGCACTGGCTCGGCACCGACGCGCTGGGGCGCGACATCCTGAGCCGCCTCATCTTCGGCGCCCGCACGGCGCTGCTCGGCCCGCTCCTCGTCGTGCTGCTGTCGACCGTGCTCGGCGCCCTGCTGGGCCTCGTCGCCGGCTGGCGGGGCGGATGGCTCGACGCCGCCCTCGCACGCCTGTTCGACGTGGTGTTCGCCTTCCCGTCGCTGCTCATCGCGATCATGGCCGTCGCCCTCTTCGGCAAGGGCCTCGTCGCCCCCGTGATCGCCATGACCATCGCGTACATCCCGTTCGTCGCACGTCTGACGCGAACGCTCGTCACCTCGGAGAAGCACCGGCCGTACGTCTCGGCGTACCGGGTGCAGGGCTTCTCGGGACCGTGGATCGCCGCCCGGCGGGTGCTGCCCAACGTCACACCCGTCGTCGGCGCGCAGTCCACCCTGAACTTCGGCTACGTCCTCGCCGAGCTCGCGGCGCTGTCGTTCCTGGGGCTCGGCGTGCAGCCGCCGACCCCGGACTGGGGATCGATGATCAACGAGGCGCAGCCGGGGCTCGTCGGCGGGTACTTCCTGCCTGCGCTCGTGCCGGCGGTCGCGGTCGTGATCGTCGTCGTCGCCGTCAACATCGTCGGCGAGGAGCTCTCCCGCCGAGTCGGAGGGAGAGCGTCATGAGCCTGCTCGAGATCGAGGGGCTCGGCATCCGACTCCCCGACGGCACCGCGCTGCTGCGCGGGATCTCCCTGTCGGTCGCGGCGGGGGAGACCGTCGGGCTCGTGGGCGAGTCCGGGTCGGGCAAGTCCCTGACCGCCCGCGCGGTGCTCGGCCTCCTCCCCGACCGCGCGGGCACCGACGGATCGGTCCTCGTCGAAGGACGCGAGGTGCTCGCCGCGCGCACGGGCGAGCTGCTCGACCTGCGCCGGCATCGCGCCGCGATGGTCTTCCAGGATCCGCGGGCCGGCATCAACCCGATGCGCACGATCGGCGACCACATGACCGAGTCGCTGCGGCTGTGCGAGGGATGGCCCGCGGCGCGCGCGAGGGGGCGGGCTCTCGAGCTGCTCGAGGCCGTCGGCCTGCCGCGGCCCGAGGAGCACCTGCGCCAGTTCCCCCACGAGCTCTCCGGCGGGATGCTGCAGCGCGTGATGATCGCGGGCGCGCTGACGAGCGACCCCCGGCTGCTCGTCTGCGACGAGCCGACGACCGCGCTCGACGTGACGACCCAGGCCGACATCATCGCCTTGCTCGGCGACCTCCGCGACGCGCGCGGGATGGGGATGCTCTTCATCACGCACGACCTCAACCTCGCGGCATCCCTGTGCGATCGTGTCGTGGTCATGCGGGCCGGCAGCGTCGTCGAGGAGGGGGAAGCGGCCACGGTGTTCCGGCACCCGAAGGCGGAGTACACCCAGCGCCTCGTCGCGACGACCCCCACCCTCACGGGGACGATCGGTCCGGTCGCGTCGGCCGCTCCCGCAGGCGCGGAGCCCCAGCTCGTCGCGCGGGGCGTCTCGAAGACGTACCACCGTCGGGGGAAGCCTCCGGTCGCCGCCGTCCGCGACGTGTCGATCGAGATCGCACCCGGCGCGGCGCTCGCGGTCGTGGGCGAGTCAGGATCGGGCAAGTCGACCCTCGCACGCATGATCGTCGGCCTCGAGCAGCCCGATGAGGGCGACATCCGCATCGGAGGCGGCGAGCGAACCGCGCTCCCGCGCTCACGCGCCGAGCGCCTCGCCCGCGCCCGCAGCGTGCAGATGGTGTTCCAGGACCCGTACCTCTCGCTCGACCCGCGGATCACGGCCGGTCGTGCGATCGAGGACGCGCTGCGCCTGCACGCGACGCTGACGACGGCGGATGCCCGCGCCCGCGTCGTCACGCTCCTCGAGTCGGTCGGGCTCGAGGAGAAGCACGCAGCCGCTCGGCCCCGCACCCTGTCGGGCGGCCAGCGGCAGCGCGTCGCGATCGCCCGGGCGCTCGCGGTGGGGCCGGACCTGCTCGTGATGGACGAGGCGACCAGCGCGCTCGACGTGTCGGTGCAGGCGCAGGTGCTCGACGTCGTCGCGGAGGTGCGGCGAGATCGCGGACTCACGCTGCTCTTCATCAGCCACGACCTCGCCGTCGTCCGGCGGGTGTGCGACGAGACCGTGGTCATGCGCCACGGCGAGATCGTCGAACGCGGTGCGACGGCACAGCTGCTCGCCGCGCCGTCCCACGCGTACACGCGGCGGCTCATCGAGTCGGTGCCCGCGCCCGTCGCCGGCTGAGCGACGCGCCTCGAGGCGAGACCTCGCGCCCGTTCCTCGGTGTGCGCGCCCGCGCTGGGGTATACAGGAACCATGCCGGTCCGCACCCCCGACCCCGACCCCAACGAGCGCGACGACGACGGCACGCCCCGTGATCCGCTCGGCGGCGTCGGCGCGTCGTTCGGCACAGGGGGACGGCCGCTGGGCGACGGATCCTTCGGGTCGCCGTCGCCGGAGGCCGCCGGGAACCCCGGCTGGCTGAGCGACGTCGAGCTCGCCGAGGCCCGTCGCCGGCTGCCGATGCTGTACGTCGAGGCGCTCCCCGTGCGCACCGACGGGGTCGGCGCCGTCACGGAGGTCGGGATCCTGCTGCGCGCGACGCCGCTCGGCGAGATGACGCGCACCCTCGTCTCCGGCCGCGTCCGCTACGGCGAGACCGTGCGCGACGCGCTCTTCCGTCACGTCGAGAACGATCTCGGTCCGATGGCCTTCCCGCTCCTCCCGCCGCAGCCGACGCCGTTCACGGTCGCCGAGTACTTCCCGCTCCCGGGGATGAGCGCGTTCCACGACGACCGCCAGCACGCCGTCTCGCTCGCCTTCGTCGTACCCGTGACCGGCACGTGCGAGCCGCGTCAGGACGCGCTCGAGGTCACATGGCTGAAGCCGGAGGAAGCGGCATCCGACGCCCTCTCGGCCGAGATGGAGGGCGGCCGCGGCACGCTCGTGCGCCTGGCACTGGCGAGCGTCGGCGCACTGCGCTGACGGGCCCGCGTCGTAGGCTCGTCGGGTGAGCACGGACGCCCTCGAACCTCTGTCCTTCCCGACCGACGCGGAGGGATGGCTCGCCTTCGCGTCAGACAGGCCGGCCGAACGGATCGCGCGCGTCGCCCGGATCGACGCGGAGCTGAAAGGCGCGCACGACCTCTCCACGGTCGCGCTGCTCGAGTTGTGGAACGACACCGAGATCGCGCTCGCCGAGGCGCTGAGCGGGGCATACCTGCTCAGCGAGGCGCACCCCGACCCGGCCGTGCGCGAGGCCGCCGAGGCGCAGGTGCAGGCCGTCGAGGCGCTCAGCAGCTCACGACTGCTCGATCGCGAGCTGTGGGCGGTCTTCGCGGATGCCGACGCCACCGGCCTCGACGACGCCGCCGCGCGGCTCCTCGCCCACCTGCTCCGCGACTTCCGCCGCGGGGGCGTCGACCTCGACGACGACGCCCGCGAGCGCGTCCGCGCCCTGACGGACCGCGATACCGAGCTGTCGCTGACCTTCTCGCGGAACGTGCGCGACGGCCGCCGCGAGATCACCGTGCCTGCCGCTGGGCTCGCCGGTCTCCCGCAGGACTTCGTCGACGCCCACCCCGTCGACGCCGACGGGCGCGTGACCCTCACGACCGAGTACACCGACCTCATGCCGGTGCGCGAATACGCGTCCGACCGCGACACCCGCATCGCGCTGCTCAGCGCCTACAACGACCTCGCCTGGCCGGACAACGATGCCGTCCTCGCGGAGCTCCTCGCGGTGCGCGCCGAGCGCGCCGAGCTGCTCGGCTTCGGCGGCTGGGCGGACTACGAGACCGAGACGCGCATGATCGGCTCGGGTGCCGGGATCCTCGCCTTCCTGTCGAGACTGGATGCCGCGTCCGCCGATGCCGCCGCCGCGGAGTACGCACGGCTCGAGGAGCGGCTGCGCCGCGACATCCCCGATGCCGGACCCGTGACGATCGCCGATTTCTGGTACCTGCTGAGCGCGCTCAAGCGCGAGGAGTACGACGTCGACGCGCAGCTGGTGCGCTCCTACTTCCCGTTCGACCGGGTCAAGCGCGGAGTGCTCGACGTGACGGCCCGACTGCTGGGCGTCGAGTACGTGCCCGTCGATGTGCCGACGTGGCATGAGGACGTCTCGAGCTTCGACGTCGTCCGCGACGGCGTGCGGATCGGCCGCATCCACCTCGACCTGCACCCGCGTGACGGAAAGTTCAACCACGCCGCGTGCTTCCCGCTCGCTCCCGGTGTCACGGGCCGCTCGCTGCCGGAGGCCGTGCTCCTGTGCAACTTCTCGCGCGGGCTCCTGGAGCACGACGAGGTCGTGACCTACTTCCACGAGTTCGGGCACCTCGTGCACGACATCCTCGGCGGCGACCACCGGTGGGTGCGCTTCAGCGGGGTCGCCACCGAATGGGACTTCGTCGAGGCCCCGAGCCAGCTCCTCGAGGAGTGGGCGTGGGACGCCGACGTCCTCGGCTCCTTCACGGCGAACGCCGCGGGCGAGCCGATCCCGGCCGCGCTCGTGGAGAGGATGCGGGTGGCCGACGCGTTCGGCCGCGCGCTGGAGGTCCGGCGCCAGCTGGGGCACGCGAACGTCTCGTACCACCTGCACGCCGACCGCCCGGCAGACCTTCAGGCCGAGACGGAGCGGCTCTACGCCACGACCAGCCCGGTGCAGCCACTGCCCGGGCTCCACCCCTACGCGGGATTCGGCCACCTGACCGGGTACGGCGCCTGCTACTACACGTACCAGTGGAGCCTGGTGATCGCTCGCGACCTGCTGTCGGCCTTCGACGACGGGCTGATGGACGAGGAGACCGCGCATCGCTACCGTCGCGAGATCCTCGAGCCCGGCGGGTCGCGCGACGCGCGCGATCTCGTCGAGGCGTTCCTCGGCCGGGAATACTCCTTCGAGGCCTACCGGAGCTGGCTCGAAGGGGAGTGACTCAGGGGCCGCGGAGGGGGTGCCCGCGCCCTGCGTTCGCGTTCGCGCCCTTCCGGACGGCTCTGTCCACACGGTGCATCCGTCGCATGCCTGACACACAGGTCGGGGAGGTATTCTTCACGTGCCCGAGCCGCAGATTCCTGCGCCCCGAACCCCCTGGTGTCGCTGAGGGCGTCGTCCCACCCGTGATCTCCGCCGCCGCCGAAAGCACCCGCCGCCGGCACGAGGATCCGGGACGCCGCCTCCGCCCCCCGATGCTCGACGACACCGCATCCGAAGAAGCGGAGACACCCGATGTCCGACAACGCCTCGCCCGCCCGTAATGACGCGGCCGAAGACACCAGCACCCACCCGTTCGACCGGCTGATCGGCAGCAGCAGCAGCGCGACCGCTGCGGCCACGCCGGCCGAGGCCGCTTTCACCACTGCCTTCCGCGGCTACGACAAGGACGAGGTCGACACCGCGATCGCCGGCCTCAACGCGCGCGTGCGTGCCGCGAGCGAGCAGGTCGCGCTTCTGAAGCAGAACCAGCGCCGCGCCGGCGCCGCCGTGTCGCAGAGCCGGGAGAAGGCCGAGCGCCTCGAGTCCGAGCTCGCCGCCGCGACCGCGCAGCGCGAGGAGGCGCTCGCGCGTCTCGAGTCCGAGGTCGCCGAGGCCGGCTCCCGCGACCGCGACGCCGTGGCGCGACTGGAGTCCGAGCTCTCCGCAGCGCAGGCGAAGCTCGCTTCGGCCGAGCACCGCGTGCAGGCGCTCACCGAGGAGCTCGTCAGCGCGACCGAGGAGTCGTCGTCGCCGAACCGCCCGCAGTTCGAGGAGATCCTGCGCGTCGCCGAGGACCAGGCAGGCGTCGTGCTCCGCAACGCCACGGTCCAGGGCGAGCGCCTCCTCGCGGCCGCCCTCGAGGAGATCGAGAACCGCCGCAAGGACGCGAAGGTCGAGGCGGAGGCGATCGTCTCGCAGGCACAGAGCGAGGCGCAGCAGACGCGCCTGCGCATCGAGACCGAGCTGACCGCGCATCAGGCCCGCATCGAGCGCGAGGCCGCGCACGCCGCCGAGAAGGTCTCCCAGGCCGAGCGCGAGGCTGCCGCCATCCGCTCGGAGGCGGAGAAGGGCGTCGCGACGCTGCGCTCGATGGTGGCGCGTGAGACCGCGCACTCGCGCTCCGAGGCCGAGGAGGCCGTCCGCGAGCTGCGCGTGCGCGCCCTCGAGTTCGAGGCATCCCTCACCCGTCGCCAGGACGACGCGCAGCAGGAGTTCCTCGTGCTCCACAACCAGGCCGTCGCGCACGCCGAGCGCATCACGCAGGACGCCAACGACCAGGTCGCGGCATCGCTCGAGCACGCTCAGCGCGTGTCGGCGAAGGCCGACGACTTCGAGCGCCTCGTGCGAGCGCAGGCGCAGCAGGTCGAGGCCGACGCGAACGTCCGCGCCCGCGAGCAGCTCGACCAGGCCCGTGCCAAGGCGCAGCAGATCATCGACCTCGTCACGACCCACTCGCAGGCCGTTCTCCGCGACGCCGAGGACCGCACCCGCACGCTGCGCTGGCAGCAGCACCAGCTGACGAGCTTCATGGCCGAGGTCAAGGATCTCATCCGTCCCGCCGCGCCGCTCGACCTGTCGGACTCGTCCGCGCAGCCGGTGGTCGACACCCTCGACGACGCCGCGCCGATCGAGCACGTGCTCCACTCCGAAGACGTCGACGCCGAGCACGAGGCGCAGGATGCCGCGGCCGAGGCCGCTGAGGACGCTCCGGCGGAGACGGCCGAGGATTCCGAGACCGCCGAGGTTTCCGAGATCGCCGAGGGCTCCGAGGCCGGCGAGGGAGAGCAGGCGGCCGAGGGCTCGGATGGTTCCGAGGCCGGTGAGGGCGAGCAGGCGGCCGAGGGCTCGGATGGTTCCGAGGCCGGCGAGGAGCTCGAGCGCGTCGAAGGCTGAGCCCCGCGCACGAACGGAAGGGGATCCTCGCATCGGGTGCGAGGATCCCCTTCGTCGTCGGAGCGGTCGGGCGCCGCCGCCGCACGAAAGCCGTCAGTCGCGCGTGGTCTCGCGCGCGATCGCCGCGAGGAACGCGTCGATGTCGTTCTCGGAGGTGTCGAACGCGCACATCCACCGGACCTCGTTCCTCGCGGCATCCCAGTCGTAGAAGCGGAACGACTCGCGCAGTCGATCGGCGACTCCGTCGGGAAGGGTCGCGAAGACGCCGTTCGCCTGCGTCGGCTGGGTGAACGCCACGCCCCGGATCGACCCGTCGGCGAGGCCGGCCTCGACGCCCGTGCGCAGACGCTGCGCCATCGCGTTGGAGTGCGACGCGTTGCGCAGCCACAGGTCGCCCTCGAGCAGCGCCACGAGCTGGGCCGACACGAACCGCATCTTCGACGAGAGCTGCATGTCGAGCTTGCGCAGGTACGTGAGTCCCTGGGATGCCTCGGGGTTGAGCACGACGATCGCCTCGCCGAGCATCGCCCCGTTCTTGGTGCCGCCGAAGCTGAGCACGTCGACGCCGACGTCACGGGTGATCGCCGCCAGGGGGACTCCGAGGGATGCGGCCGCGTTCGAGATGCGCGAGCCGTCCATGTGGAGGCGCATGCCGTGCCCGTGGACGTGGTCGGCGATCGTGCGGAGCTCGTCGGGCGTGTAGAGCGTGCCGAGCTCGGTCGACTGCGTGATGGACACCACGAGCGGCTGCGCGCGGTGCTCGTCGCCCCAGCCCCACGCCTCGCGGTCGATGAGCTCGGGGGTGAGCTTGCCGTCGTCGGTCGGGACGTTGAGGATCTTGATGCCGCCGACGCGCTCCGGCGCCCCGCCCTCGTCGACGTTGATGTGCGCCGTCGTCGCCGCGATCACGGCGCCCCAGCGGGGGAGCATCGACTGCAGGCCCACGACGTTCGCCCCGGTGCCGTTGAACACGGGGTACGCCTCGACGCCGTCGCCGAAGTGACGGGCCATGACGTCCTGCAGCCGCTCTGTGTACACGTCCTCGCCGTAGGCCACCTGGTGGCCGTCGTTGGCGGCGGCGATGGCCGCGAGCACCTCGGGGTGGATGCCGGAGTAGTTGTCGGAGGCGAAGCCGCGGAGGTTCGGGTCGTGGATCGTGGTCACGGTGTTCCAATCTAGCTGCGTGTCACAACTCAGCATGAGCGGTCGGGGTCGGGATCAGGGATCCCGGATTCATGCGGGCGGGCCGCGCCGTCGAGCGTGCGGAGCCTGAATACGGTACGCGTCGGCGCCGCGCAGTCCGGTGTCCTGGCTGTCTATTGCGCGGGGTCGGTCAGCTCGACGATCGTGTCGTTCCCCTCGGCCGCATCTGCCGCCCACAGGCCGGCGAACCGCTGCGCGAGGGCGTCCTCGAGCCCGGAGAGCGCCTTGACCCGGAAGACGACGGATGCCGCGGCCGGCGGGGTGCCGGCATCCCGGGCCGCCTTGGCGAAGCCCTGCGCGACCGCGCGCGTCCACGCCTCGGTCGCCGCCTTGACCGCTGCGTAGTTGGCGCCTCCCGCGAGGGGACGGGCCACCGCCGTCGAAGACACCACCGCGAGCCGGCCGGCGCTCGAGGCGCGGAGGTCGGCGTCGAAGGCGCGGCTGACGTGCCGCAGCGCGGAGAACGAACCTTCCAGGAAGCGGTAGTCGGCCTCGGTCTGCCCGGCGAGTCCGCCGCCGCCGCGCCACCCGCCGACGAGATGCAGGATGCCGTCGACCCGGCCGTCGGCAGCGTGCACGCGCTCGGCCAGACCGGCCACGTCGGCCTCGTCGGTCAGGTCGCACGCCTCGGTGCGGATGCCCGGCACGGCCGCCGCGAGCTCGTCGAGCTTCGCGGCATCCCGGCCGACGGCGACGACCCGCGCCCCGGCCGACGCCAGGACGCGGGCCGCCGCGAGGCCGGAGGCGCTGGTCGCGCCCGCGATCAGGACGAGCCGTCCCTCGACGCTGCGCGTGACGTCGTCAGGCATCGGCGCCGGTGATGCCCGTCGTCGACTCGATGACCGGCTTCATCTTCTTGTCGAGCGCCTCGAAGAACATCGAGAGCGGGAACTCGTCGTCCATGACCGCGTCGGTGTAGCCCTTCGGGGGTCCGGCGAGGATCTCGTCGGACAGGCCGCGGGCCCACACCGACGCCGGGTTCGGCGTGAGCGTGCCGCGCACGAGGTCGTACGCGGCGAGCCAGTGCGCGACCTTCGGCCGGTCGATCGAGCGCCAGTAGAGCTCGTCGATCGCGTCGGCCAAGGCGACGACCGCGGCGGGGACCTCGGGCCAGTCGAACGCGAGCGACGTGTCGGTCCAGTGCAGCACGCCGCGCTGGTGCAGCCAGGCGAACAGCAGCTGACCCCCGAGCCCGTCGTAGTTGCGCACGCGCGAACCGGTGATCGAGAAGCGGAAGATCCGGTCGAAGATCACCGCGTACTGGACGAGCACCGCGTGCTCGAGCATCTCTGCCTCGGCGGCGTCCAGCACCTCGCCGGCGTCGACGCGCGCCCGCAGGCGGGACGTGATCGCGACGCACTCGCGGAACGCCGTCAGGTCGCACCGGAGCTCTTCCAGCGAGTACAGGAAGTACGGCATCCGCTGCTTGATCATGAACGGGTCGAACGGCAGGTCGCCGCGCATGTGCGTGCGGTCGTGGATGATGTCCCACATCACGAAGGTCTTCTCCGTGAGCGCCTGGTCGTCGAGCATGCGCGCCGCGTCGGCGGGCAGCTCGAGCTTCGTGACCTCTGCTGCCGCGCGCACCACGCGCCGGTAGCGCGCGGCCTCGCGGTCCTGGAAGATCGCCCCCCAGGTGAACGGCGGGATCTCGCGCATCGCGACCGTCTCGGGGAACAGCACGGCCGAGTTGGTGTCGTAGCCGGGCGTGAAGTCGAGGAACCGCAGCGAAACGAAGAGCTTGTTCGTGTACTCGGTCTCGAGCTCCGCAATGAACTCCGGCCAGATCACCTCGACGAGCACCGCCTCGACGAAGCGGTCCGACGAGCCGTTCTGCGTGTACATCGGGAACACGACGAGGTGACGGATGCCGTCGACGCGGTGTCGCTGCGGCTGGAAGGCGACCAGCGAGTCGAGGAAGTCGGGCACGCCGAAGCCGCCCTCCGCCCAGCGCTCGAAGTCGCGGACGCTCGCGGCGAGGTACTCCGCGTCGTGCGGGAAGCGCGGAGCGAGCTCCACGATCGCCGCGACGATCGTGCGGACGTGCTCGCGGGCGGCCGGATGATCGGATGCCTCGGGCACCGAGCCGTCCTTGATCTGCAGCGCCTGCAGCGAGGTGGCGGCCGTCTTGAGCGAGATCCAGGCCGAGGAGGTCTCGACGCCGTCGACGGAGGCGCGGGCGTCCTCCACGACCTCGGGCTCGCCGACGATCGCCTTCGTCATCGACGTGGGGCTGCTGGGCATGGTGAACCTCCGATCCTGGATGGGCTTGCGGCCAAGTCTACGGGAGAACTTCCTGTGCTTCATCCCTCCGACAGGAAGACTTCCTGTCGGAGGTCGGTGGATTGGTAGGGTCGGACCATGCTGAGTCCCGAGGAGACCCCGAGCACCGCGTCGATCGACGACTCCATCGACGCGGTGATCGTGCGCGAGGTCTCGCTGAACGCGCGAGCGACGCTCGCCGAGCTGTCGACCGCCGCAGGGCTCTCCGTCTCCGCCGTCCAGACGCGGCTGCGTCGGCTCGAGTCGCGCGGCGTCATCACCGGCTACCGCGCCGTCGTCGACGCCGAGGCTGTGGGCAAGCCGCTCTCGGCCTTCATCGAGATCACCCCCCTCGACCCCGCGCAGCCCGACAACGCCCCCGAGATGCTCGAGCACCTCGCCGAGATCGAGGCGTGCCACTCGATCGCCGGCGACGCCAGTTACATCCTGTTCGTCCGGGTGAGCTCGCCGCGCCACCTCGAGTCGCTGATCCGCGACATCCGCCTCGCCGCCTCGGTGAACACGCGGACGACCGTCGTGCTCCAGACGTTCTACGAGAACCGGCCGATCCTTCCCGCCTGATCCGGACGGCCCGCCGCCCGGCGTCTCTACCGCCCGGAGTCCCACCCCGCCCGGAATCCCCGCCCGGCGTCCCCCGCCCGGCGTCCCCCGCCCGGCGTCTCCGCCGCCCGGCGCCCCACCCCGCCCGGAGTCCCCGCCGCCCGGCGCCCCCCCCGGAGTCACCGCCGCGCCAGGAGTCCCCGCCCGGCGTCCCACCCCGCCCTGAGTCCCCGCAGCGCCCGGCGTCCCACCCCGCCCGGAGTCCCCGCGCCCGGAATCCCCGCCCGGAGTCCCCGCCGCCCGGAGTCCCCGCGCCCGGCGTCCCCGCCGCCCGGCGTCAAGGATTCAGGAAACACGCCGTGCGGAACCCGCCGAACGGCACCCGCGGCGGCGTGTCTCCTGAATCCTTGACATCGCCCGTCGACGCTCGCCGGTTCGCGCCCTTCCGCCGGGGTACGCTCAGCCCTGTGGAGGGGTCCAGCGAGATCGGCACGCCCGCGTCCGGACGTGGGGTGCTCATCGTGCGCAACACGCAGTCGGGTACCGCGGTGATACGCGCAGATCCCGCCGACACGTTCGCGCAACGGCTGCCGGATGCCGTGGTGCACGTGCTCGCGGACGGAGAAGACGTCGACGACGTCGTGGTCGCGGCGATGGAATCGGATGCCCCGCCCGATGTGCTCGGCGTCTACGGCGGCGACGGCTCGGTGTCGCGCCTGGCGCACCTCGCCCGCCGCCACGAGCGTCCGCTGCTCGCGATGCCCGGCGGGACGTTCAACCATTTCGTCCGCGCGCTCGGCATCGACAGCGTCGACATCGCGATCGACGCGCTCCTGGCCGGGTCCGCCGTGACCACGGGTGTCGTGGAGGCGACCGCGGACGGCGGCGAACCGATCACCGTGCTCAACGTCGTGTCGGTGGGCGCCTACCCGGAGCTGATCGAGGAGCGCGAGCGACGCAGCAGCCTCGGCAAATGGCTCGGCGGCGTAGCGGCCACGTGGACGGCCCTGCGACGCGCGGAACCGCTGACCGTCGTGCGCGACGGCCGGCGGGCACGGGTGTGGTCGGTGTTCGTCAGCGTCGGTCGCAACGACCCCGAGCGCGTCGCGACGATGCAGCGGCAGGATCTCGCCGCCGATGTGCTCGACGTCCGCATCCACCACGCCCGAGGGTCCCGGCTGCGAGCCCTCGCGTCGCTCGCATTCGGCAAGCGCACCGCCGCGGTGCTGCGGGCGGTGCGGCTGTTCCCGCGCGACGCCGACATCGAGCGTCTCGTCGTGCCCGAGATCGAGCTCCTCGTGAGGCCGCAGCCCGGGCGTCCGTCCGTCTTCGTGCACGACGGCGAACTCGTCGAGCGCGACGCCGCGGGATTCACCCTGCACTGCGTCGCCGTCCCCGCGTCGCTCCGGGTCTACGCCCCCGCGCCCTAGGCCCCGCGTCCCCCTGGGTCGACGCCCCTCGGCGCCCTAGGCCCCGCGCCCTAGGTCCAGCCCCGGGCCGCAGCCAGCGCGTCAGCCGCAGGTCCGTGCAACTTCCGCAGCAGTTCCTGCGGCCGATGTCCCGAGATGCGGCTACGCCGAGTGCGTCGCCCCGGGCCGTAGCGCGCTTCGCGTCAGCCGTAGGTCCGTGCAACTTCCGCAGCAGTTCCTGCGGCCGATGTCCCGAGATGCGGTCACGCCGAGTGCCTCGCCCCGGGCCGCAGCCACCGCGTCAGCCGCAGGTCCGTGCAACTTCCGCAGCAGTTCCTGCGGCCGATGTCCCGAATTGCGGCCGACAGCGGATCCCCCGGCGAACGACGGATCCCCCGGCGAACAGCGGATCCCTCGGCGAACGGCGGATCCCTCGGCGAACGACGGATGCCGCGGCCCGGCGTGGGTCGCGGCATCCGGGAATCGCACTCAGTCGTGCTGCGGGAAGCCCAGGTTCAGGCCTCCGTGCGACGGGTCGAGCCAGCGCGACGTGATCGCCTTCTCGGCCGTGAAGAACTCGAAGCCGTGCGGACCGTACGCCTTCGCGTCGCCGAACAGCGAGGCCTTCCAGCCGCCGAACGAGTGGTACGCGACCGGGACGGGGATCGGCACGTTGATGCCGATCATGCCGACCTGCGCTTCGCGCTGGAAGCGCCGGGCTGCGCCGCCGTCGTTCGTGAAGATCGCGGTGCCGTTGCCGTAGAGGCTCGAGTTGATGATGCCGAGGCCGTCCTCGTAGCCCTCGACGCGGACGACCGAGAGCACCGGGCCGAAGATCTCGTCCTTGTACACGGACGAGGTCGTCGGCACCTTGTCGATGAGGGTGGGTCCGAGCCAGAAGCCGCCGGGGTCGCCGTCGATCTCGACGTCGCGGCCGTCGACGACGACGGAGGCGCCGTCGGACGAGGCGACGTCGATGTAGGACGTGACCTTGTCGCGGTGCTGGCCGGTGATGAGCGGGCCCATGTCGCAGCCGCGCATGCCGTCGCCGGTGCGCAGGGTCGCCATGCGCTCGGACACCTTCTGCACGAACTCGTCGGCGATCGTGTCGACGGCGAGGACGACCGAGATCGCCATGCAGCGCTCGCCCGCCGAGCCGAAGCCGGCGTTGACCGCGGCGTCGGCGGCGAGGTCGAGGTCGGCGTCCGGGAGGATCAGCATGTGGTTCTTGGCGCCGCCGAGGGCCTGCACGCGCTTGCCGTGACCGGTCGCCGTCTCGTAGACGTACTTCGCGATCGGCGTCGAGCCGACGAAAGAGATCGCCTTGACGTCGGGGTGCTCGAGGAGGGCGTCGACCGCCTCCTTGTCGCCGTGCACGACGTTCAGCACGCCGTCGGGGAGCCCTGCCTCCTTGAGGAGCGCCGCCATCCAGTTCGCGGCGGTCGGGTCCTTCTCGCTGGGCTTCAGGATCACGGCGTTGCCGGCCGCGAGGGCCACGGAGAAGAACCACAGCGGAACCATCGCCGGGAAGTTGAACGGGCTGATGATGCCCACGACGCCGAGCGGCTGGCGCAGCGTGTAGACGTCGATGCCCGTCGAGACGTTCTCGGAGTAGGCGCCCTTCGTGAGGTGGCCGAGGCCGCACGCGAACTCGACGACCTCCATGCCTCGCGCGATCTCGCCGAGCGCATCGGAGAGGACCTTGCCGTGCTCCGAGGTGAGGATCTCGGCGAGCTCGCCCTTGCGGGCGTTCAGCAGCTCGCGGAAGGCGAACAGCACGCCCTGCCGCTTGGCGATCGACGCGTCGCGCCATCCCGCCCAGGCCTCGGACGCCACGTCGACGGCGGCTCCGACATCCGCTGTCGAGGCGAACCTCACCTGCTTCTGCACCGTTCCCAGCGCGGGGTTGTAGACGGACCCGGTCCGTTCGGACTCGCCGGCCCAGGCCGCCCCCCGCACCCAGTGCTCGAGGATCGTGGTCGCGGACTGGTCGGTCCGCTCCAGGGTCGTGGTGTCGGTCATCGTGTTCCTGCCCTTCATTGGGAAGCCCTCCTCGTGAGAGGACGTGCACGCGTCAGAAGAGGTCTTCTTCGACGCTCGTCAAGGCTTCATCGTAAATCGTCATGGCCTGGGATACCTCTGCGTCCGTGACGACGCAGGGCGGCACGACGTGGATCCGGTTGTCGGCGGCGAACGGCAGCAGGCCCCGCGACGACAGCTCCTTCTTGAGCTTTCCGATCACGTCGGCCCCGACGGGCTCGCGCGTCTCGCGATCGGAGACGAGCTCCATGGCCCAGAAGACGCCCTCGCCGCGGACCTCGCCGATCAGCGGATGCCGCGCCTCGAGGTCGCGCAGTCCGGGGCCGATCGCCTCGGCGCCGATGCGCCGGGCGTGCTCGACGATGCCCTCGTCCTCCATCGCGTCGATGGAGGCGATGATGGATGCCGCGGCCAGCGGGTGCCCGGAGTAGGTCAGCCCACCGGGGAAGACCCGCTCGTCGAACGTCGCCGACACCGCGTCCGAGATGACGACGCCGCCCACCGGCACGTAGCCGGAGTTGACGCCCTTCGCGAAGACGATGAGGTCGGGCACGACGTCGTACCCCTGGAACGCGAACCAGCGCCCGGTGCGGCCGAACCCGCACATGACCTCGTCGAGGATCAGCAGGATGCCGTAGCGGTCGCACAGGGCGCGCACACCGGCGAGGTACCCGGGCGGCGGCAGGAGGATGCCGGCCGTGCCGGGCACCGACTCGAGGAGGATCGCGGCGATCGTCGCCGGCCCCTCGGACTGGATCACCCGCTCGAGGTGGTGCAGGGCCCGCGCGGACTCCTCCTCGGGCGTCGTCGCCCAGAACTCGCTGCGGTAGAGGTAGGGGCCGAAGAAGTGCGCGTGTCCGCGGGCGTACTGGTTCGGCATCCGTCGCCAGTCGCCCGTCGCGACGATCGCCGCGCCGGTGTTGCCGTGGTACGAGCGGTACGTCGACAGGATCGTCTCGCGGCCCACATCCCCTCTGGCGGCACAGTGGAGGCGGGCCATGCGGATGGCGTTCTCGTTGGCGTCGGCGCCGCCGTTGGTGAAGAACACCTTCGCGAACCCGTCGGGCGCCTTCGACAGGATGCGCTCGGCGGCCTGGCCGCGGGTGAGGTTGGCGGTGGCGGGGCCGATCGTCGCGAGCTCGCCGGCCTGCTTCTGGATCGCCGCGACGACAGCGGGATGCTGGTGCCCGATGTTGACGTTGACGAGCTGACTGGCGAAGTCGAGCATCCGATTGCCCGCGTGGTCCCACACGACGGTGCCGGAGCCGCCGGCGATCACGGGGAGATCGAGGCCCGCCTGCGCCGACCAGGAGTGGAAGACGTGCTCGCGGTCGAGCGCCTTCGCCATGGCGTCCAGGTCTGGTGTGGTCATGCCCGATTCCCTTCGGTGAGCCGCTCCCCACCCGCAACGCTCGTCGCTCGACGGCCGGGGGTCAACCGGCAACCCGGCCGCCGAGCGAGCGAAACGAGACGGAACGTCTGGCGACTAGTTGCCGCCCTCCTGCAGTTCGACCTCGATCGGGCTGAACCCGTCGCCGGTGAGGTCGACGCCATCGGCCTCGAGCTCGTCCAGCGCCTGCTGGATGTACTCGTTCGACCAGGCGCTCGCCGGCGGCTCCTCGGTGATGAGGTGCGCGCCGGTCTCGTTGACGGCGGCCAGGGCCCCGTCGACCGTCTGCTGCCACGCCGCCTCGTCGATGATGCCGATGCCGTCCGGCGACGGCCAGATGAGCTTGTTGATCTCGTTCATCATCCACAGCTCGTGGCTCGGACCCCAGGCGGAGCCGTTCGCGAGCGTGATCGCCGCGGCCTCGTCGGGGTTGTCGCGCGCGAACGCCCAGCCCTTGACGACGGCCTTCAGGAAGGCCACCGTCGTCGCGGCGTACTCCTCGTCGCTCTCGAGTCGCGCGGTGTCGGCCCAGATCGCGTCCTGCAGCATGGCGCCGACCGTGTCCTGGTAGCTGATGACGTTGAAGTCCTCTGGCTGGTAGAGCTCGCCGGTGTCGGGGTCGACGGTCTCGAGCAGCTGCGCGTACTCGTTGTAGGTCATCGCCTGGGCCGCGTCGATGTCGCCCTGCAGGAAGGCGTTCATGTTGAAGTCCTGCGTGATGATCTGCACCGTGGTCGAGTCGAGGCCCTCCGCGGCCATCGCCGCGAAGATCTCCCACTCGTTGCCGAAGCCCCAGGAGCCGATCGTCTTGCCCTCGAAGTCGGCGACCGAGTCGATGCCCGAATCGGCCCACGACACCTGGAGCGTGCCCGAGCGCTGGAAGATCTGCGCGATGTCGGTCAGGTTGGCGCCGGCCTCGATCGATCCGAGCACCTTCGGCACCCACGCGATCGCGTAGTCGACGTCGCCGTTGGCGAGGGCATCCTGCGGCACGATGTCGCCGCCGGACGGGATGATCTCGACCTCCAGACCCTCCTCCTCGAAGTACCCCTGGTCGATCGCCGCGAAATAGCCGGCGAACTGCGCCTGGGGGAGCCACTGGAGCTGGAGCTTCACCGGCGTCAGGTCACCGGCTTCGGGGTCGCCGCTTTCGGAGGGGGCGTCGTCTCCGCCGGAGCATCCGGCGAGCAGAAGCGCGGCCGACAGGGCGAACGCGCCTGTCGCGAGCGCGCGACGTGTGCTGTGTCTCATGTCGTTCCTTTCAGTCCCCTCGCGGGGGTTCGCTGCGGTGGTGCAGTGCCGGCCTCGCGGGGCGAGGACGCGGTGAGGCGGCGCGCGTCATCGCGGGCCTCCGGTCGGGATGCGGCGGAGCACGAGCCACTCGAGCAGGGCCGTCGCCAGGTAGAAGACGAGTCCGAGCGCGATCGCGGCCGCGACGTACGCCCAGGCGCGGGCGTAGGCGCTCGTGGCGGCCGAGGTCGCGATGAAGGTGCCGAGCCCGCCGCGCGGGCCGCCGAAGTACTCCGCGACGAGGGCCGAGATCACCGCGAGCGAGCTGGCGATCCGGATGCCGGTCATGAGGTACGGCACGGCGGTGGGGAGGGTCACCTTGCGGAACGTCTCGCCGCCCGAGGCGGCGTACACGCGCATGAGGTCGCGGTGCACGGGCCGCGTCTGGAGCAGGCCGCGAAGGGTGTTGACGAACACCGGCACGAACGCCGCGAGCGCGGCGATCGCCTGCCGGCCGAATTGGCTGTCGGCGCCGAACATGGAATTGAGCACGGGCGCCAGGGCGACGATGGGGACGACCGCGAGTGATGCGACGATGGGCGCCGACATCCCGTCGATCGCCCGCCAGCGCGACGCGAGGGCGGCGAGCAGGATCGCCAGCAGCGTTCCGACCACGAGGCCGATGAGCGCGTTGGTGCCGGTGACGATCGTCGCCGACAGGATCGCCGGCCAGAACTCCACGAGCTGCTGCAGGATCGCTTCGGGGCTCGGCAGCAGGTAGTCCGAGACGCCGACGACGGTGACGAGGAACTGCCACAGGGCGAGCCCCAGAAGGCCGACGACGATCGGCGCGATGACGCGGAGGCGCCGCTCGGCGGCGGGGCTCCATCCCGTGCGCCGCAGGGGGGTAGCCGGGCTCGACGTCGCGGGCGCGGCGGTCATCGCTCCTCCGCTCCCCGCGTGGCCGGGGCCGGCGTGCCGTGCAGCGCTTCGCGCACGGCCGTGACCTTCGCGAAGAACGCCGGCGTCTCGCGCAGCGTGTCGTCGCGCGCGACATCCGTCCCGAACCCGGTCTCGATCACGTCGGTGATGCGTCCGGGCCGGGGCGACATGACCACGACGCGGTCGGACAGGAAGACCGCCTCGGGGATCGAGTGCGTCACGAACACGACGGCTGCCCCCGTCTCGGCGGCGATGCGCGACAGCTCCGCCTGCATTCGCTCGCGCGTCATCTCGTCGAGCGCGCCGAAGGGCTCGTCCATCAGCAGCAGCCGCGGCCGTTCGGCCAGCGCGCGGGCGATCGCGACGCGCTGCTGCATGCCGCCGGAGAGCTGATCGGGATGCCGGTCCGCGAAGTCCGACAGGCCGACGAGGTCGGCCAGCTCCGCGACCCGCGCCTTCCGCTCGGCGGCGCCGACGCCGTGGATCTCGAGCGGGAGCGCGATGTTGGCGGCGACCGTCCGCCAGGGCAGGAGCCCCGCCTGCTGGAAGGCGATGCCGTAGTCCTGGTCGCGCCGGGCGCGGTCGGCGGGCTTGCCGAAGACCTCCACGGTTCCGGAGGTCGCCGAGTCGAGGTCGGCGATGAGTCGCAGCAGCGTCGACTTGCCGCACCCGGACGGGCCGATCAGCGAGACGAACTCGCCCTCGGCGACGGTGAGCCCGATGCCGTCGAGCGCGGTGACGTCGCCGGCCTTCGAGGGGAACTCCTTCGAGGCATCCCGCACCGTCACCGCCGCGGTCTTCACCGCGACCTCCGCGTTCGCCGTGTCGGTCATCAGGCCGCCTCTCCTCGCCGATAGTCCTTCAGGAACACTCCGAGCAGCGCCACCGACCCTGCGGCGACGAGCCCGAGTGCGATCGCGCCGAAGATCGGCGCCCACGCCTTCGCCGGATCGCCCGACGCCTGACCGGCGAACTGGATCAGCAGCCGGCCGATCCCGCCCTGCAGGCCCGTCGACACCTCGGCGACGACGGCGCCGATGACCGCGTTCGCCGCACCGAGCCGCAGCGCGGGAAGCAGATACGGGACGGATGCCGGCAGTCGCAGCTTCACGAGCGTCGGCCAGTAGCCCGCGGCGTAGGTGTGCATGAGCTCGGTGTGGATGGCGTCGGGCGATTGGAGTCCGCGCAGCGCGCCGACCGCGATGGGGAAGAACGCGAGGTACGACGCGATGAGGGCCACCGACATCCAGTCCTGCCACTCCCACCCGCCGATCTCGATGCGCGAGCCCCAGCTCTTGACGATCGGAGCGAAGGCGATGAGCGGCACGGTCTGACTCAGGATGATCCACGGGAGCAGGCCCCACTCGGCCAGGCGCCACCGCTGCATCAGCAGCGCGAACGCGAAGCCGACGATCGTCCCGACGATCCAGCCGACCGCGGCGATCCCGAGGGTCGTGAGCGCGCCGAGGGCGATGACGCCCCACAGCGGCGGCGACCCCTCCTGACGGGTGACCGGCTCGAACAGGCGGCCCGCCATGACCCACACGTGGGGCATCGCGAGGTCGGTCGTCCGTGGCAGGATGCGCACGCCGACGATGACAACGCCGTCCTCGGGGGCGAGCAGCTTGTACAGCTCCCACACGATGACGACGGCCGAGACGCCGACGATCCCCCACAGCCACGCCAGCCCGGAGCGGCGCGCGCGGGGGCGCGGGGCGCGCGCGGGACGGGCCGGATCGCCCGGCGCCGCCGGGGCGACCTGCGCGTCGGTCGGGGGCGCTGACGTCATGCCTTCGCCGTCACATGGGCGGAGAGTGCGGGGATCACGGTCTCGCCGTACACCCGCATCGTCTCCTCCTTGTTGTCGTGCTGGAGGTAGCCCGCGAACTGCGTGACGCCGAGCGCGCGCAGCTGCTCGAGCTTCGCGATGTGCTCGTCGGCGGTTCCGAGGATGCAGAACCGGTCGACGATCTCGTCGGGCACGAAGTCGACGTGGTCGTTGTCGGCCTTGCCGTGGGTGTTGTAGTCGTACCCCTGCCGACCCGCGATGTACTCGGTGAGCGCTTCGGGCACGGCCCCGTGCTCGCCGTACTTGGCGACGATGTCGGCGACGTGGTTGCCGACCATCCCGCCGAACCACCGGCACTGGTCGCGCATGTGCTGCCGGTCCTCTCCGATGTACATCGGGGCGGCGACGCAGAAGGCGATCGAGTCGGGGTCGCGCCCGGCGGCGGCCGCGGCATCCTTCACCGTCTTGATCATCCAGGCGGCGATGTCGACGTCGGCGAGCTGCAGGATGAAGCCGTCGCCGACCTCGCCGGTGAGCTTGAGCGCGAGCGGGCCGTACGCGGCGACCCACACCTCGAGCTCCGACCCGCGGCTCCACGGGAACTGCAGCGTCGCGCCCTTGTACTCGACCGGCCGCGAGTTCGCGAGCTCGCGGATCACGTGGATCGACTCTCGCAGCTCGGACATCGTCACCGGCTTGCCGTTGGTCACGCGCACCGCCGAGTCGCCACGGCCGATGCCGCAGACCGTGCGGTTGCCGTACATCTCGTTGAGCGTGGCGAAGACGGATGCCGTGACGGTCCAGTCCCGTGTGGCGGGGTTCGTCACGAACGGGCCGACGGTGACGCGCTTGGTCGCATTCAGGATCGCCGAATGGATGACGTACGGCTCCTGCCACAGCAGGTGCGAGTCGAACGTCCACACGTGGCTGAAGCCGTGCGCCTCGGCGAGCTGCGCGAGCTGGACCGTGCGCGCGGCGGGCGGGTTGGTCTGAAGGACGACTCCGAAGTCCATGTCACTCGATCCCGTCACTCATGTTGCACCTGTCGTGTCCCACTTCATCCGGTACGTGTCCCGATTCGTCCCGCTCTGCGCCCCGCGCAGCGGGACGAATCGGGACACGGGGGCTCAGGTCGTCGCGGATCACGTCAGGTACTGCGACAGGCCGCGCTTGAGGAAGCGCCCGTCGCCCTTCGCGCCGAGGTACTCGCCGCCGTCGACGACGACCTTGCCGCGCGAGATCACGGTGTCGACGTGCCCGTCGATCTCGTAGCCCTCCCACGCGGAGTGATCCATGTTCATGTGGTGGGTCTTGCCGTTGGGCGAGCCATCCGGCCCCAGGCCGTACCCGATCGACGTGTGGCCGTTCGGGTCGTACACGACGACGTCGCCGTCGGCACCGGGCTGGATGACGCCCTTCCGCCCGTACAGGCCGAACATGCGCGCGGGGGTCGTGCTCGTCAGCTCCACCCAGCGCTCGAGCGTGATCTTGCCGGTCACCACGCCCTGGTACATCAGGTCCATGCGGTGCTCGACCGAGCCGATGCCGTTCGGGATGGCCCGGAAGTCGTCGAGCCCGAGGTCCTTCTGGCCTTTCATGCAGAACGGGCAGTGGTCGGTCGACACCATCTGGATGTCGTTGGTGCGCAGTGCCTGCCACATGTGGTGCTGGTGGCCCTCGTCGCGGCTGCGCAGCGGCGTCGAGCACACCCACTTGGCGCCCTCGAACTGGCCCCACTCCTGGCTGAACGCGCCGAGCTGCTCTTCGAGCGAGAGGTACAGGTACTGCGGGCACGTCTCGCCGAAGACGTTCCATCCCTGATCGCGCGCCCAGGCGAGCTGCTCGACGGCCTGCTTCGCCGACACGTGCACGACGTACAGGGGCGCGCCGGTCAGGTTGGCCAGCATGATCGCGCGGTGGGTCGCCTCCTCCTCCATCTGCCAGGCGCGCGCGATGCCGTGGTAGTACGGCGCCTTCTTGCCGGCCTCGGCGAGCTGCGCCGCGAGCACGTCGATGGCGGGACCGTTCTCGGCGTGCATCATCGTGAGCAGGCCGGTCTCGGCCGACTTCTGCATCGCCCGGAGGATCTGCGCGTCGTCCGAGTAGAAGACCCCGGGGTAGGCCATGAAGAGCTTGAAGCTCGTGATCCCCTCGTCGATGAGTCCGTCCATGGCCTGCAGGGAGTCCTCGTCGACGCCGCCGATGATCTGGTGGAAGCCGTAGTCGATCGCGCAGTTGCCCGCCGCCTTCTCGTGCCACGCGGCCAGGCCGTCCTGCACGCGCTCTCCGTAGCGCTGCACGGCGAAGTCGATGATCGACGTCGTGCCGCCCCACGCCGCGGCGCGCGTTCCGGTCTCGAATGTGTCGGACGCGTTCGTGCCGCCGAAGGGCAGCTCCATGTGGGTGTGGGCGTCGATGCCGCCGGGGATGACGTATTTCCCGGTGGCGTCGATGACGGTGTCGACGGATGCCGCGACATCCGTCCCCAGAAGCTCGGAGCCGGGCTGCAGCACAGCGACGATGGTCTCGCCGTCGATGAGGACGTCGGCCTCGCCGCGGCCCGTTGCCGAGACGACCGTGCCGCCGGTGATGAGTGTGGTGGTCATGCTGTCCCCTGTCCTCGAGTCGGCTTCGCGGTGCGGGCTGCCTCGTCGCATGCCCCCGGCGGCCTCCGTCGTCGGTCGCCTCCCGCCAGACCCGACGCCGCAGCCCGCACCGCCTCGCCTCCGCCCACGGTCACGGTCACGGTCACGGCTTCGCGATCATCGTGTACGAGTCCGGCCGGCGGTCGCGGTAGAACTGCCAGTCGTCGCGCATCTGCTGGACCATGTCCATGTCGAGGTCGCGGATGAGGACCTCCTCGTGCGTGCCCGACCCTCGCTCGCCCACGAAGTTGCCCCGAGGGTCGATGACCTGGCTGGTGCCGTAGAAGTCGACCGCGAGCTCTCCGTACTCGTTGTCCTCGAGACCGACCCGGTTCGGCTGGAGCACGAAGTAGCCGTTCGCGACGGCGGCGCACGGGCCCTCGACCTCCCACAGGCGGTTCGACAGCCCGGGCTTCGTGGCGTTCGGGTTGAAGACGATGTGCGCGCCGTTCAGGCCGAGCTCGCGCCATCCTTCCGGGAAGTGGCGGTCGTAGCAGATGTAGACGCCGATCTTGCCGACCGCGGTGTCGAACACCGGGTAGCCGAGGTTTCCCGGGCGGAAGTAGAACTTCTCCCAGAACCGGTCGAGGTGCGGGAGGTGGTGCTTGCGGTACTTGCCGAGGATCGTCCCGTCGGCGTCGACGACGACCGCGGTGTTGTAGTACACGCCCGTGATGTCCTCCTCGTAGATGGGGAGGATCATGACCATGTTCAGCTCGGCGGCGAGCGCGGCGAATCGCTGGACGATGGGGCCGTCGGCGGGCTCGGCGTAGCGGTAGTACTTCTTGTCCTCGGTGATGCCGAAGTACGGCCCGTAGAACAGCTCCTGGAAGCAGATCACCTGCGCGCCCTGGGCCGCGGCATCCCGGGCGAACTGCTCGTGCTTGTCGAGCATCGACTCCTTGTCGCCCGTCCAGGTGGTCTGCGTGATGGCCGCGCGTACCGTCGTCATCGTGTCTCCGTCCGTGCTCGAGTGGTCCCTCGGGCCGGGACCGACGGGGCGGCATCGATGGAGCGGCCCCGCTCCCCGATCCTGTCGATTCGACGTTTCCCGTCGGTTTCGGCCTGTGACGCGACAGTAAAGCCTCGCTCGCGCCCCCGCAATGGTCGGGTGAGCCGACCTTAGCGAGTGGGACCCCCCGCCGGGCCGTACATCGGGGGGTGGATGCCGCCCGCCGCGCGTATACATCCGGGGACGGATGCCGCGGCATCCGTTCTCCCGTACCGTGAAACGGTGTTCCGCAGCCTGAAGCCGTACCAGATCGTCGTCGACGTGGTGGTGGCCGTGCTGTTCTTCCTCGTGGCGTGGCCGATCGAGACCCTGGTGGTCGCGCGAACCGGACTCGAGCCCAGCTTCGGGCTCGCGATCCCGTTCGTCGGTGCGGGGGCGGTGGTCGCCGTGTTCGCGGCGGCTCTCGCCCTGCGGCGCCTCTCGCCCGGACTCGCACTCGCCGTCGCGTGGGCCGGGGCGATCGTCCAGATGGGGCTCGGCCGCCCGCCGAGCATCGCCGACGTCGCGATCTTCGGGGTGCTCTACGCGACCGCCGCGTACGGATCGTCCCGCGTGTACTGGGCCGGATTCGGTTCAGCACTGGTGGGTGCGCTGGTCATCACGCTGTACCTGACGGTCGGACCCGTGTTCGTCCAGGGCGGGCTGTCGTGGCAGAACCTGCCGCTCGCGCTCGTCATGCTCGTCGCCGCGGCCTTCGCGCTCGGCCTGTCGTGGACGATCGGCGCGCTCGTGCGCACGGCCGTCCGCGCCCGCGAGAACCGTCAGGCGCAGGAGCGGGCCGAGGCCGAGGCGGTCGTCGAGCAGGAGCGCGTGCGGATCGCACGCGACATGCACGACGTCGTCGCCCACTCGCTCGCAGTGGTGATCGCGCAGGCCGACGGGGCGCGGTATGCCGCGGCATCCGATCCCGCGGTCGCCACGGCCGCGCTCGGCACGATCTCGACGACCGCGCGATCCGCGCTCGCCGACGTGCGTCTGCTCCTCACGCAGCTGCGCCACAGTCAGGCCGACGGACCGCAGCCCAGGCTCGCCGACCTCGAGGGACTGTACGCCCAGGTGCGGGCGGCCGGCGCGGACCTCCGCATCGACGTCGATCCCACCCCGCCGGGCGAGCCGCCGGCCGGAGTTCAGCTCGCCGTCTACCGGATCCTGCAGGAGGCGCTCACCAACGCCCTTCGGCACGGCGAGGGCGGTCCTGTCGACGTGCGTCTGGCGTGGCATCCCGATCGCGTCGACCTCGAAGTCGGCAACCCCGCGCCCGCCGCGGCGGTGCCGGCGACAGGCGGCCACGGCGTCATCGGGATGCGCGAGCGCGCCCAGCTCGCCGGCGGCACCCTCACGGCTGCGGCCGAAGGAGGGCGATTCGCCGTGCGGGCCTCGCTGCCGATCGGGACGGCGTCGTGACCGGCGCGGGCCCCTCGGGCGTGTCCCGTTTCGTGTCGCCATCGGGCGCCTCAACCGGCGCAGGCCCCTCGGGCGTGTCCCGTTTCGTCTCGCCATCGGGCGCCTCAATCGGCGCGGGCCCCTCGGGCGTGTCCCGTTTCGTGTCGCCATCGGGCGCCTCAACCGGCGCAGAGTGGGACATGAGCCGGAGCAACCGGGACATGAGCCGGAGCGACCCGGGCGTGAGGCGGAGCAACCGGGACAGGAGGGGGCGGGCATGACCGTCATCCGCGTCGCACTCGTCGACGACCAGGCGCTGTTCCGTGCGGGCATCCGCATGCTCGTCGACTCGCAGCCCGACCTCGAGGTGGTGGCCGAGGCGTCCGACGGGCGCGAGGCGCTCGACGCGGTCCGCGCCGCGCGACCCGACGTCGTGCTGATGGACATCCGGATGCCTGTCATGGACGGTCTCGCCGCGACGGCCGAGCTGCTCGAGGATCCCGCACCGCCCCGCATCGTCATGCTCACCACCTTCGACCTCGACGAAGCGGCGGCCCGGGCGATCCGCCAGGGTGCGAGCGGGTTCCTGCTGAAGGACGCCGACCCCGAGTTCCTGCTCGCCGCGATCCGCACCGTGCACTCCGGCTCGGCCGTGATCGCGGCATCCGCCACGCGCGACCTGTTCGCGCACTTCGCGGATGCCGCGCCCCGGCCCGTTCCGCCCGCCTACGGCGACCTCACCGAGCGCGAGCGCGAGATCTTCGCGCTCGCCGCGCGGGGCCTGTCGAACTCCGAGATCGCCGCACGCGAGTTCCTCAGCGAGGCGACCGTCAAGACCCACATCAGCCGCATCCTCGCCAAGCTCGGCGTACGCGACCGGGTGCAGCTCGTCGTCTTCGCGTTCGAGCACGGCCTCGCCTGAACCGGTCAGCGCCGCTCCGGCGAGCCCCGACGCGTCGAGAGGAACTCGGGCGGCATTCCCGGGCCGATCTGCGGCTCGACCTGGCCACTCGGGATGATGCCGCAGGTCTCGCACGCGGAGACCGCATGCACCGCCCCGCCGCACGCCGTGTGCCGGTAGAGGATCGGAGGCTCGATCTCGGAGGCGAACTCGTCGCCCCATTCGGTCAGTGCGATGAGCGCGATGGCCAGCCGGCGGCCCTTCTCGGTCAGCACGTAGTCGGCCGAGCCCCGGCGCTCCATGACGCCGGCGGCGACGAACGAGTCCAGTCGCGACGCCAGCACATTGGTCGCGATGCCGAGGTTGTGCTGGAAGTCGCCGAACCGGGTCACGCCGGCGAAGAGGGCGTCGCGCACGATCAGCAGACTCCATCGCTCGCCGATCTGCTCCAGGGATCGAGCGATCGAGCACACCTGCGAGTCGTACATCCGGCCGAGCATGGGTCGAATCTAGCACTTGCGTGATGAAAGCATCCGGGACTATCGTCACTTGCATCACGCAAGTCTCGCTTCGAAGGAGAAGGCCATGTCAGCGAATTTCTCGACCACGATCACGGCCGCGGCCACGCCGCAGCAGGCGTTCGACGCCGTCTGCGACGTCGCCGGCTGGTGGGGACGCATCACCGGGACGACCGGCGCCGTCGGCGACGAGTTCGTCTACGTCGTTCCCGGACTGCACTACTCCGGCTTCCGGGTCACGGCGCTCGAGCCCGGCCGGCTGGTGGAATGGACGGTCACCGGCAGCTATCTCGACTTCGTGGACAGCGCTCAGGAGTGGAACGGCACCACCGTGCGGTTCGAGATCTCCGGCACGCCGGACGGCGTGGCCGTGGCCTTCACGCACGACGGACTGACCGACGAGGACGAGTGCTACGAGATCTGCAGCAATGCATGGAGCTCGTTCGTCAACGGCAGCCTCAAGGCATTCATCGAGACCGGCGACGGGATGCCGTACGAGTTCGGAGGCGCCGAGGCGCTCGGCGCCGACGACCATGAGGCGCTGCACCGGGGAGTCGTGGACGCGCTCGCCGCCGACAGGCCCTGACGCCCCGCCGGCGAGGGCGGCGCGTCCTCGGCGGCCGAGAGCTCGGCCGGGCCTCAGCGCCCTTCGAGCGCGGCGCGGTGCTTCGCGTAGGCGCGCTTGCCGATCAGCCGCCACGCCAGCCGTCCCGGCGCGGGCATGTGCTTGTGGAGCCAATCGTGGCCGCCGTCGGGCTGCGACGCCAGGATCTCGCCCAGCTGCTGCCACGTCTGCCCCTTCGGCACGGACTTGCGGCCGTGCTCGGCGAACCACTCGACCTCGGGCTGGGTGATCGTGTACTCCATGACGGGCACGATGTTCGTCTCCTCGTCCGGCAGGTGCACGGCGATGGCCCCGTTGATGCCCGCGAGGGCGTCGAGCACGGGCGGGGCATCCGTGCTCGACCCGGACTCGCGCCAGGCCGGAAGCGCGGCGTCGAGCTCCATCAGGTGCACGAGCAGCTCGGCGTGCTGCTCCTTCATGCGCGCGACGTGAGCCGAGCACGACGGCGCGCGCTCGTCGAGCGCGTCCCACAGTCGTTCGTCCTCGGCCTCGTGGTGCGCGTGGAGCCCGATCGACAGCGTCTCGAGCTGCGTCGCGACCGCCTCGGCGTGGACGGTGTCCTCCTCGGAGACGGCGCGGACGAGGTCGGGTCCTTCTCCGAACCCGCGGCGGAACATGCGGTGGATCTCGATCATGCCGCTCGCGTCGCAGGTCTTCGGCCCCGTGGGCAGGTCGCCGCTCGGCGGCAGAGGCGTGGCGGGCATCGGGTCTCCTCGTCGTCATGAGCCTGTCGCGACGATAGCCCCGTGCCCGGCCTCGCGGAAGAGATCATCCTCGAGATGTACGCGGATGCCCCGCCAGGCCGACGCGACGCGGCATTCGTCGTCCATAGCGTCGTAGGCATGGAGATCACATCGACCGACCTGGGCCTCGCCGCCCGGGTGCAGCAGCTCACGAAGACCTACGGCGCCGGCGAGAGCACCGTGCGCGCGCTGGACGGGGTCTCGGTCGGCATCCGCCGCGGCGAGTTCACCGCGATCATGGGGCCGTCCGGGTCGGGCAAGTCCACGCTCATGCACATCATGGCGGGACTGGATGCCCCGACGTCCGGCCGCGCCTGGATCGGCGACACCGACATCACCGACCTCTCCGACCTCGAGCTGACGATCCTGCGCCGGCGGCGCGTCGGCTTCGTCTTCCAGGCGTTCAACCTCGTGCCCACCCTCGACGCGATCGGCAACATCCTCCTGCCCTTCGACCTCGACGGCCGCCGGCCCACCGCGATCGAGAGGGCCCGCATCGACGGACTCATCGAGACGCTCGGCCTGACTCCGCGTCTCGGGCACCGTCCGCACGAGCTCTCCGGCGGCCAGCAGCAGCGCGTCGCGATCGCCCGCGCGCTCGCCACGGCGCCCGACCTCGTCTTCGCCGACGAGCCCACGGGCAACCTCGACTCGCGCAGCGGCCGCGAGGTGCTCGGGCTCCTCGCCGCCGCGAGCCGCGACCACGGCCAGTCGATCGCGATGGTGACGCACGACCCGGTCGCGGCAAGTCACGCCGACCGGGTGCTGTTCCTCGGCGACGGGCGCATCGTCGCCGACAAGCCGCGCCAGAGCGCCGAGGAGATCTCGGCCTACATGCTCGCGACCGAGCTCGGCGCCGACACCACGGCGACGGTGGCGTCGTGACCGCGGTGACGGCGCCGACACGGGCCGAGCGGATGCCTCGGCCCGCGGCGCCCGCTCCCCTCGCGTGGCTGCGCGAACGGGGGATGGGCGCGAGCATCCTCGTCGCGGCGATCTCGAGCGCGTTCGGGGCGGTGCTGCTGAGCGCCACCGGGTTCATCGCGGCGATCATGCGGGCCAACCCCTACATCGGCGAGTCCGCCGTGCTGGCGGTCGTCCTGGCGGTCATGACCGTCATCCTCGTCGGCGTCGCGGTCTACGTCGCCGCGATCGTCACCGCGAACACCTTCTCGACCGTCGTGGCCGGACGCACGCGCCGCATCGCGCTCATGCGCCTCATCGGGGCCTCGGCCGCGTCGCAGCGCGGCGAGGTCGCCCGGCAGGGACTCGTCGTCGGCGTGATCGGATCGTCCGTCGGGCTGGTCGTCGGGACGGCCGTGTCGGCCGGCGGCGTCGCGCTGGCGGAGACGCTCCTCGGCATCGACGACGTCGGGTACGGCGTCGTGCAGGCCGTGCTGCTCGTCCCCGCGGTGATCGTCGCGCTCACCACCTGGGCGGCGGCGTGGGCGGGTTCGCGGCGCGTGCTGACGGTGACGCCGCTGCAGGCGCTCGGCGGGTCCGTCGAGGCGTCCCACGACTCCTACGCGCGCAGGAAGGGCCGCAACGGCGTCGCCATCGGGCTGTTCGCCGCGGGCGCCGCGCTGCTCGCGGCCGGTATCGCGGTCGGGCTGGTCAGTCCGCTCGGTGTGATCATCGCCTTCTTCGGCGGGCTGCTGTCCTTCACCGGACTCGTGCTCGGCTCGACGATGATCATGCCGCCGGTGCTCCGTCTCGTGGGCAGGCTGTTCGGGGGCTCGGCGACCGCACGGCTCGCCGCCGAGAACGCGCTGCGATACCCCGAGCGCTCCAGCCGGATGGCCATCGGCGTCGTCATCGGCGTGACGCTCGTGACGATGTTCGCCGTGGCGCTGGAGACCGTGAAGTCCGTCATCACCGCCTCGGCGGGCGGTGAGGTCGACACGGAGCTCAACACCGTCATCGACACGTTCGCGGGGATCATGATGGGTCTCGTCGCCGTCTCCGCGGTGATCGCCGCCGTGGGACTGGTGAACCTCCTCACGATCGGCGTCGTGCAGCGTCGCCGCGAGCTCGGGCTGCTGCGCTCGCTCGGCGTGTCGACCGGCCAGGTGCGCAGCATGGTGCTCTTCGAGGCGGCACACATCACGATCGCGGCCGTGGCCACGGGCCTCGTGCTCGGCACGGCCTACGGCTGGGCGGGCGCGCAGTCGCTGCTCGGCTCGGTCGCGATGCCGCCGCTCTGGCAGTCGCCCACGCTGGTCGCGCCGGCGGTGCCCTGGATCCCGGTCGTGATCATCGTCGTGGCGACGGCAGTGCTGACACTCGTGGCGGCGGTGGTTCCCACGCGCCTCGCGACGCGGGTCGCGCCGATCGAGGCGCTCGCCGACTGAGCCGGGGACGGGGCATCGGGGTGCCCCACCGGATGCCGCGGCCTGGCTTCGGTCGCGGCATCCGCCCGTCTCGGGTCAGAGCTCGGACCCGGGGTCGTGCGCCCACGTCGGCGCGAGCGCGCGGATGCGCGCGGCGCGCCATTGCCAGACAGCCCACAGCGCCGGCCAGAGGGCGGGCGCCGTCGGACCGCCGATCACGAGACGGTCGCGCCACAGCGTCTTCGACGGATCGCCCGGAGCGGGCGACACCGCCATCTGGTGGTCCCACACGTCGAGGCTCGCGAGCGGGCCGGTGAGCGGGATGCCGCTGTCGCGGAAGATCCTCACCCGGCCGTCGGGCTCGTCGACGATGCGCTCGCTCACGTGGATCAGCTGGCGTCCGGCAGGGATGCCGCCGATCGCGGACAGCTGCACCGGCACGTCGTCGCCCGGAGACCAGGCGGTGGGCAGCCCGTGCGGCACGAGCGGCTCGAGGTTCATCAGGGGGCCGTAGAGCTCGGCGACCGCGCGCGGGGAGTGCACGGCCCGCCACGCGGCATCCGCGTCGCAGTCGATCACGAGCTTCAGCAGGATGCGCATGCTCCAGTGTCGCATCGGAGCATCGGGTCGCCGCGGGGGTGGCGTCGGAGCGGTCCGTCTGGCAGGGGCGAGCGGCTGCGCGCGGTCTAGGCTGGACGGATGTCCTCGCCGGCCGCTCCCCACGATCAGTCCGCCTACCAGGTGCGCCTCGAGTGGGGTGTCGACGGGCTGGCCCGCCTTGCTCCGAGCGACGTCGTCGTCGTGGTCGACGTGCTGCGGTTCTCGTCGACCGTGACCCGGGCGGTCGAGCGCGGCGAGTCGGTGGCGCTGGATGCCTCGGCCCGTGCCGTCTCGATCAACGGCGCCGTCGTGGCCGCCCACGCCGCCGCCGGCGGCTCGGCGACGGTGCTGCTCGGATCGCTGCGCAACGCGGCTGCCGTCGCACGCGCGGTTATGGCCGTGCAGGTGGAGCGCGGCGCCCGCACGAGCATCGCGGTCATCGCGTGCGGCGAGCTCGCCTCGTCCGAGCACGGTGCCCCGCTCCGCTTCGCGGTCGAGGACCATCTCGGCGCCGGCGCCGTCGTCGACGCCCTGTCCGACCTCGGGATCGACCACTCGTCGCCCGACGCCGCGGTCGCCGGCGAGGGGTTCCGGTCGCTCCGCGGCGCGGTGCGTCACCTGCTCACCGCCAGCGGATCGGGCCGGGAGCTCGACGCCCGGGGACGGCGCGACGAGGTGCTCGCCGCCGCGGCCGTGGACGCGGCATCCGTCGTGCCCGTCCTTCGCGACGGGACGTTCGTCGCGTTCTGAGCGCTACTCGCGCGGGGTCATCGCGGCCAGACGCGTCGCCGGAGTGATCTCGCGCCGCGTCCATGTGAAGGCGAAGCGCTCGTCGAATCGGGGCGCGCACTTCGCGCACGACGTCGGCCGCGTCGCTCGGCGGTGCCGGTAGGCGACGTGCCCGGAGGGGCAGACGCCGACCCAGGGCGCGAGGTCGGTCGCGGTCTCACCGCGGTGGGTCGTGCCGCCGACGTAGCCGAGCTCGCGGGCGACGGTCTTCCACTTCGGGCCGTGCCCGGCGGTCGGACCGGCCAGTGCGTGCGCGACCTCGTGCAGCAGCGTCTGGTGGTTCGTGTCGTCGTCGTGCCGCGCGGCGAGGTATCGCGAGACGCTGATCCGCCTGCTGGTGTAGTCGCACAGTCCGGCGCGGCGCTTCGCGTTGTCGAACCCGAACGTCCACGAGTCGTCGAGGTGGGCGGCGATGAGCGCCTCCGCCCAATGGCGCACGCGGTGGAGATCCGACATGGAGGCGAGGTTAGGTCGTGCCTGCGACAGTCAGCTCGCGACGGATGCCGCGGCCCGGCGACGGTCGGCCGCATCGATCGCGAGCAGCGTGGACTCGAGCTGGTCGTCGGGCGCACCCGACTCCTGGCGGAGGAAGAGCGCGCGCTTGAAGTCGCGGCGTGCGGCGTCGAAGTCGCCCGCTTCGTAGTGGACCTTTCCGCGGTGCTGGCACGCGAACGCGGCGATGCCGGCCCACCCCTGGCCTTCGGCCTCCTCGGCGCACGTGGTGAGCTCCTGGTCGGCGGCGGCGAACGCTCCGCGGGCCTGGAGCACGGATGCGTGCAGGATCCGGGCGCGCAGCAGGTCCTTGCGAGTGCCCGCCATGCGTGCGACCCGCACCGACTGCTCGGACACGACGAGCGCGTCCTCGGAGCGGTCGAGCACCTTGAGCAGCCAGACCCGCTCGAGGAGCGCCGGAAGACTCCGCTGCTCCCCGATCTCGTCGAGGCGCTCCTTGCACTGGCGGGCGTCGACCCGCTCGCGGAGGGTGTCGGGGTCGTACCCGCGGATGTAGCTCACAGCGACTCCCTTCGCACATGCTCGATCGCTCATCCCAGTGTGCCGCGTGAACGGCGGATCCCCCGCTGTGGCACGCCGTTCGCGCATCCGTTTCGCGCGGTGATCCCGCGTGCCGCCCCTCTCTCGCGAGCTCCCTGAGGGTCAGCGGTCGAACAGCGACGAGGACGGCTTCGGCGACGCTGTCGCGTCGGAGTCCGTGGCCACCCGGGCGCCGCGCGCGAACTCGGCCACCTCGGCGCCCTGCGCGACCTTGGCGGGGTGCGGTCCGGCCGCCATGAGCCTCGGGAGCCATGCGGTGGGCAGCGGAGCGCGGGATGCCGCGATCACGAGATTGCCGAAGCGCCGGCCCTTCAGCGTCTGGACCTCGGCGAGGACGATGACGTGCTCGAGCACCGACGAGATCGTCGCGACCTGCCGCCGCGCGAACGCGAGCCCTGCGCCGTCGGCGACGTTCACGAGCAGCACGCCCTCGGGCGCGAGGAAGCGAGCCGCCTCGCCGTAGAACTCGACGGTCGTGAGGTGTGCGGGGGTCTGCGCGCCCGAGTAGACGTCCGACACCACGAGGTCGGCCGCGCCGACGAGCCCCGGGGGGAGACGGCCGAGACCCTCGCGCGCATCGCCGATGCGGACGCGGATCGAGGCGCCGCGGGGGAGTGCCAGATTCTCGCGCACGAGGTCCCACAGCGCCGGCTCGAGCTCGATCACCTGCTGTCGCGAGCCCGGCCGTGTCGCCTCGACGTACCGCGGGATGGTGAGGGCGCCGGCACCGAGGTGGATCGCGGTGAGCGGCTGCCCGGGCATCCGGAGGCGGTCGATCACCGCGCCCATGCGTGCGATGTACTCGAAATGCAGGTGGGTCGGGTCGTCGAGGTCGACGTGCGACTGCGGGGTGCCGTCGACGTCGAGCTCCCATCCGCCGCCGTACGCGGAGGGGACGACCCGGGCGAGGGTGCCGTCGGAGAGGCGCACCTCGGGGGAGGGCTCGTCGTTCCGCGTGCGCGCCATCCCCTCACGTTAGCCCTCACGCGCCGGTGCGACCGCCTCGGGTTGACACTTCTGCACCGGCCTCTCGGTGTCCGCCACGCATATCGCTGAGTCGATCTGCGTCGTTCCCGTCGAAACATAATCGAGACACAGGTGTAATCGTCGCGGCGGTCGTGTCCGGGTAGCGTCGATGCATCACACCCCCTGAGGGCATCGCGCACCTCTGCTCCACAGCGTTGTGCAGCGGCGCCCACATGACATGGAAGGTGCACAGCACATGCTCCACACCCCGAAGAGGCGCCTGCTCGCCGGCGCCGCGGCCATCGCCGTAGGCGCGGTCGTCCTCACCGCCTGCGCCAGCGAGCGTGGCGACGGCGGCGACACCGGCGAGGCGAGCGACGTCGACTCGACGTTCGTCTTCGCCGCGTCGAACGACCCCGCCGGCCTCGACCCGGCCTTCGCGAGCGACGGCGAGACGTTCCGCGTCTCGCGTCAGATCTTCGAGGGCCTCGTCGGCGTCGAGCCCGGCACGGCCGACCCCGCACCCCTGCTCGCCGAGAGCTGGGAGCAGTCCGAGGACGGCCTGTCGTACACGTTCACCCTCAAGGAGGGCGTGACGTTCCACGACGGCACCGACTTCGACGCGGAGGCGGTCTGCGCCAACTTCGACCGCTGGTACAACTGGACCGGCCTCGCGCAGTCGGAGAGCCTGTCGTACTACTACGGCTCGCTGTTCAAGGGCTTCGCCGACGCCCCCGACGCCGCCGTCTACGAGTCGTGCACGGCCGACGACGCGACCCACGCGACCGTCACCCTGACGCAGCCGTTCGCCGGCTTCATCGCCGCACTGTCGCTCCCGGCCTTCTCGATGCAGAGCCCGACGGCTCTCGCCGAGTACGAGGCGGACAGCGTCGGCGGCACCGAGGAGTCCCCGACGCTCAGCGAGTACGCGAACGCGCACCCGACCGGCACCGGACCCTTCGTCTTCGACTCGTGGGAGCCCGGCGAGCAGGTCACGCTCCAGGCCAACGAGGACTACTGGGGCGACCAGGGCCAGGTGCAGGAGATCATCTTCCGCACGATCGGCGACCCGACCGCACGCCGTCAGGCGCTCGAGTCGGGCAGCATCGACGGCTACGACCTCGTTGCGCCGGCCGACACCGCCGCCCTCGAGGACGCCGGCTACAACGTGATGCAGCGCGACCCGTTCACGATCCTCTACCTCGGCATGAACCAGGCCGTCCCGGAGCTCGCGAACCCGCTGGTCCGTGAGGCGATCGCCCACGCCATCGACAAGGAGGCCCTCGTCACCCAGGTCCTGCCCGAGGGCACCGAGGTCGCCTCGCAGTTCATCCCGCCGGTCGTCACCGGCTGGAACGAGGACGTCACCACGTACGAGTACGACCCCGAGAAGGCGAAGGAGCTGCTGGCCGAGGCCGGCTACCCCGACGGCCTGACGCTCATGTTCAACTACCCGACGAACGTGTCGCGGCCGTACATGCCCAACCCCGAGCAGATCTTCACGAACCTCGCGTCTCAGCTCGAGGCCGTGGGCATCACGGTCACGCCCGCGGGCAACGAGTGGAACCCGGCGTACCTCGACCGCATCCAGGGCGGCGCGGACCACGGTCTGCACCTCCTCGGCTGGACCGGTGACTACAACGACACCGACAACTTCGTGGGTGTCTTCTTCGGCCAGGAGTCGAACGAGTGGGGCTTCGACAACCCGGAGCTGTTCGAGGCGCTCACCGCGGCGCGCGGCACCGCCGACATCGAGGAGCAGACCGCGCAGTACCAGGCGATCAACGAGATGATCGCCGAGTTCAACCCGGGCATCCCGCTGGCGCACCCCGCGCCCTCGCTCGCGTTCGACTCGCGTGTCGAGTCGTACCCGGCGAGCCCGGTGAACGACGAGGTGTTCAACCAGATCGTCCTCACCGAGTGACGTCCTGACGGATGCCGCGGGCGGGCTTCGCGCCCGTCCGCGGCATCCGCATCCGCCTCCCGCCACGGATACCCCCGGAGTTCTCTGCAGTGCTGCGCGTCATCGGCAAACGAATCCTCTATCTCATCCCCACGCTGTTCGGTCTGTCGATCCTGCTGTTCATCTGGGTCCGCTCTCTCCCCGGCGGACCCGCCGTCGCGATCCTCGGCGAGAAGGCCACCCCCGAGGCCATCGCCCGGATCAACGAGCTCTACGGGTTCGACCGGCCCATCTTCGAGCAGTACTTCGTCTGGGTCGGCTCGCTCCTGCAGGGCAATTTCGGCGCCTCCGTCATGAGCGGCCGTCTCGTCCTGGAGGAGTTCGCGCTCCGCTTCCCGGCGACGCTCGAGCTCGCGATCGCCGCGCTCATCTTCGCCGTCGGCTTCGGCATCCCGCTCGGCTACTGGGCGGCCCGCCGACACGGCAAGGCCGCCGACCACTTCGCGGTGACCGCCAGCCTCATCGGCATCACGATCCCCGTCTTCTTCCTGGCGTTCATCCTCAAGTACGTCTTCGCGGTGCAGCTCGGCTGGCTGCCGTCCGACGGCCGCCAGGACCCGCGCATCGATGCGACCCACCCGACCGGGTTCTACGTCCTGGACGGCATCCTCACCGGCGAGTTCGACGCGGCGTGGGATGCGATCCTCCACCTGATCCTCCCGGCGATCGCGCTCGGCACGATCCCGCTGGCCATCATCGTGCGCATCACGCGCGCGTCGGTGCTCGAGGTGCAGAACTCCGACTACGTCCGCACCGGACGTGCGAAGGGCATCTCGCGCGGCACGATCCGCAATCGGTTCATCCTCCGCAACTCCATGCTGCCCGTGGTGACCACCGTGGGCCTGCAGACGGGCCTGCTGATCTCCGGGGCGGTGCTCACCGAGAAGGTGTTCGCCTATCCCGGCGTCGGGCAGTTCATGGCCGACGCGATCTTCGAGCGCGACTACGCCGTGCTCCAGGGGTTCATCATCTTCATCGCCATCGGCTATGCGCTCATCAACCTCGCCGTCGACGTGTCGTACGGCTTCATCGACCCGAGAGTGAGGGTCTCATGATCGTTCTCACCGACACTCTGGACGGAGGTGCCTCATGACCTCCGCGATGCTTCCTCCCGCGCCTGCGGGCGGCCCGGTCGACGACACCGCCGTCACCGACGCCGAACTGCTCGCCGCCCGCACCGGCGGCGGCGGGTTCTGGCGCGACGTCTTCCGCCGCCTGCTCCACAACCCCTCGGCGTGGGTGGGCGGGCTCATCGTCCTGTTCTTCGTCATCGTCGCCGTCCTCGCGCCGTGGCTCGCGCCGTACCCTCCGAACGCGCTGCCCGGCCAGGCGTACATCACGCCGACCTACATCCCCGGCCCCGGCGAGCTGGAGCAGTTCCCGCTCGGGCTCGACCGCTTCGGCGGCGACGTGCTGTCGAAGCTCATCTGGGGCGCCCAGGCGTCGCTCATCATCGGCGTCGTGTCGACGGCGTTCGGGCTGATCGGCGGCATGCTGATCGGTCTCATCGCCGGCATGTTCGGCGGCCAGGTCGACAACATCCTGATGCGGTTCGTCGACATCCTGCTGTCGGTGCCGAGCCTTCTGCTCGCGGTGTCGATCGCGGCGCTCCTCGGACAGACGCCGATGTCGGTGATGATCGCCATCGGTGTCTCGCAGATCCCGGTGTTCGCGCGTCTGCTGCGGTCGTCGATGCTCCAGCAGCGCAGCGCCGACTACGTGCTGTCGGCCCAGACGCTGGGCCTCGGCAGGGGCCGGATCACGATGAGCCACGTGCTGCCCAACTCGGTCGGACCGGTCATCGTGCAGGGCACGCTGAGCCTGGCCACCGCCGTGATCGACGCGGCCGCGCTGTCGTACCTCGGTCTCGGCGGCGGACGCCCCGAGACGGCGGAGTGGGGGCGCATGCTCACATACGCGCAGGCCGAGCTCGCCATCGCGCCGTGGCTCGCATTCCTGCCGGGCATCTGCATCATGGTCACCGCACTGGGCTTCACGCTGCTCGGCGAGGCGCTGCGCGAGGCCATGGACCCGCGCACCCGCGCGCGCTGAGCGGCGCTCGAACGCCGAAGACCCCCGGCCGCGAGATGCGGACCGGGGGTCTTCTGCGCGGTGACCGATCGGGGGTCAGACGGCGATGTCCAGCTCGTTCCCCGGAATCGAGGCGAGGAGCCGGCGGGTGTACGGATCGCGCGGATTCGTGAAGATCTCCTCGCTGGAGGCCGCTTCGACCAGTGCGCCGTCCTTCATGACGCAGACGTAGTCGCTGATGAGTCGCACCACGGCGAGGTCGTGCGAGATGAAGAGGTAGCTGAGGCCGTACTCGCGCTGGAGGTCGCGCAGCAGGCTGAGCACCTGATCCTGCACGAGCACGTCGAGCGCCGAGACGGGCTCGTCGCACACGATGAGGTCGGGCGAGAGCGCGAGCGCCCGCGCGATGGCGATGCGCTGCCGCTGCCCGCCGGACAGCTCCGACGGGTAGCGGCGCAGCATCGTCTGCGGGAGGGCGACGTCGTCGAGCAGCTGCCGCACGCGCGCCGCGCGCTCCTTCGACGAGCCGCGCTTGTAGAACTCGAGCGGCTCGGAGATGATCCGCTCGATCGAGAACATGGGGTTCAGCGACGAGTACGGGTCTTGGAAGATCGGCTGGACGCGCTGGCGGAAGGCCTTGAGGTCGCTGCCCTTGAGGGCCGCGACATCCATCCCGTCGAAGCGGATCGCGCCGCTGGTCGGCTCGACGACCTTCAGCATCATGCGCGCGGTCGTCGTCTTGCCCGAACCGGACTCGCCCACGATCGCCACGGTCTCGCCGCGGGGGATCGCGAACGAGACGTCGTTCACCGCGACGAAGTCCTCCTTGCTGCCGCGCACCTTGTACACCTTCGTGAGGCCTTCGACCTCGACGATGTTGTCGGGAGCGGATGCCTCGGCCGCGGTCTCCGCGGGCTCGGCGGCACGCGGCTCGGCGAGGGCGGCGGGGCCGGCCGCTTCCGTCGGCGTGGCGCCGGGCTTCGGCAGCCCGGGGACAGCGGTGCGGAACACCTCGGGTCGGAGGCGCACGGCCGCCACCGACGGCGCGGCCTTCACGAGCGCCTGCGTGTACGGCTGCTGCGGGTCTTCGAGGATCTGCCGTGCCGGTCCCTGCTCGATGATGCGGCCGCGGTTCATCACGACCACGCGCGAGGCGCGCTCGGCGGCGAGGCCGAGGTCGTGGGTGATGAGCATGACCGCGGTGCCCAGCTCGTCGGTCATGCGTCCGAGCTGGTCGAGGATCGTCTTCTGCACGGTCACGTCGAGGGCGCTGGTCGGTTCGTCGGCGATGAGCAGCTTGGGGTTGCACGCGAGGCCGATCGCGATCAGCGCGCGCTGGCGCATGCCGCCGGAGAACTCGTGGGGGTACTGCTTCGCGCGGTCTTCGGCATTGGGCAGGCCCGCTGCGGCGAGGGTCTCGACGACGCGGCGGTCGACGTTCTTGCGGGTGGCGAGACCGTGCGCGAGCAGCGTCTCGGCGATCTGGGTGCCGATCTTCGCGACCGGGTTGAGATTGGACATCGGGTCCTGCGGCACCAGCCCGATCGAGCGACCCCGGACCGTGCGCATGATGCTCTCGGGCGCGCCGACGAGGTCTTCGCCCTCGAGCATGATGCTGCCGCCGGCGACCTTGCCGTTGCCGGGGAGGAGGCCGATGACCGCCATCGCCGTGGTCGACTTGCCCGAGCCGGATTCCCCGACGATCGCCAGGGTCTCACCGGCGGCGATCTCGAGGTCGACGCCCTCCACCGCGTGCACCGGGCCGTCTATGGTCTGGAACGTGACGGCGAGGTCGCGGACCTGGAGCAGCGGCGCCCCGGCCGCGAGTCGTTCAGAGGATCGGGCCATTCGTCCATCCTGCCTTCCGCGGGTCGTCAGCGCACGCCCCGGGCCACAGCCTTTACTCAGTCGTAACGCGCGTCGCCCGCGGGGAGCGGGCTAGCGTTGGACCATGGCGGCCATCGACCTCAACGCCGATCTGGGCGAGACCGTCGACGGGGTGCCCACCGCCGACGACGAGGCGATGTTCGCGGTGATCTCGAGCGCGAGCGTCGCCTGCGGCGGGCATGCGGGGGATGCCGCGGCCATGCGTGAGGCGGTCGACCGCGCAGCGCGTCACGCCGTCGCCGTCGGGGCGCATCCGTCCTACCCCGACCCCGCGAACTTCGGCCGCGCGGCGATGGCGATGTCGCCCGACGAGCTCTCCGCCTCCGTCGCCGTGCAGCTGGGCGCTCTCGTCGCCGCGGGCGCCGACCTCTTCTACGTCAAGGCCCACGGCGCGCTCTACCATGCGGTCGCCGTCGATCGCCGACAGGCGGTTGCCGTCGCCCGCGCCGTGGCCGACCAGTCGGGCCTTCTCGGCCGGGCTCTGCCGATCCTGGGCCTCGGCGGCGAGATCGCGGCCGCCGCGGCATCCGTCGGCCTTCCGTTCGTGCGCGAGGCCTTCCTCGACCGCGGGTACACCGCCGACGGCGGTCTGGTGCCGAGGACGGCCCCCGGCGCGCTGCTCGACGACCCCGGCGCGGTCGCGGCGCAGGCCGTGCGGCTCGTTCGGGAGGGAGTCGTCGAAGCGGTCGGCGGCTCACTCGTCGAGGTCGACGCCGCATCGCTCTGCCTCCACGGCGACTCGCCGTCGGCGGTGGCCCTCGCCAGAGCCGTGCGGGCCGCGCTCGACGACGCCGGCGTCGAGGTGCGCGCGCCGTGGTGAGCGTGCGGATGCTGCCGGTCGGCGGGCAGGCGTTCCTGCTCGAGACCGGATCGCTCGACGACGTGCTCGCGCTGCACACGGGGCTCGAGGCATCCCGGCCGGACGGAGTGGTCGATCTCGTGCCCGCGGCGCGGACGGTGCTCGTGCGGGTCGACCCACGGGTGATGCCGCTGCCTGCCGCCCGTGCGTGGGCGGCCGGCGTCGCGGCCGAGCCCCCGACGCCCCAGGCCGCGGACGCACGGGAGGTCGTGCTCGACGTCGCGTACGACGGCGCCGATCTCGCCGATGCGGCGGACCTGCTGGGGATGGCGCCCGCGGAGCTGGTCCGCCGGCACGCCGCCGTGCGCTGGACCGTCGCCTTCACCGGATTCGCCCCCGGCTTCGGATACCTCGTGAGCGAGGACTGGCCCTTCGACGTGCCGCGTCTGTCGACGCCCCGCACGCGCGTGCCCGCAGGATCGGTCGGTCTCGCCGCGGGCTTCTCCGGCGCGTATCCGCGCGAGACCCCCGGCGGCTGGCGTCTGATCGGCAGGACCGATGCGAGTCTGTTCGATGCGGATGCCGCGTCCCCTGCGCTTCTCGCGCCGGGAACGCGCGTGAGGTTCCGCGGCGCGGAGATGCTCGCGGCGCCCCCCGTCCCCGCGGTTCCTCCCGCTCCGGCCGCGGCGGGCATCGAGATCGTCGAGGCCGGGCTCCTCGCGACCCTGCAGGACCTCGGTCGCCCGGGGTCAGGCGCGCTCGGCGTCGCCTCGTCGGGCGCCCTCGACCGGTCCGCGCTGCGCACCGCGAACCGGCTGCTCGGCAACGACGAGGGCGCCGCCGCGATCGAGGCGACGATGGGCGGCGTGCGCGCCGTCGCCCGGCGCGACCTCTGGTTCGCCGTCACGGGCGCGTGGGGCCCGGTGCGGCTCGACGGGCGTGAGGTCGATCCGTACGAGGCGCACCCGTGGCCTGCCGGCGCGGAGCTGCACCTCGACTGGTTCGCGCACGGCGCGCGTGCGTACCTCGCCGTCCGCGGCGGCTTCGTCGGTCGCGCCGCGCTGGGCTCGCTCGCGACAGACGTGATGGCGGGACTCGGGCCGGCGCCGCTGCGCGCGGGCGACGAGCTGGGCGTGGGGGACGCGGCATCCGTCCCCATCCCGGTGGCGTCCCTCGCTCCGTGGGGTGCGCCGCACGACGACGAGATCGTGCTGGAGCTCGCTCCCGGTCCGCGGGCGGACTGGTTCGGCCCGGATGCCGCGGCCACGCTGTTCGAGTCGGTGTGGACGGTCTCGAACGACGCCGACCGCGTCGGTGCACGGCTCGACGGGCCCGAGCTCGCCCGTATCCGCACCGACGAGCTGCCGAGCGAGGGCATGGTGCCGGGTGCCCTGCAGGTGCCCCCGAACGGCCGGCCGACGATCCTCCTGGCGGACGGACCGGTGACCGGCGGCTATCCGGTGATCGCGGTCGTGACGGATGCCTCGCTCGACCGCGTGGCGCAGGCGCGGCCGGGCACCCGCATCCGCTTCCGCCACGCGCGACCATCAGAGTAGCCGTCGCCTGCGGCAGACGCGGCGGCGCTCACCAGTGGCGCAGCGCCTCCTCCACGGTCGCGTGCTCGTCCGCGGGCAGCGCGAGCCGCACCGCCTCCGGAACGCTCAGCTCGGCCCCCGCCGCCTCGCCGGCGGTGACGCTCTGCGGATCACGCCCGCGCAGGATGTCGAGGTAGGGGGTGTGCACGGTGAACGCCTCGACGTCGAAGATGCCGATGCGCCGCCGGATCACCCCCGCGGCCACCGCGAGGGCGGAGGCCCGCCATGCCTCGCCGTGCGCGGCGGCCACGGCGCACACGCCCTCGAGCCCGTACGCGACGCCCTCCTCGTAGTGGAGCTCGACCGACAGGAGCAGGGTCTGGATGAACTCCTCCTCCGCCGCTTCGAGGTGTCCGAGCTGGAAGTTCAAGCGCGCCCGCAGATTGCCGGCGACGGACGTGGTGAACAGGTCGCCGCCGGCGAAGGCGACTTCGGTCGCGCGGTCGAAGTGCGCGAGCGCGTCGTCGCTCGCGCCGCGCACCCACGCGAGCCGTCCGAGCGAGACCTCCGTGATCGCCTCGGCCCAGCCGTTGCCCAGCTCGCGGAGCTTCGCCACGGCCTTGCGCAGCTCCTTCTCGGCCTTGACCGCGTTCGGGTCGGGCAGCTGCACGCGCGCCGTCGCGCGCGCCGCGAGCGCCATGGCCGCGGCATCCTCGTCCCCGCTCTCGGTGAACAGCCGCACGCACTCGCCGAGCCCTGCGACCACCTGCTCGCTCGGCCGCTGCCACATCTCCCCCCACAGCGCGAGGAACCAGGCGACCGCCCGGGTGTGCTGGGTGATCGGGTGCTCGTGCTGCTTCTCGAGCAGCTCGAGCATCCACAGCCGCACCTCGGCGAAGAAGCCCGAGATCCACCAGTAGATGAGGAGGCTCCACGCGAAGTCGCCCGCGTCGTCGAGGCGGTTCGTGTAGATGAGGTGCCGCACCGCCGCACGGAGGTTGGGCAGCTCCAGCCCCAGCTGCACGACGGCCTGGGCCTGGTCGCGACCGCCCAGATCGGGGGCGGTGCGCCGCACGAAGGCGACGTAGTAGTCGGCGTGCGCCGCCCGCACGCGATCGGCCTCGCCCCGGGCCTTGAGTCGCCCGAGCGAGTACTCGCGCACGATCGCGAGGAGCGAGAAGACCGACCGCCCGCCCATCTCGGACTGCTTCACCAGCGACCCGTCGACCAGCGCGGCCAGGGCGTCGATCTCCTGACCCTCCCATGACCGGTCGACGCCCAGCGCCTCGACGGCCTCGAGTGTGAATCGGGTCGCGAACACCCCGAGGTCTTCGAGCAGCTCGCGCTGCACGTCGGGAAGGAGGCTCACGCTCCAGTCGATCGTCGCCCGCATCGTGCGATGCCGCTCGGGCAGATCGCGCACCGCCGCCGTCAGCAGCGGGAGGCTCTTCTCGAGCCGATCGGCGATCCCCCTCGGAGTGAGGATGCGGATCTTGGCGGCGGCGAGCTCGATGGCGAGGGGGAGGCCTTCGAGCCGACGGCAGATCGCGGCGAGGTCGGCGGCGTTCTCCTCGTTCACGTCGAAGCCCGGCTTGACCGCCTGCGCCCGGTCGACGAACAGCGCGACCGCGGCCGAGCGCGTCGTCCGGTCGATGCTGGCCGGGCCGTCGCCCGCCGGCGTCGTGAGCGTCGGCACCTCGAACACGCGCTCGCCCCGGATGCGCAGGACGATGCGGCTCGTCACCAGGAAGGTCGCCGTCGGCGCGACCGTGTACAGCCGGACGAGCACCGGGGCGGCGTCGACGATCTGCTCGAAGTTGTCGAGCACCACCAGCACCTTGCGGCCTGCGAGCGCGTGCGAGATGCGCTCCTCGAGGGCGGCTTCGCCGTTGTCGCGGATGCCGAGCGTGTAGGCGATCGTCGGCAGGAGCAGGCCCGGCTCGAGCACACCCTCGAGCAGGACGAAGTACGTGCCGTCGGGGAAGAGGTCCTCGGTGGCGAGTGCGGTCTCGATCGCGAGGCGGCTCTTGCCGATGCCGCCGGGCCCGATCAGGCTCACCACGCGGTCGGTGCCGCGGGCGAGCAGATCGCGGACGGCCGCGATGTCGTCCTCCCGCCCGATCGTCGTCGTGTACGGGACGGGGACGCGGGCGATGAGGGATGCCGCGGCCTCCTCCGCGTCGGGCTCCTCGACGAGCTTCGACTCGTCGAAGCGCTCGGCGAGGAGCATCGCGAGGTCGCTCGCGACCTGGTCTTCGAGGTCTTCGGGGGAGTGGAAGTGGAGGTAGGCGGCGGTGTCGTCGGCCTGGATCCGGGCGATGAGGTCCTGGAGGCGCTCGTCGCGCTGCTCCGAAGCCTTGATGTAGATGAGCTTGGGCATCGCCTTGGGGGCGAGGTTGTATTCGTCCTCGAGGCCGGAGATCTCCTCGTCCGGGGCGACCCAGCCGTAGCTGGCGCCGTAGATGCCGATGAAGACGTCGCTCTGGGCGAGGTAGGAGCGGTAGAGCTCGCGCGGGGGATGGGGGCGGGCGCCGAGCTCGAACATGACGGGAGCGAGCCGCATCCGCTCGATCGCGTCGCGCACCACCCGGCGCTCGTCGGCGAGCTCGCGCAGCGTCGAGCTCACGAAGACCCGGATCCGCTGGTCGGGAGTGCGGATCACGGCGTGCGGCGACGTCTCGCTCACCATCGCGCGAGCGCCTCTCGGGCCGGTGCGTCGACGTCGGGCAGGGCCAGCAGGATCGCCTCGCCGGCGCTCAGCTCGGCGCCGGCGCGCTCGCCCTCGGCCACGCCGTCGGGATCCTGTGCGCGCAGCGCGGCCAGGGGGGCGATGTGCACGGCGAAGCCCTCGACGTCGAACATCCCCGTCGTCTGCCGGAGGGTCTCGGTGACGACGGAGAACATGCCCGCGCGCCACGCGTCCCCGCGGATGGCGGCGATCGCGCACATGCCCTCGAGGGCGTACGCGGCGCCCTCGGCGAAGTGGAGGCGGGTCGAGAGCTCCAGGGTCAGGAAGTACTCCCGCTCCGCCTCCTCGATCTCGCCGAGCATGACGAACACCCGCGCGCGGTTGTTGCCGGCGACGGCCCTCGTGAAGACGTCCTGCTCCTCAGCGGCGACCTCGGCCGAGCGGTCGAAGTGTGCGCGCGCCTCGGCGACGTCTCCGCGGACGATCCCCAGGAAGCCGAGACCCACCTCGGCCATGGACTCGCCCCAGCCGTCGCCCAGCCGATGGAGCGTCGCCACTGCCCGCGTCAGCTCGTCCTCGACGGTCTGCGGGTCGAGCCCGGGGAACTTCAGCCGCGTGGTCGCGCGCGCGGCGAGGGCCATGGCGGCCGCGTCCTCGTCGCCGTCGGCGGCGAACAGGCGCACGCATTCGCCCAGGCCGTCGACGACCTGGTCGCTCGGGCGCTGCCACATCTCGCCCCACAGGGAGAAGAACGTCGCGATGGCGCGCGCGCGATCGGTGATCGGCTGCGGTGTCTCGAGGAGTTCGAGCATCCACAGCCGCACCTCGGCGAACAGGCTCGAGATCCACCAGTAGACGAGGAGGCTCCACGCGAAGTCGGCGGCGTCGTCGAAGCGGGCCGTGTGGATGAGGTGGCGGGCCGCCGCGCGCAGATTGGGCACCTCGAGCCCCAGCTCGGCGACCGCGGCGACCTGATCGGGGCCCCGCAGCCTCGGAGACACCGCGCCCACGAGGGATCGGTAGTACTCCGCGTGGGCGATCCTCAGCGCATCGGCATCCCCGCGCTCCTCGAGCCGGGCGAGCGCGTACTCGCGCACGATCGCGAGGAGCGAGAACGCGGAGCGCCCCGCCGTGTCGACCTGTTTCACCAGTGAGGCGTCGATGAGGGCGGCCAGCGTCTCGAACGCGCTGTCGCCCCACGGCCGCCCGGCACCCACGGACTCCACCGCCTCGAGGGAGAACCGTGCCGCGAAGACACCCAGGTCTTCGAGCATCGCCCGCTGCTCATCCGTGAGGAGGCTCACGCTCCAGTCGATCGCGGCGCGCATCGTGCGATGCCGCTCGGGAAGGTCGCGGGCCGACGACGACAGCAGCGGGAGGCTCCGCTCGAGCCGCTGGGAGATGTCATGGGCGGTCAGCAGCCGCGCCTTCGCCGCGGCGAGTTCGATCGCGAGCGGAAGGCCCTCCAGCGCACGGCAGATCGCGATCACATCGGGCGCATTGGCCGTGGTGAGCTCGAACTCGGGCTTGGCGGCTCGCGCGCGCTCTGCGAAGAGCACGCACGCCGGCGAGGACTGCGCCCTCTCGAGCGTCGCCGGGGACGCGTCATCCGGCGTCGCCAGAGCCTCGACCTCGAAGACCTGCTCGCCTCGGATGCGCAGGATGCTGCGACTGGTGACGAGGAACACGGCGCGCGGCGCGAGCGTGTAGAGGCGTACCAGCACCGGCGCCTCGTCGATGATCTGCTCGAAGTTGTCGAGCACGATCAGCACGCGGCGCTCGCCCAGCGAGCGGGCGATGCGCTCCTCGGGGGAGCCCTCGCCGGTGTCGCGCACGCCGAGGACGTAGGCGATCGTGGGCAGCAGGAGCCCCGGCTCGAGGACCCCTTCGAGCGGCACGAAGTACGTGCCGTCGGGGAACAGGCCGGCGCTCGCGTGGGCGGTCTCGATCGCGAGCCGGCTCTTGCCGACCCCGCCCGGCCCGATGAGGCTGACGACGCGATGTTCGCCGCCCGAGAGCAGGGCGCGCAGCTCGGCGAGCTCGCCCTCGCGGCCGATGGTGGCGGTGTACGGCACCGGCACGCGTGCGGCGAGGGATGCCTCGGCCCCCGCGGCGGCGACGGCCGGGTCGCTGCGCGACTGGTCGAACCGCTCGGCGAGCAGGGTGGCGAGGTCGGCGGCGACGAGGTCGCCGAGATCCTCCGGAGAGTCGAACCGGAGATACGCGGCGGTGTCGTCCGCCTGGATCCGGGCGATCAGCTCGGTGAGCCGCGCATCCCGAGTCTCCGACGACTTGATGTAGATGAGCTTCGGCATGCCCGGCGGAGCGAGGTTGTACTCGTCCTCCAGCCCGGAGACCGCCTCGTCGGGAGCGACCCACCCGTAGCTCTCCCCGTAGATGCCCACGAAGACGTCGCTCTGCTCGAGGTACGAACGGTAGAGCTCGCGCGGCGGATGCGGGCGAGCGCCCAGCTCGAACATGACCGGCGCGAGGCGCAGTCGCTCGACGGCCGCGCGCACCACCCGACGCTCGTCGGCGAGCTCGCGCAGGGTCGAGCTCACGAACACCCGGATCCGCTGGTCGGGAGTGCGGATCACGGGGTGTTGCACCCCAGTCATGTGCACATCATGGACCTGGTGGGACCGGTCTCGCCAGCATTGTGCGCACGAATTCGCGGGTCTGCGGGCGATCGGCCGCAGTTATACCGCAGCATTCGAAACTCGTCAAGGATCCGGCTGGACACGGCGAGTCATTCCACGTATAGTAGGTCCTTGCGCTCTTGGATTCCCCCTGCCCTCATATGGTGGTTGGCTGTGCCTGCGCGCCCTCGCTTCATGCGAGGCGTGACGCGCGGGCTATCGGGGACGACTGAGCACTCCACACCTGACGACAAGGAAACGAGCCCCTACACGGGCCCACGGAGGTAATCCCCTTGGCTGCTGCGCGCAACGCATCCACCACCACCCCCAAGAACGGCCGCGGAGCATCCCGCCTCTCGTTCGCCAAGATCTCCGACACGCTGACGGTCCCCGACCTGCTGGCGCTTCAGACCGAGTCCTTCGACTGGCTCGTCGGCAATGAGGCCTGGAAGGCCCGTGTCGCCGAGGCGAAGAAGGACGGTCGCTCGGACGTCCCCGAGATCAGCGGTCTCGAGGAGATCTTCGAGGAGATCAGCCCGATCGAGGACCTGAGCGAGACCATGCAGCTCTCGTTCACGAACCCCTACCTCGAGCCCGAGAAGTACTCCATCGAGGAGTGCAAGGAGCGCGGCAAGACGTACGCCGCCCCGCTCTACGTCGAGGCCGAGTTCATGAACCACCAGACCGGTGAGATCAAGACCCAGACGGTCTTCATGGGCGACTTCCCGCTCCAGACCGGCAAGGGCACGTTCATCATCAACGGCACCGAGCGCGTCGTCGTGTCGCAGCTCGTCCGGTCGCCCGGCGTCTACTTCGACAAGACCGCCGACAAGACGTCCGACAAGGACATCGTCTCGGCGCGCGTCATCCCCAGCCGCGGTGCGTGGCTCGAGTTCGAGATCGACAAGCGCGACCAGGTCGGCGTCCGCATCGACCGCAAGCGCAAGCAGTCGGTCACCGTCTTCCTCAAGGCCCTCGGCCTGACCAGCGAGGACATCCTCGCCGAGTTCGCCGGCTTCGAGTCGATCGAGGAGACCCTCTCGAAGGACACGATCCTCTCCAAGGAGGACGCGCTCCGCGACATCTACCGCAAGCTCCGTCCGGGCGAGCAGGTCGCCGCCGAGGCCGCCCGCGCGCTGCTGGACAACTTCTACTTCAACCCGAAGCGCTACGACCTCGCCAAGGTGGGTCGCTACAAGATCAACCAGAAGCTCGGCCTCGACAAGCCGCTGTCCGACTCGGTGCTCACGGTCGACGACATCGTCGCCACCATCAAGTACCTCGTGCGCATCCACCGCGGCGACGCGACCTTCGACGGCGTCCGCGCGGGCAAGCCCGCCGAGATCCGTCTCGACGTCGACGACATCGACAACTTCGGCAACCGCCGCATCCGTGCGGTCGGCGAGCTCATCCAGAACCAGGTCCGCACCGGTCTGTCCCGCATGGAGCGCGTCGTCCGCGAGCGCATGACCACGCAGGACATCGAGGCGATCACGCCGCAGACCCTGATCAACGTCCGCCCCGTGGTGGCCGCGATCAAGGAGTTCTTCGGCACGTCGCAGCTGTCGCAGTTCATGGACCAGAACAACCCGCTCGCGGGTCTGACCCACAAGCGCCGCCTGTCGGCGCTCGGCCCCGGCGGTCTCTCGCGTGAGCGTGCAGGCGTCGAGGTCCGCGACGTCCACCCCTCGCACTACGGCCGCATGTGCCCGATCGAGACCCCGGAAGGCCCGAACATCGGCCTGATCGGCTCGCTCGCGTCGTTCGCGCGCATCAACGCGTTCGGCTTCATCGAGACGCCGTACCGCAAGGTCGTCGGCGGCAAGGTCACCGAGCAGATCGACTACCTGACCGCCAGCGAGGAGAGCGACTACATCGTCGCCCAGGCCGGCGCCGAGCTGAAGGCCGACGGCCACTTCGCACAGGACCGCATCCTGGCCCGCCGCGGCCAGGGCGGCGAGGTCGACCTCTTCCACGCCGATGAGATCGGCTACATGGATGTCTCGCCCCGCCAGATGGTGTCGGTCGCGACGTCGCTCATCCCCTTCCTCGAGCACGACGACGCGAACCGCGCCCTCATGGGTGCGAACATGCAGCGCCAGGCCGTGCCGCTGCTCCGCTCGGAGTCGCCCGTGGTCGGCACCGGCATGGAGGGCTTCGCGGCCATCGACGCCGGTGACGTGGTCACCGCCGACAAGGCCGGCGTGGTCCTCGAGGTCTCGGCCGACGTCGTGACCGTGCAGCTCGACGAGGGCGGCACGCAGGACTACTTCCTGCGCAAGTTCGACCGCTCCAACCAGGGCACGAGCTACAACCAGCGCGTCGTGGTCTCGGCGGGCGACCGCATCGAGGTCGGCGAGGTCATCGCGGACGGACCGGCGACGGAGAACGGCGAGCTCGCGCTCGGCAAGAACCTCCTCGTCGCGTTCATGACGTGGGAGGGTCACAACTTCGAGGACGCGATCATCCTCAGCCAGGACCTCGTGAAGGACGACACCCTCTCCTCGATCCACATCGAGGAGTACGAGGTCGACGCCCGCGACACGAAGCTCGGCAAGGAGGAGATCACCCGTGATCTCCCCAACGTGAGCCCCGACCTCCTCAAGGACCTCGACGAGCGCGGCATCATCCGCATCGGCGCCGAGGTCCGTCCGGGCGACATCCTCGTCGGCAAGGTCACGCCGAAGGGCGAGACCGAGCTGTCGGCCGAGGAGCGTCTGCTGCGCGCGATCTTCAACGAGAAGAGCCGCGAGGTCCGCGACACGTCGCTGAAGGTCCCCCACGGCGAGCAGGGCACGATCATCGCCGTCAAGGAGTTCAACGCCGAGGACGGCGACGACGAGCTCGGCTCGGGCGTCAACCGCCGCGTCGTGGTCTACATCGCCCAGAAGCGCAAGATCACCGAGGGTGACAAGCTCGCCGGTCGTCACGGCAACAAGGGCGTCATCGCGAAGATCCTCCCCGTCGAGGACATGCCGTTCCTCGCGGACGGCACGCCGGTCCAGGTCATCCTGAACCCGCTCGGCATCCCCGGTCGAATGAACTTCGGCCAGGTCCTCGAGCTGCACCTCGGATGGATCGCCCAGCAGGGCTGGAAGGTCGAAGGCACCCCGGAGTGGGCGGCGCGTCTGCCCCAGGAGGCTCTCGAGGCTCCGGCCGGCACCAAGGTCGCGACCCCCGTGTTCGACGGTGCGTTCGAGGAGGAGATCGCAGGTCTCCTCGACTCGACGAACGTCACGCGCGACGGCGAGCGCCTCATCGGCTCCAGCGGGAAGACGCTTCTGTTCGACGGCCGCTCCGGCGACCCGTTCCCGGCTCCCGTCTCGGTCGGCTACATGTACATCCTGAAGCTGCACCACCTCGTGGACGACAAGATCCACGCGCGGTCGACGGGCCCGTACTCGATGATCACCCAGCAGCCGCTCGGTGGTAAGGCCCAGTTCGGCGGTCAGCGCTTCGGTGAGATGGAGGTGTGGGCCCTCGAGGCCTACGGCGCCGCGTACGCCCTCCAGGAGCTCCTCACGATCAAGTCCGACGACATCCTCGGCCGCGTCAAGGTCTACGAGGCGATCGTCAAGGGCGAGAACATCCAGGAGCCCGGCATCCCCGAGTCGTTCAAGGTGCTCATGAAGGAGATGCAGTCGCTCTGCCTGAACGTCGAGGTCCTCTCGGCGGACGGCACGGCTGTCAACCTCCGCGACACCGACGACGACGCCTTCCGCGCCGCGGAAGAGCTCGGCATCAACATCTCCAGCCGCTTCGAGTCCTCGTCCATCGACGAGATCTGACCCGGCCAGGCAACGAACGAATTCCGACACAGGAGAACCAGTGCTCGAATCAACCACTTTCGATCAGCTTCGCATCGGCCTGGCCACTGCCGACGACATCCGTCGTTGGTCCTTCGGCGAGGTCAAGAAGCCCGAGACCATCAACTACCGCACGCTGAAGCCGGAGAAGGACGGTCTCTTCGGAGAGCAGATCTTCGGACCTTCGCGTGACTGGGAGTGCGCGTGCGGCAAGTACAAGCGCGTCCGCTTCAAGGGCATCGTCTGCGAGCGCTGCGGCGTGGAGGTCACCAAGTCCTCCGTGCGTCGTGAGCGCATGGGCCACATCGAGCTCGCCGCACCCGTCACCCACATCTGGTACTTCAAGGGCGTGCCTTCGCGCCTCGGATACCTGCTGGACATGGCGCCGAAGGACCTCGAGAAGGTCATCTACTTCGCCGCCTACATGGTGATCTCCGTCGACGAGGAGGCGCGTCACCGCGACCTCGCGACGCAGGAGAACAACATCCGTCTCGAGCTGAAGACGCTGGCCGACCGCCGCGACTCGCGCATCGCGACCCGCCTCCAGAAGCTGGAGGAGGAGCTCGCCGCTCTCGAGGAGGAAGGCGCCAAGGCCGACCAGAAGAAGAAGGTCAAGGACGCCGCCGAGAAGGAGATGGCGTCGATCCGCAAGACCTCGGACGACCAGATCGCCCGTCTCGAGCGCGTGTGGGAGGACTTCCGCACGCTCGAGGTCGGCGCGCTCAAGGGCGAGGACGAGATCTTCCACGAGCTCCAGGACCGCTTCGGTCAGTACTTCGAGGCCCACATGGGCGCGGAGTCGATCAAGCGCCGTCTTGAGGCGTTCGACCTGGCCGGCGAGGCCGAGAGCCTGCACCTGCAGATCTCGGAGGGCAAGGGCCAGCGCAAGATCCGTGCGATCAAGCGCCTGAAGGTCGTCAACTCGTTCCTGCAGACCGGCATGAGCCCGGCCTCGATGGTGCTCGACGTCGTTCCGGTGATCCCGCCGGAGCTGCGCCCGATGGTGCAGCTGGACGGTGGCCGCTTCGCGACCTCCGACCTCAACGACCTGTACCGTCGCGTGATCAACCGCAACAACCGTCTTCGTCGTCTGATCGACCTCGGTGCTCCCGAGATCATCGTCAACAACGAGAAGCGGATGCTGCAGGAGGCCGTCGACGCGCTGTTCGACAACGGCCGCCGCGGTCGCCCCGTCACCGGCACCGGCAACCGCGCCCTGAAGTCCCTGAGCGACATGCTCAAGGGAAAGCAGGGTCGCTTCCGCCAGAACCTGCTCGGCAAGCGCGTGGACTACTCGGGTCGTTCGGTCATCATCGTCGGACCCCAGCTCAAGCTCCACCAGTGCGGTCTGCCCAAGCAGATGGCCCTGGAGCTGTTCAAGCCGTTCGTGATCAAGCGCCTGATCGACCTCGGTCACTCGCAGAACATCAAGGCCGCCAAGCGCGCCGTCGAGCGCACGCGTCCCGAGGTCTGGGACGTGCTCGAGGAGATCATCCGCGAGCGTCCCGTGCTGCTCAACCGTGCGCCCACGCTGCACCGCCTCGGCATCCAGGCCTTCGAGCCTCAGCTCGTGGAGGGCAAGGCGATCCAGCTGCACCCGCTCGTCTGCGCCGCGTTCAACGCGGACTTCGACGGTGACCAGATGGCCGTCCACCTGCCGCTGTCGGTCGAGGCCCAGGCCGAGGCCCGCATCCTCATGCTGGCGTCGAACAACATCCTGAAGCCGTCGGACGGCCGTCCGGTGACCCTGCCCTCGCAGGACATGATCATCGGCCTGCACCACCTGACGACCGTCAAGGCGGGCGCAGCCGGCGAAGGCCGCGTGTTCGGCTCGGTCGGCGAGGCGATCCTGGCCAAGGACGAGGGCACCCTCGACCTGCAGGCCAAGGTCCGCATCCGCATCCCCGGCATGACGTTCCTCGAGTCCGAGGGCGAGACCGCCGAGAGCATCGCCGCGTACGAGCGCAACGGCCTCGTCGAGACCTCGCTCGGTCAGGCGATCTTCAACGACACGCTCCCCAAGGGCTACCCGTTCGTCCGCGAGCAGGCAGACAAGGGCAAGCTGTCGCAGATCGTCAACAAGCTCGCCGAGGAGTACCCGAAGGTGGAGGTCGCTGCGTCGCTCGACCGCATCAAGGACGCCGGCTTCTACTGGGCCACCCGTTCGGGTGTCACGGTGGCGCTGAGCGACATCCTCACCCCGCCGAACAAGGCCGAGATCGTGGGCGGCTTCGAGAAGCAGGCCGCGAAGGTCCAGGCGCAGTTCGAGAAGGGTCTCACGACCGACTCCGAGCGTCGCCAGGAGCTCATCAAGATCTGGACCGAGGCGACCGACGCCGTCCAGAAGGCGATGCGCGACAACTTCCCGGAGGACAACACCATCAACCGCATGGTGTCGTCGGGTGCTCGTGGTAACTGGCTGCAGATCCGCAACATCGCGGGTATGCGAGGCCTGGTGAACAACCCCAAGGGTGAGATCATCCCCCGTCCGATCATCTCCTCGTACCGCGAGGGTCTGTCGGTGGCGGAGTACTTCATCGCGACGCACGGTGCCCGCAAGGGTCTGGCCGACACGGCCCTCCGTACGGCCGACTCGGGTTACCTCACGCGTCGTCTCGTGGACGTCTCGCAGGATGTCATCATCCGCGAGGAGGACTGCGGCACGACGAAGGGCCTCGAGCTGCCCATCGCCGCTCTGGGTGCCGACAACGTGCTGGTGCGCGACGCGAACGTCGAGAACTCGGTGTTCGCCCGCACGCTCGCAGCCGATGTCGTCGATGCCAAGGGCGCGGTCCTCGCCGCGGCCGGCGACGACGTGGGCGACGTGCTCATCGACAAGCTCGTCGCGGGCGGTGTCGAGTCGATCAAGGTCCGCTCGGTCCTCACCTGCGAGTCGGCGGTCGGCGTCTGCGCGAAGTGCTACGGCCGTTCGCTGGCCACCGGCAAGATCGTCGACATCGGCGAGGCGGTCGGCATCATCGCCGCCCAGTCGATCGGTGAGCCCGGTACCCAGCTGACGATGCGTACCTTCCACACCGGTGGTTCGGCATCGGCCGACGACATCACGCAGGGTCTGCCCCGCGTGCAGGAGCTGTTCGAGGCGCGTACCCCCAAGGGTGCCTCCCCGATCGCCGAGTCCGACGGCCGCATCACGATCGATGAGACCGACAAGGCCAAGAAGGTCATCCTCACGCCCGACAACGGCGACGAGCCGCACGTCTACCCGGTGCTCAAGCGCGCGACGCTGCTGGTCGAGGACGGCCAGCACGTCACGGTCGGACAGCCGATCCTGGTGGGCACGCTCGACCCCAAGGAGGTCATGCGTGTCATGGGTGCCCGCGAGGTGCAGAAGTACCTCGTGAACGGCGTCCAGGGCGTGTACCGCTCGCAGGGTGTGCCGATCCACGACAAGCACATCGAGGTCATCGTGCGCCAGATGCTGCGGAAGGTCACCGTGGTCGACCACGGTGAGACGACGCTGCTCCCCGGCGAGCTGGTGGACTTCAAGCGCTACCAGAACATGAACCGCGAGGCCGTCGGCGAGGGCAAGCGCCCCGCGTCGGGCCGTCCCGAGCTGATGGGTATCACGAAGGCGTCGCTCGCGACCGAGTCGTGGCTGTCGGCCGCGTCGTTCCAGGAGACGACGCGCGTCCTCACCCAGGCGGCGATGGAGGGCAAGAGCGACCCGCTCATGGGCCTCAAGGAGAACGTCATCATCGGAAAGCTCATCCCCGCCGGAACCGGACTTGCGAAGTACCGCAACGTCTCGGTCGAGGCGACGGAGGAGGCCAAGAGCGAGCGGTACCCCAACCGCATCTTCGCCTCGGACGGCGCCTACTCGGACGCCGATCTGAGCTACGTCGATTTCGACAGCTTCTCCACCGACGGCGACTTCAGCGGCAACTACAACTGAGCTGATCCCGCCGACGTCTCCGTGACGTAGCGTTCACACGAAGGGCCCCGGTTCGCCGGGGCCCTTCGTCGTGCGCGGACGGATGCTCCGCACGGCCCTGCACCTTCGCTGCGCGCCGCGCGGAGGCATCCCTCCGCCCGGCTTACCGTGGAGCAGGAGGTGGTGGGGGCCATGGCACGCGTGGGTGGACGCAACTCGTGGATCGCCGTACCCACGGGCGTGGCCTGCGCGGCGATCGTCGCGGGCCTGGTGTGGCTGTCGATGCCGATGGTGCCGGTGACGGTGGCGTGGGCGGGCGACATGCTCCGCAACGCGACGACGCCGAAGCCGGAGCCTTCTCCGGGAGACACTCCTGCGCGACGTGCGGCGGCCGGGGCGGCACTGGACTGCCGGGCGATCTACACCGACGCCCTGTGGAACGAGATGACGTGGACGGGGCGGACGATCCTCGACCAGTCGTACGATCCGCCGGCGACCGCCGTGACCTCGCTCATCGAGGTGCTCGTCCCGGACGTGCGGCTGACGTGCGGGTGGACGGCCGGGGACCGCGGGAACGTGGTGTCGACGCTCGCGGTCGTCGCCTCCGATGCGTCGGACATCGCCGAGGCGGCGCTGCGAGGACAGGGGTTCTCCTGCGCGCCGGGCGATGCGGGGCTGCGCTGCACGCGCGCCGAGGGCGACGCGCTCGAGACGCATCTGTTCCGCGACGGGCTGTGGCTCTGCAGCGTCGAGTCGACCTGGCATCCCGACGACTACGCCGCCCGCCTGGAGCGAGGGGTCTTCGGCTGACTCAGGCGAAGATGCTCGTCACGATCGCGGACGTGTAGCCCGACGGCGCCAGGTTCGAGAACTGGGTGTCGATGAGGATGCCGTCGCGCCAGAACAGCGTGCGCCCGTCGGTGACGGGGTAGTCCTCGTTCTCCCATGTCTTCTCGCAGCGCGTGCCGCCGTCGGGCGTGTAGCACGTGTAGCCGTCGTCGTCGGCGAGCGAGTTGAGCATGTCGAGGGCCGGTCCGCGCGACACGTAGGTGATGGTGGTCACGAGACCGGTCGTGTCGGCCGCCGGGTCGCGCCACACGCAGATGAGGCTTCCGTCGGTCTGCAGACCGGACGGCCCGAACGCGGGGTCGTTGAGGGGCACGCCGTCGAGGTCGGCCAGCACGGCGGCGTTGAGGATCTCGCGGCAGTCGTCGGGGATCTGCACCTGGGCCGTGGGCGTCGCGCTCGGCGTTATCGTGGCGATCGGGGTCGGCGAGGGATCGGACGACGCCGTCGCTGTGGGGGCGGTGCCGGGCTGCGCCTCGGGTGCGCACGCAGCGAGCGCGAGCGCCGCGAGGAGGACGGATGCCGCAGCGGCCGCGGGCCTCGACACTCGATGTGACATGGCATCCACCCTAGGCTCGGCGGCCGACGCCGGGAGGAGACCGCGCCGACTCGCCCCGGCATGCCTCCGCCGTGGACGGCGGGCAGCGGGCTACTCTCGCTGTGCGGGGACGTGCCCCGCGTGAGGAGTGCCCGCGATGAGTGACTCGAAGTCGTCCTACGGCGAACCGGTCGAAGAGCCCACGCCCGCCGACGCGGATGTCGTCGGTCGCGCGCACGAGGGTCTCGCGGAGGCCGAGGCCGCCGCGGCGGCCCCTGCCGAGCCCGCCCCTGCCGAGCACGCCCCTGTCGAGCCGGCCGCCGCAGAGCCCGCCGCTGCCGACCCCTGGGACTCGGCCGAGGCTGCCTCGCTGCAGTACCAGTCGGCCCCGGCCGCTGCCGCAGACACGGCCGTGTACGAATCTCCCGCCACCACGGCGTACGACTCGAACGCCGAGACCGTCGTCGTCGCGCCGGTCGTCACCCCCAGTGAGCCCGTCGCCGAAGCCGCCGTCGTCGCAGCGCCGGTCGCTCCGCAGCCGATCTTCGTCCAGGCGCCGGAGGCCCCGCGTCCGCGCGGCAATCGTGCCGCCGCGGGCGCCATCGGCCTCGTCGCCGCACTCGCCTTCGCGGTGCTGTACTACGCGGTGTGGATCGCGCTCGCCGCGTTCTCGGGCGACGTCACGGCCGACAACGTCGCGACGGTCGCGCTCGAGGGGCTCGCCTCGTGGGTCCTGTGGGTCCCCGTGGTCGTCTTCTTCCTCGCCTTCTGGCTGCTCGGCGCGATCATCAACCGCGGTCGCTGGGGCTCGTGGGTCATCTTCGGCCTGCTCGTGGGCTTCGCGACGTGGGGCGGCTACCTGCTCGGAGTCCTCTTCCAGGAGCAGTTCTGGAACATCACCGCCACGCAGGGCGCCGAGCTCATGGAGCAGCACGTGCTCGCTCCGCTTGCGATCTCCGCGTTCATCATCGGGCGCGAGCTGACGATCTGGTTCGGCGCCTGGGCCGCCGCGCGCGGCGCGCGCGTCACCGAGCTCAACATCGAGGCGCAGCGCGAGTACGAGCGCACCCTCGAGGCGGGGCCGCAGCTCGTCCGTCAGTAGATGGCAGGCGAGGGGCAGGCTCAGGGCGGACCGGTCCGCCCTCTCACCTCGCTCGCCCTGTCGACGGCGGCATTCGTCGCTCTGCTGATCTTCGGGCTGGGCATGACCAGCCTGGTCATCGGACAGGACGTCATCGCCGTCCGCGGACTCGGGCAGATCCCCGGCATCCTCGGAACGGCCCTCTCGACCGCCGCGTTCGCCGCGGGGCTCTGGGCGGCCGTGCGACGCAAGCCGGCGTCGTACTGGGGTTCGGCGTGGACGGCGACCGCGTGCCTCCTCGGCTACGTCGGCGGCATCTGGCTCGGCGGGATCCTGACCGGCGCCGATCTCGCGGCGGCCACGGCCGCCGCCGGCGGCGTGGCGACGTCGTGGTTCGGCGTCGTGGTCGCCGCTGCCGGATTCATCGCCTCGTGGGCGGGCATCGCGCTCGTGCGCACCCATGCCCGCCGCCCGCGATGGCCGTGGGAGGACGAGTTCGACGAATGACGGATGCCGCGGCATCCGCTCTTCTCAGCTCGTGAGCCGCGGAATCCCGGCGCTCGCGGCCTTCCGGTACTACCGTTGACAGCGTGGAGCGCTCTCTCGAGACGCAGGTCAGCCAGGCGGTGGACGCCTGGCTGATGTGGCTGCCCCGGTGGGAGCCCGCCACGCATCGGGGAAGGGTCGCCCCGTGCCGCCGCTGCTTCGGCTCGCCGGTGCTCTCGGCCGCCGGTCTCGGGGCGGACGTGCCGCACGGCGTCCAGCACGGGCTGTCGACGCGCATCAAGACCATCGTGGACCGGTCCGTCGCCGAATACACCTCGCTGAACCTGCCGATGCTGCAGGCGGAGCTCGACCAGCAGGCGGCGCGCAACCGCTCGCGCAGCTACCGTCCGGCCGACGACCTCGATCCGGAGTACGAGGGGCTGCCCCTCGATCCCGACCCCGTTCCCGGCGCCCCGTTCCTGTTCACGATCTCGGGCATGGCCGAGGAGGCCGACGCCGACATCCCCGCGCTCCCGCCGCTCAGCGACGAGGCGAAGGCGGCCCTTCGGCAGGAGGTCGGACTCGCCGACGACTACGCCAACATGGTCGGCCGCGAGGTCTGCACGATCCTCCTGCACCATCGCCTGCGCATCCAGGCGGCGATCACCGAGTTCGTCGAGCCGCAGATCGAGGCCATGCTCGAGGAGCTCACCCGATCGCTCGACGCGCCGTTCGATCCCCACGATCCACCGACGGGCTGACGACGCGAACGGGCGGGCTCGAGAGCATCAGGGCACGCACAGGCTCACGAGGGTGGTTTTGTTAGCATGGCGAGGTTTGCTGCGCTGTGGCACGCCGGCACTTTCGGCGGCTTGATCCGGAGGAGGTGACGTGGCCACGAGGCTTCCGTCCGCGCCCCCGATCCTGCCCGGGCTCGCGTACATCCGACCGCTCGGATCGGGCGGCTTCGCCGACGTCTTCCTCTACGAGCAGGACATGCCGCGGCGCAAGGTCGCCGTGAAGGTCATGCCCAGCGACGTCCGTGACCCCGACCTGCGTCGCATGTTCAACGCCGAGGCCGATGTGCTGGCGCACCTGTCGGCGCATCCGTCGATCGTCACGGTCTACCAGGCGGGAATCTCGGCCGACGGCCGACCGTACATCGTGATGGAGTTCTGCCCGGGCTCGCTCGCCCAGCGCTACCGGATCGAGCGCATCCCGGTCGACGAGGTCCTCGCGATCGGCGTCCGCATGGCCGGCGCCCTCGAGTCCGCGCACCGCGCCGGTCTGGTGCATCGCGACGTGAAGCCGAGCAACATCCTCATCACGACGTTCGGCACACCTGTGCTGGCCGACTTCGGCATCTCGTCGTCGCTGCTGCAGAAGAGCGCGGACGAGGTGCTGGCGATGTCGATCCCGTGGAGCGCACCCGAGGTCGTGGCGGAGCAGACCGCCGGGTCGATCGCGAGCGAGGTGTGGAGCCTGGGCGCGACGGTCTATTCGCTGCTCGCCGGGCACAGCCCGTTCGAGCGCCGCGAGCGAGGGCAGAACACGAAGGAACTGCTCCGGCGGCGCATCGCCCGCGCGACGTACACCGAGATCCCCCGTGCCGACGTGCCCGCCTCTCTGCAGGCCGTGCTCGCCGCATCGATGAGCCGTGACCCCGGACGCCGGCAGGCATCGGCCCGGGAGTTCGCGGACGCGCTGCGTGCGGTGCAGGCCGAGCTCGGGCTCTCGCCGACGCCGCTCGAGATCCCCGACGAGGAGTGGTCTCCGGCATCCGCGCCCGTGGACTTCTCGGACTCGGCGCTGCGCGGTCCCACGCGCTCGCACCTCGAGCGCGACTCGACGCGCAAGCATCGCGCGTCGACGGGCGTGTCCGGTCTCGCCCGCGACGAGGAGACGGAGTTCTCGTCGCCGTCGCGCGCGCGCCGCCCCGTGCTGCCGTGGGTCGTGGGCGCCGCGGTCGGCGTGGTCGTGGCAGCGGGTGCGCTCTTCGCCGCGCTGTTCGCGACGGGAGTGCTGTGATGCGCCGGAGGACCGTCGCCGGCCTCGTCGCGGCGGGGGCCGTCGTCGCGGTCGTCGTCGGCGCGAGCATCGTCTGGCCGGGCCTCGACGCGCAGGAGACGCCGGAGGTCGACACCGCGGTGTGGGCGCTGCAGACCGGCGAAGGACGCCGCTACGCGCGCGTGAACACCTCCGTCGGAGAGCTCGACACCGTCCGGGGCATCAGCAACCCCGACAAGGTCGTGCAGACCGGCGACGCCGCCTACATCTTCAGCGACAGCCTGACGAAGGTCACGCGCATCGACGAGGCGCTCCCGACCGACCTCGACGAGGAGGCGCTGCGCGCATCGGCGTCGACGCCGTCGGGAACGACCGACGTCGTCACCGCGGGCGACTTCGTCGCGTACCGGACCGACGCGGGCTCCCTGTTCGCGGGTCAGCTCTCATCGGGCGACGCGGCCCAGCTCGACCCGTTCCCCTCCGACGACGAGGACGCCCCGCAGTACACCGCCGACGCGATCGCCGTCGACGACCGCGGCATCCTGTTCGCGTACTCGCGTGAGGACGCCTCCGTGATGCGCTACGACATCCGCTCCGGAGACGTGAAGGGCCGCGACCCGCTCGACGCCGAGGGACTCGCGGCGCCGGCGATCACCGCGGCCGGCGATCTGTGGGCGGTGGTCGACACCGAGGACGGCGACGTGTGGCTGCCGGGATCGGATGCCGCGACCCAGGCGGCCACGACGGGCCCCGTCGTCGTGAGCGAGCCGGATGCCGCAGGGACGGACGTCTACCTCGCGGACGAGACGACGCTCGTGCGGGTGCCGGTCGACGGCTCCGCCTTCGAGACCGAGGCCGGCGGGCCGACCGATGTGCTGGGCACCGCTGCGCGCCCCATCGTCCAGGACGGGGTGGTGTACGCGGCGTGGCTCGGCCAGGGCGAGAGCGGCGGCACGCTGTGGCGCTCCGACGGCGATCAGGTCGCCCTCGACTACGGCGTCGAGTCGATCGCGGACGAGCGGCGCCCCGTGTTCGTCGCGAGCGACGAGGCCGTGATCCTCAACGACACTCGGTCGGGGTGGGCGTGGACGGTCCCGGACGGCGAGCTGATCCCGTCGAGCCAGGACTGGACGCTCGACGACAGGACCGATCCCGCCGCCGTGCCCAGTGAGGAGCAGCTCACGGTCGTCATCGATCCGAAGCCCCCCATCGCCGAGCCGGACGCCTTCGGCGTGCGCGCGGGCAGCCTCACGACGCTGCCGGTCCTGATGAACGACCACGACCCGAACGAGGATGTGCTGAGCATCGATCCCGCTTCGGTGGCCGGGCTCGATCCGGGCTTCGGCTCCGTGTCGATCACCGACGACGGCCAGCGCTTCGCCGTCCGCACGGCGCCGGGGGCCTCCGGGTCGGCGACGTTCTCGTACGCGGTCACCGACGGCACCTCCGACGGAGGCCTGCTGTCGAAGACGACGACCGTGACGCTCACGGTGGCCGGGGCATCCGTCGACTCCGCCCCCGAGTGGTGCGGAGTCGAACGCTGCCTCGTCGAGTGGCCCGAGCCCGAGGTCGCGCGCGGCGGGACACTGACCGTGCCCGTCCTTCCCGGGTGGGTGGACCCGGAGGGCGACCCGCTGCTGCTCCTGTCGGTCGAGAACAAGAGCACGGTCGGCACCGTCGCCGCGACTCCGGCGGGCGACGTCGTCTACCAGCACAGCGATGACGGCGAGGGCGGCGAGCAGTTGATCGAGCTCGCGGTCACGATCGCCGACACGGAGGGGAAGACGACGCAGAAGTCGCTGCTCGTGAGGGTGTCGCCCGAGCCGCAGCTCCAGGCGCAGTCCTTCGCCGTCCTCGACACCGTCGACGCGGCCCTGACGGTCGACGTCGCGCCGCACGTGACCGGAACTGCGGGGATGCTGACGCTCGACTCGGTGCGCGTGCTCGACGACGCGAAGGCGACGGCGACCGTCGTCGACGGCACGACGGAGTTCGACTTCTCGGCGCGAGAGCCCGGGACGTTCCGTGTCGACTTCACCGTCACCGACGGCACGACCGATGTGACGGGCACCGCCCGCATCACCCTGCTCCCGGCCGACGCGGCGGCCGAGCTGGCGACGTCGCCGGTCGTCGCGTTCGTCCACCCGCAGCAGGACGCCACCCTCGACGTGTTCGCCGCGGTCTCCAACCCGACGCGGCGCGTGCTGCTGCTGAGCGATGTCGTGGCGACGGCCGACTCCGGCGCGACGCTCTCGGTCGACGCGGTCGGGCAGAACGACCTTCGGGTGTCGGGCACCACCGAGACCGGCGGCGCCGGTCGCCTCGGCACGGTGTCGTACGTCGTCAGCGACGGCACCGAGGACGAGGGCTCGCAGGTGCAGGGCGAGGCCACCGTCTATCTGCTTCCGCTCGCGCCCGAGCTCGCCCCGATCGCGGTCGACGACTCGGTCGTCGTGCGCGCCGGGGCCCAGATCGACATCCCCGTCCTGGAGAACGACATCGCGCCGGCGGGCGGCCGACCGACCCTCAATCCGGCCTCCGTCGTGTCGTCGAGCGACGATGCGCTGGCGTTCGGGGCGGGGGACCTGCTGCGGTACCTCGCGCCGACGGAGCCCGGCGAGTACACCATCGACTACTCGGTGTTCACGACCGGGGCGCCTGCCCTCGCCGACACCGCGCGGGTGCGGGTGCGGGTGCTCGCGGACGACCTCAACCGCGCCCCCGTGCCCGACACCCTCGAAGGCCGCGTGCTCAGCGGCCAGTCCGCGCTGATCGAGTTCGACGGCTTCGGCATGGATCCGGACGGCGACGTCGTGACGCTCGACCGGATCGTCGAGCAGCCCGACCGCGGCGCCGCGACGATCTCGGCGGACGGGGCATCCATCCTCTATTCGAGCGTGCCGGGTGACAGCGGGCAGGTGTCGTTCCGCTATCGCGTCGTCGATGCGTTCGGCGACGCCGGCGAGGCCTCCGTGCGGATCGGCGTGCTCGACAGCGAGGCGAACCCGAGTCCGGTGACGTTCACGGACTACGTGCAGGTGCAGGCGGGCGAGGGCAACACCATCCGCGTGAGCCCGCTGGCCAACGACGTCGATCCGACGCTGGGCTCGCTCGCGATCACCGACGTGCGGCCCGACCTCCCGGCCACGCTCATGGACGGCGACGACAACCCCGAGTTCGCCCGCCTCGACGATCGGATCCTCCGCTCGGACGACGCCACGGTGGTCATCGAGGCGGGGTCCGAGCCGACCACGATGTCGTTCCTGTACGACATCGAATCGAGCTCGGGCAACACCGGCCGGGGCCTCATCGTCGTGAAGGTGGTCCGCGAGAGCGTTCCCGACTACCCCGTCGTCGCCGACACGATGCTGACGGCGGAGACCCGCGAGGACTTCCCCGACGGCGTCGATGTGCTCTCCGACAAGGCCACCTGGTCGGGAGGGGACGTCTCCGACCTCGACGTGTCGCTGTGGGGCGACCCTGACGGCGTCTCGGTCGACGGCTGGGAGATCGAGGGCGATCTGCCCGCGCGGACCCGACTCATCCCGTTCGCCGTCACCGGTGAGGGGGCGTCGGGAGAGGTGACGACCTACGCGTTCCTCCGCGTTCCCGGCGACGACGACCTCGCCCTCACGATCCGTGCCGGCGTGGCACCGCCGGAGGTGACGGAGCTCGAGTCGGTGACCTTCGACATGGCGGACCTCGTCGCCAAGCCCCGGGGGAGCAGCATCGAGGTCGGGACGGATGTGCGCGTCTCGGGAGCCCGTGACGAAGCGAGGTGCGTCGTCGAGTCGGGCACGGTGGTGCGCTACGACTCGGGCGCCGGCGCGCCGTGGGCGGACTCCTGCCAGGTGCCGGTGCGCCTCCAGAACCAGGATGACTGGACCTACCTCTCGGTCCCGATCATCGTGAACGCGCTCGACCCGCAGCCCGTGCTGCGGCCCGGATCGATGACCGTCGGGCCCGGGGAGACGGCCACGTTCGACCTGCGCGACATGACGACGTGGCAGCTCCGGCAGGACTGGGACGGCATCCAGTACGCCGTCGAGTACGCGGGATCGGCCTTCGACGTCTCGCTCGACGGGTCGACCGTCACCGTCACCGGCGACGACCGCGCGACCCCCGGCTCGGAGGAGGCGGCGATCGTCTCGGTCACGAGTCACACGGCCGTCCCGTCGGTGCGCCTGATCCTCCGCGTCGGAGCGGCGCCCTCGACCCTGCCGCAGGGCGGCTCCGCGACGCAGCAGTGCTCGCAGGCGGCCGGCACATCCTGCTCGATCTCGGTCATCGGCGCCGGCGGCGAGGTGAATCCGCTGCCGCGGACGCCGCTCGAGGTCGTCTCCGTGCGACCGGCGGGCGCGTGTTCGGGCGTGAGCTTCGAGGTCGAGTCGTCCACCTCCGTCCTCGCCTCGTGGACGCAGGACGCCCCGGGCGCGACCTGCACGGCGACGTTCTCCGTTCGCGACGCACAGGGCAGGTCGACCAACGCGGAGCGCGACGGCCGCGTGCTGCTCGACCTGCTCGGCTATCCGAAGACGCCCGCGAGCGTGGCCCAGACGGCGTACGACGACGGCACCGTCACGCTCCGCGTCGACCCGGGCGAGGCGCGCCTGGCGTATCCGGCGCTGACCGGCTTCGTCATCCGCTCGAACGGCGCCGAGGTGGCGGAGTGCGCGGCCGACGGGGTGTGCCCGGCGATCGCAGCGCCCAACGGCGAGGAGCGCACGTACGAGGCCACCGCCGTCAACGACGTCGGGGAGTCCCCGTCGAGCGTCCGGACGCTGGCGTGGGCGTACGACCCGCCGCCCTCCCCGTCGCGCGTGGAGGTGAGCCCCGTCGTGACCGCCGGCGAGGGGGGCGTCGTCTCGCTGGCCATCGAGGGCATCGATCCCGCCGAGACGGGCCGGATCGAGATCGCGAGCCAGACCGGCGAGACGGTGAGCATTCCGGTCTCCCGCAGGCAGACGCGACTGGATGTATCGGACTACCGGGTCGGCACGAACTCCGCGACGCAGATCACCGTGACCCCGTACTCGCGGTTCGAGATCCCGCCCGGGCTCGCGGGATCGACGTCGGGCGCTGCGGTGACCGTGTCGGGGAACGGCGTCGGCGCCCCCCAGAACGTCACGCTGTCGCTCTCGTCCCGCTCGACCGGCGACGGCCGATCGACGGTCTCGGCCGTCGCCACCGCATCCCCGAACGGCACCGGATCCGAGCTGCGCTACGACATCGTCCCCGAGAACGAACGCGGGAGCTGCTCCCCCGGGGCCGGCGCTTCCAGCGAGTCCTTCCCCGACCTCGAGGACGGGCGCGAGTACCGCTTCTTCGTGTGCGTGGAGTCCTGGTACGGGGATCGATCGTTCGGTCGAGGCACCGCCGAGGGCAGCGTGCGGGCCGAGCAGAGCCGCGAGTCGCCGACAGGGTGGACGTTCGCGGTGGATCCGGCCCCTCGCGTCGTAGGACAGCGGGCCCGGTGGCACATCACCGACACGCCGACCTCGCCGGAGCAGCCGCCGCGCAACAACGACGTCGTGTTCGACGGCTGGGGGCCCGGGACGAGCATCTTCGATCGGGACCCGGCCATCGACGTGCGCTACGTCCACCGCCTGTGGGGCACGAGCACGCCCAGCGCTCGCGTCGCGCCGGCCGCCGGCAGCGCCCCCTATCAGGTGCAGGCGAGCTGGACGCTGACCTCGTGCGTCGGGGGCTCCACGCTCGCGCTCGGGTCATCCTCGAGCAACGGAGACGCCAACGTCGTCTTCGCGAACGACGGTCTCGTCTATCGCGATGAGGACGGCGCGGTGCTGCCGCACACCGCCGGCACGTTCGACGTGCCCCTCGGCGCCGTCAGCGTCGAGGGCATCGGCGTGACGGTCGGCTGGGCGTCGACGGGGTGGAACCTCAGCCCTGCGACATCGTCGTTCGGCGGCGAGTGCGATCCCGGCGCGGACCCGCCGCCCACCCCGTAGCAGCAGCATCCGACTCTTCCCCAGCCCCCGACAGAGGACAGCACATGACGATCACCCAGGAACAGGCCACCTGGTTCGAGCAGACGTTCGCTCAGCTCGCGGACAACGTGGAGCGCGCGGTTCTCGGCAAGCGGCACGTGGTCGAGCTCGTCCTCACCGCGATGCTCAGCGACGGCCATGTGCTGCTCGAGGATGTGCCGGGCACGGGCAAGACCTCGCTCGCGCGGGCGATGGGCCAGACCGTGCAGGGCACCAACACGCGCATCCAGTTCACGCCCGACCTCCTCCCCGGCGACATCACCGGCATCAGCGTGTACGACCAGAAGGAGGGCGTCTTCGAGTTCCACGCCGGCCCGATCTTCGCGAACATCGTGCTCGCCGACGAGATCAACCGCGCAAGCCCGAAGACGCAGTCCGCTCTTCTGGAGGTCATGGAGGAGGGGCGCGTCACGATCGACGGCGTGACGAGGCAGGTGGGCGTGCCGTTCCTCGTGCTCGCCACCCAGAACCCCATCGAGCAGGCGGGAACGTACCGACTGCCCGAGGCCCAGCTCGACCGATTCATGATGCGCGCGTCGCTCGGCTACCCCGACCACGCAGCCACCGTGCGCATCCTCGACGGCGCAGCAGTGGCGACCGCCGACCTCCCGCCGATCATCACGCCCCAGGCGCTCGTGGGCATGGCAGACCTCGCTGCGCAGGTGTACGTCGACGCCCTCGTGCTCGACTACATCGCCCGGCTCGTCGACAGCACGCGCTCGGCCGACGAGGTGCGGCTCGGCGTCAGCATCCGCGGAGCGCTCGCGCTCACGCGGGCCTCCCGCACGCGCGCCGTGTCGCAGGGTCGCACCTACGCGACCCCCGACGACGTGAAGGCGCTCGCCGTGCCGGTGCTGTCGCACCGCCTGATCCTGCATCCCGAGGCCGAGTTCGACGGCGTCACCCAGGAGGCCGTCATCGGCCAGGTCCTGCTCGACGTGGCGCCCCCCAGCCGTCGCGAGGCTGTATGAGCCTCACCGAGTCCCGTCTCACCCGCACCTCGGCGTCCACCGGCAGCACCGGCCGCACGCACGTCACCTCGACGTCGGTGACGTCGGCCGGCCGCTCCCGGCGGCTGGTGCGCGCCGCCGTGTGGGGCGCCGGCGCGTGGACCGCGCTCGCCGGCGGGATCGCGGCGGCGGCGGCGTGGTGCGCGCGCACCATCCGTCCCGCGGGCGTCCTGGTGGTCGCCGCCGCCACGGTGGGTCTCGGTCTCGGCATCGTCTTCGGCTGGGTGGAGTGGATGGTCGCCGGAGCCGCCGCGCTCGTGCTGCTCGCGGCATCCGTCCCCTTCCTCTTCGGCGCGCGGTCCTACGACGTCGACCTCTCGCTCACGCACGAGCGGGTCGTCGCCGGCGACGGGGTGACGGGCGAGATCGTCGTGCGCAACGACGGGCACCGCCTCTCGCTGCCCGGCCGCATCGACATCCCGGTCGGCGCGGGGCTGGTGGAGTTCGGCGTGCCGCTGCTGCGGCCCGGTCACACGGTGTCGCAGCCGCTCGAGATCCCCGGGCTGCGTCGGGGCATCGTGACGGTCGGTCCTGCGACGACCGTGCGCAGCGATCCCATCGGCCTGCTCCGCCGCGAGCATGCGTTCGAGGACGTCCACGAGGTCTACGTGCACCCGCGCACGACGACGCTGCCGTCGACGAGCGCCGGGCTCATCCGCGACCTCGAGGGCAGCCCCACCCGCCGTCTGGTCGACTCCGACATGTCGTTCCACGCGATCCGCGAGTACGCCCCGGGCGACTCGCGACGTCAGATCCATTGGAAGTCCACGGCCAAGACCGGCCGGCTCATGGTCCGCCAGTACGAGGAGTCGAGGCGATCGCGCATGGCCGTCGTGCTCGGGGTGGCCGAGCACGAGTACGCCGACGCCGACGAGTTCGAGCTCGCCGTCGGATGCGCGGCTTCGCTCGGCCTGCGCGCCGTGCGCGACGCGCGCGACGTCGAGATCGTCACCGGGTCGGAGATCCCTCGGGTGGTGCGCGGACGCCTCCGTGCGATCCGGCACATCCCGGCCGGGTCGCCGCGCCCCATGCTCGACGGGTTCAGCGGGGTGGAGACCCTCGAGAGCACGATGCCCGTGGCCGAGGTGTGCAGGCTGACGGCGGAGTCGGGCGACCGGCTGTCCATCGCCTTCGTCGTCGTCGGCTCGAAGGTCACGCTGACCCGCCTCCAGCAGGCCGCGCTCGCCTTCCCGGTCGACACCGCCGTGGTCGCGGTGATCTGCGACGAGCGGGCGCACCCGCGCATGCAGCCGCTGTCGGCTCTCACCGTCCTCACCGTCGGCACCCTCGACGACCTGTCGGGTCTCCTCCTCCGGGGGGCGACCGCATGAGTCGGATGAGGGATGCCGCGACCCGCGCCGAGCGCACGCCGCGGTTCGTGCCGCGCATCGTTGCGGGCTCCGTCTTCGCCGCGGCGGTCGTGGGGATCGCCGCCGTGGCTGCCTGGCCGATCTATCGCTCGTGGCATCTCCTCCTCCTCGTGGGGGTGTCGGTCCTCGTGGCCGCGGCGATCGCGGCCGTCGCGTGGCAGCGTCGCTGGGGCGGGTGGCTGGTCTCGGGTGCGCTGGCGATCGCGTTCCTGGTGCTCGGGGTGCCCCTGGCCGTGCCGTCTCGGCTGGGCGCGCCTGCCGAGTTCCTCCGCGGGCTGGGTGAGCTGACCTCCGGCGCCGTGCTGGCCTGGAAGGACCTCGTCACCGTCGAGCTGCCCATCGGGGCGTACCGCAATCTCCTGGTGCCCGCGCTCCTCGTCTTCCTCGTCGGCACGTGCGCGCTCCTGCTGCTCTCCTGGCGTGAGGATCGCGTGGCGTACGGTGCCGTGCCCGTCGCTCTGGGGATGGTCTCGTTCGGGCTCTTCTTCGGCCGCACCACGGTCAGCGCGCCGCTGCAGCTCGGCCCGGTCATGCTCCATGCGCCGGTCGAGACCCTGCTCGGGGTCGCCAGTCTCCTCGCCTGCCTGCTGTGGCTGGCATGGCGGACTCACGATCAGCGCCTCCGTGCGCTGCAGCGGGCCGCGGCATCCAGCGGCGTCCGCATCTCGCGACGCCCCTCGCGTGCGGACCGCCGCCGCACGGTGCTGGGCGCCGCGATGGTCGCGGGCGCGCTGGTCGTCGCCGTCGGCGTCGTGCCGTTCGCCGCCCGCGGCGCGGAGCGCGAGGTGCTCCGCACGGCCGTCGGCCCCGAGATCGACCTGTCGGCGGCGGTGAGCCCCCTGGCCGAGTACCGGTCGCTGTTCACAGACGACCGTGCCGAGGACGTGCTGTTCACGGTGGAGTCCGACGCCGCGCTTCCCGCGCGGGTGCGTCTGGCGACTCTGGACGCCTACGACGGCGAGGTGTTCCGCAGCGGCGGCGAGGGCGCCATCGACGACGGGCGCTTCGTGCGCGTGCCGTCGACACTCGATCCGGGCGCGGGAGCGCCGGTCGAGGCCGATGTCACGATCGACGGCCTCGACGGGATCTGGATGCCGACCGCGGGCAGGCTGTCCGGTGTCGAGTTCTCGGGCGACCGCGCCGCATCGCTCTCGGACCGGTTCTACTACAACGCCGCCGCAGCGGCGGGGGTGCAGACGGCCGGCGGCGGGCTCGAGCCGGGAGACCGATTCCTCCTCCACGCGGTGGAGCCGGAGGCGGCCGACCTCGCCGAGATCGAGGCGCCCGGCGGTGCGGGAGGCGCCGTCGCCGCGCCGGAGAGCCTCCGGGCGTGGGTCGAGGAGCACGTGTCGGGCACCGGCGGTGCAGCATTGGCCGGTCTGGTCTCGCTGCTGCGCGAACGCGGATACCTCAGCCACGGTCTGACCGTCGGCGAGGAGCAGCCGGTGTGGGCGGCGGCGCTTCCCGACTACACGTTCCAGCCGAGCGCGTCGGGTCATTCGCTCGCTCGCATCGACGCCATGTTCGCGCGACTCCTCGAGCGCGAAGTCGACTCCCGCGCGAAGGAGTCCGGCAACTTCGTCGCTGCCGTCGGAGACGACGAGCAGTTCGCCGTCGCGGTCGCGCTCATCGCCCGCGAGCTGGGCTTCCCTGCCCGCGTGGTCCTCGGGGCGCGTCTGGGCGAGGTCGAGCCGGGACTGGCATCGTGCGACGAGGGTGTGTGCCGCGCGCAGGATCTCTCCGCATGGACCGAGGTCCAGTCCGCCGACGGCGAATGGGTGGCGGTCGACGTGACGCCGCAGTTCGCGCAGTCGCCGAGCCGGGACGTCACCGAGCAGCGCGATCCGGAGGTCGTCACCGAGGTCCGCCCCGACTCCGTCGAGGAGGTCATCCCACCCGACCCGCTGCAGGAGGACTCCGCGACGAGCGAGTCCACGGAGGAGGCTGCCGGGCCCGAGCTCGCGTGGCTCTGGGCGACGCTGCGCACCACCGGCGTCGCGCTCCTGATCCTGGGACTCGCGCTCGGGCCGTTCCTCGTGGTCATCGGCGCCAAGGCGTCCCGCCGTCGGAGCCGTCGGCGCAATGGCGCGCCCGCCGGGCGCATCGCCGGCGGGTGGGAGGAATACGTGGATGCCGCGGTGGATGCGGGCCGGGAGGCCCCGCGCACCCACACCCGGCGCGAGCTGGCCGCCGGGTTCGGGTCCGAGGCCGGGCTGCGACTCGCCGACACCGCCGATCGCGCCGTATTCTCTTCCGGAGACGAGACGGAGGCCGACGCCGAGGAGTACTGGCGCTCGGTCGACGAGCAGCGACGCCTCCTCACGAAGGAGCGAGGGTTCTGGCGAACGCTTGCCGTGACCGTATCGTTGAGATCGTTCGTCAGACACCTGGCACCCGCGACGGGTGCCCGCACGCGTTTCGCCGAGAGGGGGAGGCGCCGGGCCGTCCAGCCCGTGCGTTCGATGCCATGAATGCCGATGCATCCACGACCATCGCCGGGATCCTGATCTCGCTGATCGCCGTCGCCGCTCTCTACGTGTGGACGGCGATCGCGCTGTCCGCCGTCTTCCGCAAGTCCGGCGAGGAGGCGTGGAAGGCCTGGGTGCCGATCCTCAACACGATCGTGCTGCTGCAGCTGGGCGGCCTGTCGCCGTGGCTGGTCCTGCTGGCGCTGGTTCCCGTTCTCGGCCAGCTCGCGCTCTGGGTCGTCATCGTGCTCGCCTGCTATCGGATCAACGTGGCCTTCGGGTTCGGCGTGGGCATGACGGTCCTCGCCGCGCTGCTGCTCCCGGCGTGGGCGACCGTGCTCGGATTCGGCTCGGCGCGATGGGTCGGTGCCGAGCCCGCCGGCGGAGTCCGTCGTTCGGCCGACAGCGCGTCTGCGCGACCGGCCGGCTACGCGTCCGACGACGCCGGCCCGCCGCCGCTGCCCCCGGCATCGGCCGTGCCGCTTTCCGGGCCCGATGCGAATGCGGGATGGGCGCCCGCCGCGTCGACACCGCCTCGCCCGGCTCCTCCCGTGCCGCCGATGCCGTCGTTCCCCGCACCCGTGGGCGCGGCTGTCTCCGACGACCCGGAGGAGCCCATCTCGTTCGTGCCCGTCCACTCCGCGTCGGCCCCCTCGGCCCCTCCGGTTCCGCAGGCGCCCGCCGTGCCCGACACCGAGCCGGCGCCCGCGCTTCCCGCGCCGGCGTCGTCTGCACGGGCGAACCAGGGCTGGGGCGGATTCGACCTCGGCGCGGTCGGCGAGCTGACCAGCGAGGTCACCGCCGCCGTGAGCGGCGCGCCGCACCCGATCGCCGCGGTGCCGGCGGGCACCGGACCCGAGGCCGATGCCGTCCCGCCCACCCCTGCCGTCACCCGCGTCCCGGCCGCCCGGGCGGTGCCCGATGTCGAGCCGTGGGCGCCCGCGCGCTCGCCGCTGCCGGAGGAGGACGCGTTCCCCGAGGCCTCCGGCGAGGTCTCGGCGGTCGCCGGAGCGCCGGATGCCGGCATCCCGCGCTCCGCTCGTGCCTCGGTGTCCGCCCAGCATGTGCTCCCGGAGATCCCCGACGACGTCGAGGAGACGGTGATCGCCAACCGTCGCCGGTCGAAGTGGTCGCTCATGCTCCCGTCCGGATCGAGCGTCGAGCTCACGGCGGACGTCGTCCTGGTGGGCCGCCGCCCGGCCCCGAGCACGGCGTACCCGAGCGCCCAGCTCGTCGAGGTGGACGACGGCACCGTCTCGAAGACCCACCTCCGCCTCGAGCGGCACGGCGAGGAGTGGTCGGCGACCGATCTGCACTCGACGAACGGCACGATCCTCGTCGCGTCGGACGGCGCAGAGCGCGAGATCGTGCCGGGCACGGCGCACCGGGCTCCGGGCCGCCTCCTCCTCGGCGACGCCGAACTCCGCCTCGGTCCCGACGACGGCGGCCGATGACGGCGGCCGGCACCCCCGGCCCCGGGAAGGACGGCGAGGCCGAGGTCGAGGAGGCCACGGTCCTGTCGACCCGGCGGCGCGGTGAGGTCGAGGTCGAGGAGGCCACGGTCCTGTCGACACGTCGGCGCGGCGCCGGCGCGGCCGAGGCCTCGGGTGAGCCGGAGCGCGATGCGGACGAGCCGGACGAGCCGACGGCGGTGTCCGTCCGTCGGCGCACCGTCGTCGAGGACGACCTCGACGACACGATCCTGTCGTCCCGCGTGCGCACGGGGATGGAGCCGGAGGTGGACCGGACCGCGCCTTCGGCTCGTGCGCGGCGGGCCACGGATCCGGATGGGGCGGCCGGCGCGGACCTCGCGCGCCCTGCGGCATCCCTTCCGTCAGACGGGGACACCGTGTTCGCGCGCCGTCCCGCCCTGCCCGGTGCCGACACCCTTCCTGAGCTCGAAGACACCCTGATGCGTCCGGTCGCGCCGTCGACCCGCGGCGGTGCGCGACCGCAGCCGGCATCCGCCGCCTCGGCGACGCCGGCGCCCGCGCGCGACGCCCGCGTGCCGGACGCCGCGGCGCTGCGGACGCCGGTCCCGCCGCGGGCGGCGCCGCCCGTGACGGCGGTCCGGGCTCCCGCTCCGCAGCGGCCTCCGGCGCCGGATGACCCGGCGGCTCTCCCCGACCATGAGAGTGTGGAGCGTGCCGTCCATGTCCGCGAGAGACGCCGCGTGCTGCTCGTGGTGGTGTGCGCCGCGGTCGTCGCTCTCGCGTCGGCCGGCGCGCTCGCGCTGCTGCTGGCCTGACGGCGTCCGGTGACCTGAGGATGACGATGACCGACCCTGCTCCCTCCGCCCTGCTCGCCGGTGACGACGCGGCGCCCTGGAACGACGCGGATCCCGCCTCGGCGGCCCGGCTCGGGATCGTCTCCGCCGGCGCGGGATACCGTTCGCTCGCCTTCGCGATCGACGCCACGATCTGGCTCGTGCTCGCGGCGCCCCTCATGCTCGGCGCCGCGATGCTCGTGCTCGGCGACACGACGATCGTTCCCGTGGTCCTCATCGGGCTCGGCTGGCTCCTCACGACCCTGTTCGCAGTGTTCCAGCTGATCGCGCACGGGCGGCGCGGGGTGACCGTCGGCAAGGCCGCTCTGCGGCTGCGCTCGATCGCCGCCGCCGACCTGGGTCGCCCCGGCTTCTGGCGGGTCGTGCTGCGCGCCCTCGTGCTCTCGGCGAGCTTCCTCGTGCTCGTCGTCGTCGGGCCGGCTGTGCTGTTCGCCTCGGCGTTGTGGGATCCGCAGGCTCGGGGACGCAGCATCCTGGATCGGGTGGGCGGATGCTGGGTCATCGACGCCCGCGCCGGACTCGACCCCTTCGACGCCAAGGCGCTCCGCCATGCGCGTCGCGCGATGCGCGGCCGTCCGGGCGCCGACGAGGACCTCCCCTCGATGGCCAGCGGCGCCGCCGTCGAGAGCGCGCTGCGCATCCCCGACGCGCGATCGCGCGCCGGGGTCGTCGGACCGGGCGGAACCGGGGCGCAGTGGTCGCTCGCGGCGTCCGCGGACGATGGCGGGCTGATCGACGGGGTCCCCGGAGCGGATGCCGCGTCTCCTGCGTCGACGGGCCTGCCCGGGCTCACCCCCGACACGGGCCGCGCGGAGCCCGGCCCGGCGTCTCCGACCCCCTTCGCGCCGCCCGCGCCCGCCGCGCCGTCCACCGACGCTGCGCGGCCTCACGCACCCGCGCAGCGGCCTCACGCGCCCGCGCCCGCCTCGGCGCCCCTGGCCGCACCGGCCCCCGTGCCGGCTCCTGCCGAGGTCGTCCAGGCGGCCGGCGCCGTTCCGCCGGCCGGGCTCCGCCGGGCCCAGGCGATGGTCCGCTTCGACGACGGCTCGGTCGTCCGCGTGCCCGTGCTCGGGCTCATCGGCCGTGACCCCGGCCCCGTCGCCGGGGAGAGCGTCGACGCGGTGGTCCGCCTCGACGACCCCGAGCGGCTGATGTCGAAGACGCACGCCGCGTTCGGGCAGGACGCGGAGGGCGTGTGGGTCTCGGACCGAGGATCACGCAACGGCACGCAGCTTCTCTCGCCCGGTGGAGACGTCGTCGACGTCGCTGCCGGCGAGCGGATGCGCGTGCCCGTGGGGTGGACCGTGCAGGTCGGGGGCAGGACGTTCGAGCTTGTTCCGAGAGGTGCTGATTCGTGAAGCTGAAGCTGGGTCTGCGCCGCGGCGCCGGCTCGACCGTCGACGTGCTCGTCACCGCCGACTCGACGGCGAGCGTGCAGGATGTCGCGCGCGCCCTTGCCGAAGGCGACGCGCTGGCCGCCGAGGGCGGGGTGAACGCGAGCGACGTCCCGACGCTGCTGGTCGCGTCGCCGGCGGGCCGGCCGGTGCAGCTCGACCCGTCCGCGTCGATCGCGGACGCGCCGATCGGATCGGGCTTCGACGCCTCCGTCGTCCCCGCCGTGCCGAGCGCCGGCGCCGGCGGGGCGGTCACCGCCGCGGTCATGCGCATCCACAGCGGCCCCGATGCCGGTCGCACCATCCCGCTCCCGGCGGGGACGACCGTGATCGGCCGGGTCGCTCCGGCGCAGGTGCTCCTCGACGACCCGCTGGTCTCCAAGCGCCATGCCCGCGTCGAGGTCGACCAGGGCATCGAGCTGATCGACCTCAACTCCGCGAACGGCCTGATCGTCGACGGCGGCCTCGTGCAGCGCGTGCGCGTCGTCCTCGGCCAGAAGATCACGATCGGCGCGACCGAGGTGTCGTTCTCGGCGGTCCCGCGCGTCGGCGGCGACGCCTCCCTCGTGCTCGAGCGCGGCGGTGCGCTCATGTTCAACCGCTCGCCGCGCGTCGAGGACCGCTACGCGGGCCAGGAGTTCCGGCATCCGATCATCCCCAACGAGGCGGACCCGCGCATCTTCCCGTGGCCGATGATCATGGCCCCGGTACTCCTCGGTCTCGCGATGTTCGCCGTCACGCAGCGCCCGACGTCGCTGCTCATCGTCGCGATGGCGCCGCTCATGATGCTCGGCAACTTCATCGGGCAGCGCACCCAGCAGGGCAAGAAGCTGCAGCTCGAGATCGAGACGTTCGAGACGCAGCTCGAGGAGCTCGAGGACCAGCTCCAGGTCGAGGAGACGGTCGAGCGCGAGCGGCGGCGGGCTGAGGCCCCCGCCACCGCGACGGTCTACGAGAACGCGATGGCGCTCGGGCCGATGCTGTGGACGCGCAGGCCGGAGCACTGGAACTTCCTCGGACTCCGGCTGGGTGTCGGCTCGGGGCACAGCCGCAACACCGTGCAGGAGGCCAACGACCAGCGCGGCATCGCCCAGTACTCGCAGCAGGTGCGCCAGCTGCGCGACCGCTTCGCGCGCATCGACGACGTCCCGGTCATCGAGCTGCTCCCGTCGGCCGGCGCGATCGGCATCGCCGGGCCGCGCGAGCTCGCCGCGGACGTCGTGCGCGGGCTCGGCGTGCAGCTGTTCGGCCTGCACGCCCCCAACGAGGTCGTCACGGCCGCCATCGTCGATCCGGGCTGGACCGGCGACATGGAGTGGATGAAGTGGCTGCCGCACACCACGAGTCCGCGATCGCCGTTCGCCGAGATGGCGCTCGCCGACAGCCAGTCGGCCGGCACGGCCCTGCTGAACGGCCTCGAGGAGGCCATCCTGGAGCGGCTGTCCGGCTCGGCGACGCACCGCGGGCCGCTCGCGGCCAAGGACGTCTCGATGTCGCTGGGCAAGTTCGTCGGCGAGCAGACCGGCGGCGGCTCGGCCGCGGGCGACGTGTCGCTCGTCCTGTTCGTGACCCACGACGCCCCGATCGACCGTCCCCGACTCACCCAGGTGATCGAGCGCGGACCGGATGCCGGCGTGTACACGATCTTCGTGGCGCCCACGGTGGAGTCCCTCCCGGCGTCGTGCCGCACCTTCATCGACGTCACGAACGGGCTCGACGACGCGATGGTCGGGTGGGTCCGTGCCGGCGACCGCGCGCAGAGCGTCGCCATCGAGGGCGTCTCGCGCGAGTACGCCGAGATCTTCGCCAAGCGTCTCGCGCCCGTGGTCGACTCCAGCTCCGTCGCCGCCGACTCGTCCGACCTGCCTGCGAGCGTCTCGCTCCTCCGCCTGATCGGCACCGACATGGCCGCCGAGCCGACGGCGGCGATCGAGCGCTGGCGGCAGAACAACTCGATCATCGACCGGGCCCGCGGGCCCCGGCCGCGCCTCAAGCGCGCGGGCACGCTCAAGGCGTACGTCGGTCAGGGGAGTCCCGACGCGATGTCGCTCGACCTGCGCACACAGGGCCCGCACGCGCTCGTGGGCGGCACGACCGGATCGGGCAAGTCGGAGTTCCTGCAGGCGTGGGTGCTCGGCATGGCGGCGGAGTACAGCCCCGACCGCGTCACGTTCCTGTTCGTCGACTACAAGGGCGGCTCCGCGTTCGCCGACTGCGTCGAGCTCCCGCACACCGTGGGGCTCGTGACCGACCTCAGTCCCCACCTCGTCCGCCGCGCGCTGACGAGCCTCCGGGCGGAGCTGCACCACCGCGAGCACCTGTTCAACCGCAAGAAGGCGAAGGATCTCCTCGAGCTCGAGAAGCGGCAGGACCCCGAGACCCCGCCGGCGCTGGTGCTCGTCATCGACGAGTTCGCCGCCCTCGCGACCGAGGTGCCCGAGTTCGTCGACGGGGTCGTCGACATCGCCCAGCGCGGCCGCTCGCTCGGCATCCACCTGATCATGGCGACCCAGCGCCCCGCCGGCGTCATCAAGGACAACCTGCGCGCCAACACGAACCTGCGCGTGGCCCTGCGGATGGCGGATGCCGCGGACTCGAACGACGTCGTGGGCGACGCGGTGGCGTCCACCTTCGATCCGTCGATCCCGGGCCGCGGAATCGCGAAGACCGGGCCGGGACGCCTGGTGCCGTTCCAGTCGGGGTACGCCGGAGGCTGGACCGCGGAGGAGCCCGACCGCGCGCAGGTGCGGGTCGCCGAGCTCCGCTTCGGCTCCGTGACGCTGTGGGAGGCGGAGGGCGACAGCGACTCCGACACCCACGACGAGGATCTGGGTCCCAACGACCAGAAGCGGCTCGTCGCCAACCTCGTGCGCGCGTCGTCGGATGCCGGCATCCCCGCCCCACGCCGCCCCTGGCTCGACGACCTCGCCTCGACGATCGACCTGCGCGACCTGCCGCTCGACGGCGACGCCCGCATTCCGATCGGCCTGGCCGACATCCCACAGCGCCAGCTGCAGGAGGCGGTGTACTTCCAGCCCGACACCGACGGCCACATGCTCGTCTACGGGACGAGCGGCGCGGGCAAGAGCGCCGCGCTGCGCACGATCGGCATCGCGGCCGGCGCGCGACCCGATCTCGGACGCGTCGCCGTCTACGGCATCGACTTCGGCACCGGCGCGCTCCGGTCGCTCGAGTCGATGCCCCACGTGGGCTCGGTGGTGTCCGGCGACGATGTGGAACGCGTGCAGCGCCTCTTCCGCACCCTGCGCGGCGTGCTCGACGACCGGGCGAAGCGGTACTCCGACGTCAACGCCGCGACGCTCGCCGAGTACCGCCAGATCTCCGGCGACGACTCCGAACCCCGCATCTTCGTGCTGCTGGACGGATTCGGCGTCTTCAAGCAGGACTGGGAGACGTCGTCGACTCGCGCGGCGTTCTACGGCATCTTCATGCGCCTGCTCGGCGAGGGGCGCCCGCTCGGCGTCCACGTCGTCGCGACCGCCGACCGCTACGGCGCCGTGCCGACGGCGGTGAGCGCGAACGTGACCAAGCGCATCGTGCTGCGGATGTCGGACGAAGGCGCGTATTCCATCCTGGGCGTCGCCAAGGACGTGCTCAACGAGCGGAGCGCGCCCGGTCGTGCGATCGTCGACGGACTCGAGACGCAGGTCGCCGTCATCGGCGGCACCACGAACGTCGCCGAGCAGAACGCGGCGGCGGAGGCCTTCGCGGCGACGCTCCGCGCGGCCGGCGCGGTCGAGGCGAAGAACATCGGATCGCTGCCGACCGAGCTCGCCGCGTCCGAGCTGCCCGCGCGGGCCGGGGAGCTCCCGGTCCTCGGCATCGGCGACGACACCCTCGGGCCCAAGGCGTTCGAGCCCGTGGGCACCTTCGTCGTGGCGGGTCCGCCGCAGAGCGGGAAGACGACCGCCCTGCGGGCGATCGTGTCGTCGATCGAGCGGTTCGATCCCGAGGTCGAGCTCTTCCATGTGGGCGGGCGCCGCGCCGCGCTCCGGGACTTCCGATCCTGGCGCCGCGCGGTCTCGGCCCTCGAGGACGTGCGCACGCTCGCGAAGGAACTCAAGGACATCGTCATCGACGAGTCGGTCTCGAAGCGCATCGTGGTGGTCGTCGAGAACATCACCGAGTTCGGCGACACCGATGCCGAGCGGCCCCTCAAGGAGCTGTTCCAGGCCATCAACCGCAGCGATCACTTCCTCGTCGCAGACGGCGACGTCTCCCAGCTCAGCAGCGGGTACGGCCTGATCGGCGAGCTCAAGGCGGGTCGCCACGGCATCGCCCTGCGCCCGGAGACCTACGACGGAGACTCGCTGTTCAAGGTTCCCTTCCCCAAGGTGCAGCGCCATGAGTTCCCCGCCGGCCGAGGGCTGTTCGTCGAGAACGGCCAGATCGTCACGGTGCAGCTCCCGCTCGTCGCGGAGTAGCGGCATGGGGAATCCTCCCCATGGGCGGATCCGGCGGGTGCGGTTAGCGTGGTGGTGCCGGGCGGGTTCCGGCTCCACCGACGAAGGGAATGACCATGGCGGACTTCAAGGCTTCTTACGGCGAGATGGAAGCGATGTCGGGCAAGCTCGACAGCGGTCGTGAGGAGATCGGCGATGTCCTTCGCCGTCTGAAGAGCGATGTGGACCGTCTGCTGGGCGACGACTTCAAGACGCAGCACGCGTCGGGCAAGTTCGGCGAGGGCTACACCGAGCTGACGACCGGTCTGGAGAAGGCCATCGAGGGCATCTCCGACATGGGCGAGTCGCTGCGCAAGATGCAGCAGGCGATCAAGGACACCGACCAGGCACTCGCCGGCAACTGACCTGACGAGCCCGGCCGACCGCGTCACCGCGGCGGACCGGGCTCGTCCTCACCCCACTGACACGAGGAGCGCGCGCACGTGGCTGAGCCGGACGTCGATCTGAATCTGGATGACCTGCGGGTGATGAGCACGAATCTCGGGACCTTCGTCACCGAGTTCGAGAACATCGACGACACGACCGACGACGTCGAGGGCGCCGTCGGCCGGCCCGCGGGCGACAGCCGCCTGCGCTCCAAGGTCAACGACTTCGAAGAGGGCTGGAACGGCAACCGCGAGGTGATCCTCGAGTCCCTCAAGAACGTCCACGAGCACATCAAGGCGATCGTGGACGGCTTCTCGGAGACCGACACGAAGATGGCAGGCGACGGCTCATGACCTACGGCTACGGCTACAACGGCGGACTGACCTCTCCGAACCGCCACTTCGTGCTGCAGGAGCTCGACGGGAACCCCGACGACATCGAGGCGGCCGGACTCCACTACAGCGCGATCGGCGAGCAGATGGACTGGACGGCGGACGAGCTGAAGAAGCTCGCCGACGACACCAAGTACAAGGCGGACAGCCTCGACAAGGTGCGCGAATCGGCCGGCGAGCTGCACGGCGAGCTGCGCAAGGCAGCCGTGCGGTACGTGCAGACCGGGCCCGTGCTCGTCACGTACGCCGGGGCGCTGCGCACCGCGCGGAACGTCGCCGTCGACCCGTACGTCGAGCGGATCCGCTCGGCTCACGAAGCGGCCGAGACGGCGGGGGAGTCGCTCGACGACGCGCAGGGCAAGGTCGACGATCTCGACACCACATGGATCTGGGAGGACGACCCCACCGACGAGGACCGCGCGGCCGCGGCATCCGCCCTCTCCGACGCGCGACGCGCCGCGAACAGCGCCAACAGCACCCTCACCTCGCTGTGGGAGTCGTTCGAGAGCGGCTACGGCGCGTGGGAGGAGGCGTACGACGCCGCGGTCGAGGGCGTCGGCGACGCGATCGACGCCTCGGGCGTCAACGACTCCTGGTGGGAGGACCTCCTCGACGGCATCGCCGATGCGATGACCGTCATCGGAGCGATCGCGATCGTCCTCGCCATCGTGATCGGCGGCCCCATCTTCCTCGTGATCGCCACGATCGCGGCGGTGGTGACCCTCGCCGCCCACCTGACGATGATGGCGGCCGGGTCCAAGCGGGTCTCATGGGGCGACATCGTCATCGACCTGATCGCCGTCGCGCCCTTCCTCGGATCGTTCGCGAAGGGCGCGATGGCCGGCCGCGGTGTCATGGCCTCCCTCCGCGTCGCGTCCGGCATGGGCGGCGCGACCAGCGCCACCCTGCGCACGGGTCGTAACGCGGTCGCGCTCGACCTTCGCTCGATCACGGGCGCCGGCCGCAACGTCGGCAACCGCGCCGCCCGCGAGCTGCGCGCCCCGGGCCTCGCCGACGACTTCCTCCGCGGCGTCGAGGGCGCGTGGGGGCGCAACGCGCTGAACGCGCTCCGCACCGGCGGCGACCGCTGGGGCGGGATGGCTCAGACGATGTCGTCGCGGATGGCCTCGGAGTGGCCCGGCGCAGGGCGCGCCTCGCACCGCGCGCTCAACTGGATGGCGCAGAACGGCATGCCCGGGGCTGTCGCACAGGGCGTGAACGTCTGGAACTTCGCGAACGGCAACTACCAGGTCGTCCAGCTGGCCGTCGACATCCCGGGGGCGACCGACGTGGTCGACGCCGTCGTCGAGCTCAGCACGGGCGACAGGTAGCATGGCCCGGTCCCACTCGAAACGGAGCCGGTCGTGCCTTCCACCCCGCTGAGCGTCCCCTATGACCCGGACGCGTGGATCCACGTCCCGCTCGACTACGACGGCACCCCGTGGGCGGACGCCGCCGAGTGGGCGCAGTGGGTCGCCGAGTCCGCGACCCGCGGTCGCGAGGGGGGCGCCGAGATCGCGGAGGCGATCCGCGCGGAGGCGCTGGAGACAGCCCGTTTCCCCGCGGCGCACGTCACGGCGCGCTTCTGGCACTACCCCGTCGACGGCGACCCCACGGGCATGATCGACCTGTTCGTCCAGCAGCGCGACGCCGACGGCACCGCGGCGGCCGATCTCCTCCCCGAGCCGGGATTCACGCTGGTCGACCCGGTCGTCGAGCCGCTCGCGGCGCCCGGCTTCACGTCCGCCGTGCGCCGTCTGACGCTCAACGCGGTGCTGCCCGGCGAAGAGGCCGAGCCGGTGCTGTTCCCCCAGGCCGAATGGCTGGGCATCAGCGGAACCTGGGTCGCCTATGCGGTCAGCGGCGACCATGACGTCGCGCAGCTGCGGGCACGTCTCGACGACGGTGACGCGCTCTTCGCCGCTCTCGACATCGCATCGGAGGTCGGAGATGTCTGATCCTGTCCGCGAGGCGCGCAAGCGCGTCGACCTGTGGCTGCGCGCCGGCGGCACCCGCGAGGGAGCGGTGGGCGAGGCGTCCCGCATCGCACTGTTCGCCGCGGTCCCCGACATGCAGCGCAGTCACGACACCGTCCGCCGCGGCGACGCGCCGCGCACGTCGGGCGCGCCCGCGGCCGGCGCGCGCCAGGCGACCCGCGTGCACGAGGTGTTCTTCGTCGTCGCCGTCGTGCTCGGCCTGCTGGTGCCGGGTCTCGTCGCGCTGTCGCCGCGCGGCGGTTCCAGCGCGCTGTCGCTCAACGCGGGGATGATCCCCGCGGGGCTGTGCGCGCTCGCCACGCTCGGACTCTTCGTCTGGCTCGAGCCCTACCGCCGCAGCAGCGCCTTCTTCGCGGGGCACAACGCTCCGCCGCGCCTGTACCTCGTGTACGGCATCGTGTGGACGCTCCTCGCCGCGTCGATCGTCCTGCTCCGGTGGGACGAGGTCGACGACCCCGCCCCCGTGATCATCGGCATCCTCATGATGCTCGCCGCCGCCGCCGGGACCGTGCCGCTCTGGCTGCGGGCGCGGAAGGCGGACGCGGCGGCCGAGACGACCGTCGATGCGCACGCCGGCGATCCTGACATGTCGCACTGGTGGCGCGACGTCGACGGCGTCCTCACACCTCAGGAGCGCGATGCCGTGCAGACTGCGTACAGCGCGGCGCTCGACCGCCTGCAGGAGCGCAAGGTGCTGACCGAGGCGGATGCCGCGGCCGCCGCGACGCGCGGGCCCCAGGCCGCGTGGAAGAGCCTCGCGACATGAGCTCGCTGCGCGATGAGCTCGGCGCCGGCGCTGCGGTTCCGACTCCGTACACGATCCTCCTGCCCCCGGGGTGGCGACGTGTCGCTCCCGCCGACCTGTGGGACGGCGACGCGACGCGTTCGAGCCTCGCGCAGATGAAGGCCGCCGGGCGGGCCGACCTCGTCCTCCAGATGCGCGGCATGCTTGCCCAGTACCGCCGGGCCGCGATGGAGTCCAAGGTCTTCGAGGTCTACCTGCCGCCGACGGTCGACGGGGAGTCGCCGGCGCCGGCGGTGCTGCAGGTCTCGCCGTTCGTCCTCCCGTCGGGGACGACGTGGGACGAGGCGATCGGCCGGCTCGCGCAGGGGCGCGGAGCGGAGCTCGCCGACTTCACCGAGACCCGGATGTGGGTGTGGCGGCGTGACGGCCGAGTGGCGGACTCCGAGACGACGATGGCGTCGCGCGACGCGTACTTCCTGGTACCGGTCCCCGAGGAGTCGCCCCGCAGGGCGCTGCTGTTCCACTTCTCGGTGCTGGTCGCGCCGAGCGAGGAGGCCGCCGCCGCGGCCGAGACGCTCGTGGTGCTCGGTGACGTCATCATGGGGACCATGCGCTGGCGCCCCGCTCCCGTCGCCCGCGGGTGACCCGGATCCAGCCCGTTCGCTGAGGGCGTCGAGCGTCGGACCGCCCGCGTTTGACCGGCCCCCGGCATCCCGCGTATCATTGACCGGGTGTGCGTTCGCGCGCGCCGTCCGCCGTGCCTCGGCGCGGAGGCGGTCTGCGAGCGCCGCATCTCAGGGAACGGCCTGCGAACAGGTCACCCCCACGGCATATCCACCACACAACCGCGCGGCACCATCATGCCTCGCCGGTGGATGAATGTGAGCCCGCCGCGTCACGAATCGCAAGATCCGGATGCTGCGGGGGAGACACGAATGCTGTCACCGTGCAGCAACAACAAGGAGAGAACGTGCCAACCATTCAGCAGTTGGTTCGCAAGGGTCGCTCGCCCAAGGTCTCGAAGACCAAGGCGCCGGCGCTCAAGGCGAACCCGCAGCAGGCGGGTGTCTGCACCCGTGTGTACACGACCACGCCCAAGAAGCCGAACTCGGCGATGCGCAAGGTCGCCCGTGTCAAGCTCCGCAACGGCACCGAGGTCACCGCGTACATCCCCGGCGAAGGCCACAACCTGCAGGAGCACTCGCTCGTGCTCGTCCGCGGCGGCCGTGTGAAAGACCTTCCGGGTGTCCGTTACAAGATCGTCCGTGGCGCGCTCGACACGCAGGCCGTCAAGAACCGTAAGCAGGCTCGCAGCCGCTACGGCGCGAAGAAGGGTTAAGGAACATGCCTCGTAAGGGACCCGCCCCGAAGCGCCCCGTCGTCAACGACCCGGTCTACGGCGCACCGATCGTCAGCCAGCTCGTGAACAAGATCCTCGTCGACGGCAAGAAGTCGCTCGCCGAGTCGATCGTGTACACGGCCCTCAAGGGTGTCGAGGCGAAGAACGGCCAGGACGCCGTCGCCACGCTCAAGAAGGCGCTCGACAACGTGCGCCCGACCCTCGAGGTCAAGAGCCGCCGCGTCGGTGGCTCGACCTACCAGGTGCCGGTCGAGGTCAAGCCTCACCGTGCCAACACGCTCGCCCTGCGCTGGCTCGTGAGCTACGCCAAGGGTCGTCGTGAGAAGACGATGACCGAGCGCCTCCAGAACGAGATCCTGGATGCCTCGAACGGCCTGGGTGCCGCGGTCAAGCGCCGCGAAGACACCCACAAGATGGCCGAGTCGAACCGCGCCTTCGCGCACTACCGCTGGTAACCAGCGCGGCGGCCGGGTCGAGGCATCCCCTCGATCCGGCCGCCCCACCCGCCTGATCGTCACGAACGATCGACTGGATTTCCAAAGTAAGGAAGAACCCCGTGGCACAAGAAGTGCTCACCGACCTGACCAAGGTCCGCAACATCGGCATCATGGCGCACATCGATGCCGGCAAGACGACGACGACCGAGCGCATCCTGTATTACACGGGCACCAATCACAAGATCGGTGAGACGCACGATGGCGCGTCGACCACCGACTGGATGGAGCAGGAGCAGGAGCGCGGCATCACGATCACGTCGGCCGCCGTCACGTGCTTCTGGGACAAGAACCAGATCAACATCATCGACACCCCCGGTCACGTCGACTTCACGGTCGAGGTGGAGCGCTCGCTCCGCGTCCTCGACGGCGCCGTCGCCGTCTTCGACGGCAAGGAGGGCGTCGAGCCCCAGTCCGAGACCGTCTGGCGTCAGGCCGACAAGTATGAAGTCCCGCGCATCTGCTTCGTCAACAAGATGGACAAGCTCGGCGCCGACTTCTACTTCACGGTCGACACGATCATCAACAAGCTCAAGGCCAAGCCCCTCGTCATCCAGCTGCCGATCGGCGTCGAGAACGACTTCATCGGCGTCGTCGACCTCGTGGAGATGCGCGCACTGGTGTGGGCGGGCGACGCCAAGGGTGATGTCACCATGGGCGCCAAGTACGACATCCAGGAGATCCCGGCCGACATGGCCGACAAGGTCGCGGAGTACCGCGAGATCCTCCTCGAGACGGTTGCCGAGACCGACGAAGAGCTTCTCGAGAAGCACTTCGGTGGCGAGGAGCTCACGGTCGCTGAAATCAAGGCTGCGATCCGCAAGCTGACCGTCAACTCGGAGATCTACCCCGTGCTCTGCGGCTCGGCGTTCAAGAACCGCGGCGTGCAGCCGATGCTCGACGCGGTCGTGGACTACCTCCCGTCGCCGCTCGACGTGCCGGCCATCGAGGCCCACGACCCGAAGAACGAAGAGACCGTCATCCTGCGCCACTCCGACCGCGAGGAGCCCTTCACGGCGCTGGCGTTCAAGATCGTGACGCACCCCTTCTTCGGTCGCCTCACCTACATCCGCGTGTACTCCGGTCACCTGGATTCCGGCGCGCAGATCGTCAACTCGACGAAGTCCAAGAAGGAGCGCATCGGGAAGATCTTCCAGATGTACGCCAACAAGGAGAACCCGGTCCCCGCGGTCACCGCCGGTCACATCTACGCGGTCATCGGACTCAAGGACACGACCACGGGCGACACGCTCTGCGATTCGCAGAACCAGGTCGTTCTCGAGTCGATGACGTTCCCCGAGCCGGTCATCGAGGTCGCGATTGAGCCCAAGACCAAGGCCGACCAGGAGAAGCTGGGTCTCGCGATCCAGAAGCTCGCAGAGGAGGACCCGACGTTCCGCGTCGAGCAGAACTCCGACACCGGTCAGACCGTCATCAAGGGCATGGGCGAGCTGCACCTCGACATCCTGGTCGACCGCATGAAGCGGGAGTTCAAGGTCGAGGCGAACGTCGGCAAGCCCCAGGTCGCGTACCGCGAGACGATCAAGAAGTCGGTCGAGAAGCACGACTACACCCACAAGAAGCAGACGGGTGGCTCGGGTCAGTTCGCGAAGATCCAGTTCACGATCGAGCCCCTCGAGGTCACGGCCGACAAGACGTACGAGTTCGAGAACAAGGTCACCGGTGGCCGCATCCCGCGCGAGTACATCAGCCCGACCGACCAGGGCTTCCAGGACGCCATGAACGTCGGCGTGCTCGCCGGCTACCCCATGGTGGGCGTGAAGGCGATCCTCCTCGACGGCGCCTCGCACGACGTCGACTCGTCCGAGATGGCGTTCAAGATCGCCGGCTCGATGGGCTTCAAGGAGGCCGTCCGCCGCGCGAACCCGGTCATCCTCGAGCCGCTCATGTCCGTCGAGGTGCGTACGCCCGAGGAGTACATGGGCGACGTCATCGGCGACCTGAACTCGCGTCGTGGGCAGATCCAGTCCATGGAGGATGCTCAGGGCGTCAAGGTCGTGCGCGCGCTGGTTCCGCTGTCCGAGATGTTCGGCTACATCGGCGACCTCCGCTCGAAGACCTCCGGCCGCGCCGTCTACTCCATGGAGTTCGACAGCTACGCCGAGGTCCCGCGCAACGTCATGGACGAGATCGTCCAGAAGACCAAGGGCGAGTAGCCCTTTTCCCCCGGGATGCCTCGGCGACGAGCATCCCGGGGGCACAACTTCACACAGATTCAACAGAAACCTCTCTACTAAGCTAGAGAAATCCCCGTAGAGATCCGGCGCACACCAGCGTCCGGCAATCACTACACGAACGTCCTGAGGAGGACCCAGTGGCTAAGGCCAAGTTCGAGCGCACCAAGCCGCACGTGAACATCGGAACGATCGGTCACGTCGACCACGGCAAGACCACGCTCACCGCAGCGATCTCGAAGGTGCTCGCCGACAAGTACCCGTCGGCCACCAACGTGCAGCGCGACTTCGCGTCGATCGACTCCGCTCCCGAGGAGCGCCAGCGCGGCATCACGATCAACATCTCGCACGTCGAGTACGAGACGCCGAAGCGCCACTACGCGCACGTCGACGCCCCGGGTCACGCCGACTACATCAAGAACATGATCACCGGTGCTGCCCAGATGGACGGCGCGATCCTCGTGGTCGCCGCCACCGACGGCCCGATGGCTCAGACGCGTGAGCACGTGCTGCTCGCCAAGCAGGTCGGCGTTCCCTACCTGCTGGTCGCGCTGAACAAGAGCGACATGGTCGACGACGAGGAGATCCTGGAGCTCGTCGAGCTCGAGGTTCGCGAACTGCTTTCGTCGCAGGACTTCGACGGCGACAACGCCCCCGTCGTCCGCGTCTCGGGCCTCAAGGCGCTCGAGGGCGACGCCGAGTGGGTCGAGAAGATCGTCGAGCTCATGGACGCCGTCGACGAGTCGATCCCCGACCCGGTGCGTGACAAGGACAAGCCGTTCCTCATGCCCATCGAGGACGTCTTCACCATCACCGGCCGTGGCACGGTCGTCACGGGCCGCGCCGAGCGCGGTACCCTCGCGATCAACTCCGAGGTCGAGATCGTGGGTCTGCGCCCGACGCAGAAGACGATCGTCACCGGCATCGAGATGTTCCACAAGCAGCTCGACGAGGCCTGGGCCGGCGAGAACTGTGGTCTGCTCCTCCGCGGCACCAAGCGTGACGACGTCGAGCGCGGCCAGGTCGTCGTGAAGCCCGGTTCGGTCACCCCGCACACCAACTTCGAGGGCACGGCGTACATCCTGTCCAAGGAGGAGGGCGGCCGTCACAACCCGTTCTTCACGAACTACCGCCCGCAGTTCTACTTCCGCACCACGGACGTCACCGGCGTCATCTCGCTGCCCGAGGGCACCGAGATGGTCATGCCCGGCGACACCACCGACATGACCGTTGAGCTGATCCAGCCCATCGCCATGGAAGAGGGCCTCGGCTACGCGATCCGTGAGGGTGGCCGCACCGTCGGCGCCGGCACGGTCACGAAGATCCTGAAGTAATCGCCACTTCAGAACGCTGACACGGAACCCCCCAGGCTTCGGCCTGGGGGGTTCCGTCGTCGATGCGGTTCCGCCCCGTTGCCTAGGATGGTCGGGAGATGATCGAGCAACCGGACGCGCGGAGCCAGATGAGCGGGCACCGCGTTCACGAAGGCGTGGCGCTTGTCGCCACGGTCCGGAACGAAGAGTCGACCATCCACGCGTTTCTGGATGGCCTGAGCCGCCAGACCGTCCACCCGCAGGAGATCGTCGTCGTCGACGGCGGCTCCACGGACCGAACCGTCGCCGAGATGCAGGCGTGGCGGCCGACGTGCGGCTGCAGGGTCCGTGTCATCGTCGAACCCGGCGCGGGCATCGCCGCCGGTCGCAATGCGGCGATCGCGGCGACGCCCATGGGATGGATCGCCGTCACGGACGCCGGGACCGAACTCCGCGGCGACTGGCTCGAGCAGATCACAGAGCCCCTCTCCCGCGCCGATCCGCCCGACGTGGTCAGTGGATTCTTCGAGCCCGCGGGCGGCACGTTCGCGCAGCGGGCCATCGCGGCGACGATCACCCCGACTGCGGCCGAGATCCGTCCCGAGAGCTTCATGCCGTCCAGCAGATCCGTGCTGTTCAGCCGCGATGCCTGGATGCGAGCGGGCGGCTATCCGGAGTGGCTCGATTATTGCGAGGACCTGGTCTTCGACTTCGCGCTGCGCGATTCCGGCGCGCGCTTCGAGTTCCAGCCGAAGGCGATCGTGGGATGGATCGGACGGCCGAACCTCCGCGCGTTCGCGAAGCAGTACTTCCGGTATGCCAGAGGCGACGGGAAGGCCGGTCTGTTTCCACGACGACATGTCGCACGATACGTCGCCTACTCGTATGCGCTGGCATCGCTGCTCTTGATAACCAAGCTGCCGGTGCTGTTTCTCGTCGGCTGCGGGGGCTTCGCCGTCTACATGATCCGCCCGGAGCAGCGCGTGCTCGCCCGGCGTGCCCGGTTCACCCGAGGCGAACTGGTCCGTGCCGTGCTGCTGGCGCCGGTGATCGTGATCACCGGTGATCTGGCGAAGATGGCGGGCTACCCGATGGGCCGCGTGTGGCGTCGGAATCGTTCCGACGGGCCGACTGCATGAGATTTCGGCGCAGTGCTGCTCCGCCCACGGCGGCGAGGCGCGTGATGGTGTGGCGTGACCTCGTGCTGCCGGGCTCAGAGACGTTCATCCGGAACCAGGTCGACGCGATGACGCGTTGGGAACCCGTTCTGGCAGGTGTTCGCAGCATCGAGTCACCGATCCGGCGAGACACCGACGTCGTGCTCTTCGACGAATCGTTCCTCGGACGCGTCGAACGGCGGCTCTTCTCGCTGTCGGGCTGGTCTCCACGGCTCGACCGTCTGCTGAAGAGGCGCGGAGTCACCCTCATCCATGCCCACTTCGGCATGGGGGCGGTCAGTATCGCGCGCACCGCGCGGCGCCTGGGAATCCCTCTCATCGTGACGGTCCATGGCAACGACGTGACGCGGACCGACCTGCGGTCGGGGACGGGTGACCGCGAGGGACGCGCCTACGCACGGCGACTGACGGCCGCGCTGCGCTACGCGACCAGCGTGATAGCCGTGTCGCACTTCATCGCGCGACAGGTATGCACCGGCTATGCCGTTCCCGCCCACAAGGTGACGGTGCTGCGAATCGGCGTTCCGACCGCGTCGTCACCCGAGGCGACAGAGCCTCAGCGAGACATCCTCTTCGCGGGGCGACTCGTCGCGAAGAAGGGGGTCAGCGATCTTCTGACAGCGGTCGAGCTGGCCGGTCGCCGGATTCCTCCTCCGTCGGTCACGATCATCGGTGACGGCAAGCTGCGGGAACAGCTCGAGGCTGAAGCGCGGGCGCGGGGTGTGAACGCGACGTTCGTCGGCGCGCGAAGCCCCGACGAGGTGGAGGCGGCGATGCGGAGCTCCCTTCTCTTCGTGGCACCCTCTCGCACAGCTCCCGACGGCGACGCGGAAGGATTCGGAATGGTCTTCCTCGAGGCGGCGCGGGCGGGACGCCCGGTGATCGCGTACGACCACGGCGGTGTGGGCGAGGCCGTCGTTGACGGAGTCACCGGAGTCCTCGTTCCCGAGGGGGATACCGTAGGGCTTGCCGACGCCATCGCTCGGCTGCTCGGCGACGCCGAGCTTCGCAGCCGGATGGGAGACGCGGGCCGGCGCCGAGTTGTCGACGAGTTCGACATCCGCGCGTGCACCGCCGAACTGGAGGACGAGTTTGACCGCGTGGCAGGTGCTGGGTAGTGGCGCAGCCGGCTGACGCCGATGGCGGCGTGGAGGTGCGCCCGCTGATATCGGTGGTGATTCCCACCTACAAGCGCGCGGATCTCCTGCCGCGGGCCGTGCGCGCCGCCTTCGCGCAGAGTCTCGCGCCGAGCGAGGTGATCGTCGTTGACGACGCGGATGATGCTGATACCCGCGCGATCATGGCCGAGCTCGAGGAAGAATTCGGCCCGTCACTCCTGCTGGCGCGAACGCCGCCGGACGCCCACGGGGCATCGGCCGCGAGGAACACCGGAGCCCGAGTCTCGCGAGGCGACGTTCTCGCGTTCCTCGACGACGACGACTGGTGGGATGCCGAATACCTGGCGCAAGCCATGACCACCCTGCGCGCCGAGAACGCCGAGATGGTGGTGACGCCGAACTGGATCGTCATCGACGAGGAGCGGCGACCGTTCATGACTCCCAGCGAGCCGAGCTTCTCGACCTTCCGTCCGGGGATGACCGGATCGAACATCGTCGTGACCAGGAGAGCGTTCGATCGCATCGACGGATTCGATCCGGCTATGTGGGTGATGAACGATGTGGACTTCTTCGTCCGTGCGCGCGCGGCCGGCACTCGTATCGTCGCCGCGCGGGAGCGCCTCGTGTATCTCGAAGGCAGGGGAGCCGGTCACCTCTCGTCGGCATCAGAGCGCCGGGCCCTCGGCTTGGAGCACTTCATCGAGGTGCACCGATCGGAGATGGACCGAAAGTCCATCCGGTTGGTGAGGCGCCGCATCAGTGTCGCCAGAGCGGCCTCCGCGGTCGGCATCCGGGAGCGGGTGCGTCATACTCTGGGCGTGATGTGGTTCTCGTCGATCAGCGACTACACCGGGACGTTGAAGCGGAGGCTCGATGGACGCCGTCGATCCTATTGACGTCGTGATCTTGTGGGTCGACGTCGGCGATCCCGCTTGGCAGGCCGCTCGCGCCGCCGCGACGGGGGTCTCGGGAGAGACGCGGTACACCGGCGCGAACAACGAGTGGGATACGCTCCGCTACCTCCTCCGGAGCATCGAACAGTACTGCCCGTGGGCACGGCGAGTTCATCTCGTGACGCCAGGCCAGGCTCCGCACTGGCTGGTTGAGGACCATCCGCGCCTCTCGGTGGTCGACCAGCGTGTGATCCTCCCAGCGGATGCGTCGCCTTCGTTCAATTCCATGGCTGTGGAGGTGAACCTGGACAGGATCCCGGATCTTGCCCCCACCTTCGTGTACTTCAACGACGACATGCTCGTCCTGCGGGAGACGACCGCCCGCGACATCGTCCCGAGGGGTCGCCCGGCGGGATTCGCCGTTCAGAACGCCCTCACTGCCTCCAACGACTGGTCGCACTGGGTGCTCAACGCGGTGGGCGCCGTGAACGCCGTCTTCGACAAACGCCGTGTGATGCGGTCTCGACCCGCGAAGTGGTTCAGCCCGCGCTACGGACGCTATCTGATCCGCAACATCGCGCTGCTTCCGTGGGGATCGTTCACGGGGTTCTTCGAGCCGCACGTTCCGATGGTTCTGCGCACCGAGACATTCGAAGAGGTTCGACGTAGGCTTCCCGAGCTGATCGACATGACGACAAGATCTCGGGTGCGATCGCTCAGCGACGTCAGTCCCTTCCTGTACCGCTACTGGCAGCTCTGCACCGGTGACTTCAGCCCGGTCTCACCCGACGCCTACGGCCGATTCTTCGAGGTGAACGCCGCGTCCTTGGATGCTGTCGAAGCACACCTGCGATCGAGCGCGTCGATGTTCGTCTGTCTGAATGACGGACCTGCGGCCGACGCGGACGGTGTGCGGGAAGGCCTGCACGCCCTGCTGGACGCACGTTTTCCGCATCCCTCCACCTTCGAGCGGGAGCCGGCCACTCAGCCGGGGTAGACGGCCCGGGTGATGGCGGGGTGAGCGCGACTGGCGACACGGTGGGACCAGATCATCTCCGGGTACCGGCTGTAGAACTTCGTCATCGACGCGATCTCCCTGAGCCAGGGCATCCAGCGGAACTTTCCCGACGTCTCGCGCGCCCAACCGTGGGTAGCGGTCGCCGCGGGTGCGAGAAGGACGGGCACCCCCGCCTGCCAAGCGCGCAGCCCGATGTCGGAGTCTTCGTAATAGATGAAGAAGCGCGAGTCCCAGCCTCCGATCCGGTCGATGGTCGCGCGGGTGCCGAAGACCGCGGCGCCCATCAGCCAGACGACGGGATAAGGATCCGCGCCATCAGAGGTCAGGAGGTATCGGTGGTCGTCCCCACGCAGACGATTTCGGATCTTGGCCGTCAGCAACGGGTAGCCCCGTCCGTTGGGCTGGATCGTCCCGTCGGGGTCGAGGAGCTGCGGGCCCACGACGGCGCCCGTCTCGCGGGCGATGCCTTCGAGGCGATCGATCGTGGCCTTGTCGATCCCTACGTCCGGATTCACGAATCCGATGAAGTCTCCGCGCGCCGACGCGAGGCCGATGTTGTTGGCAGCGGAGAAGCCGACGTTCTTCGGCAGTCTTATGACGCGTGCCCCCAGCGTCTCCGCGAGCGCCGCGCTGTCATCGCTGGAGCAGTTGTCGACCACGATCCACTCGGTCTGAGCGTCGTCGTCTCGGTCGCGCCAGAAACGCATCAGCGCTTCCCGACTGTTGAAGGTCACCGTGATCAGTGACCGGCGCGGGCTTGAATCCGGCAACGTGCCTTCCACGGTCTGCTTTCATGAATCGGGCGTTCGGCGGACGCCGCCCCAGGTGCACTGCTCGGGATTGCCCGCACCCGTCGGCGAGTCGCCGCGGCGCGTGTCGCCGCCAGAGCATCGAGCCAGCATACCTGGCCGCCCCCGGGACAACTCGTCCGCGTGGCAGACGAGGACGCGGTGCCGGGTTGCGATCAGCTGGAGCCGCAAGCATTGCGCACACGGTGCTTCGAGCGCAGGGCGAGAGACCGACGCCGCTCTTCAGCGGGGCTCTGCCCGCCTCGGGCGCTCCGTTAGGATCGACAAGTGACTGACGACGAAGCCCCTACGATCGACGCGCAGCGGATTCTCGTGGTCGGGCACGGCGTCGCTGGGCAGGGTATCGCCGACGACGCCCGCGCGAAGGGCCACAATGTCGTCGGATTCCTCGACGACAACCCCAGCTCGCCTGATGTCCTCGGCAGGCTCTCCGATGTCAACCAGGTGGTCCACGACAACCACGTGGACACCATCTACTTCGCTATTCCCACGATCGAGGCTGGACGATTGCGCGAGTTCATCGCGGGTTTCGAATCCGACCTCCGTCTGTCGATGCTTCCGCGAACATACAAGACCATCAGCACCGAGACGGTGGGCATTGGCGATCTCACCGATGTCGATGTCCTCCAGCTGGTCGGACGCCGGCCGGTGAAGCACGACCTGCTCGAGGTGGAGGCACTGGTTTCCGGGCGACGTGCGCTTGTGACGGGTGCCGCGGGCTCGATCGGTTCGCGTCTGACGGAACATCTCTTGCAGCTCGGAGCGGAGTCCGTAACCGCCTTCGACTGGTGGGAGAACGGGTTGTTCCACCTCGCCAATCGGCTGGGTGACAGCCGGCTGCGGATCGTGGTCGGGGATGTGAAGAACCGCAGAAGAGTCGAGCGGATCTTCGCCGAACACCGCCCCGATTTGGTCTTCCACGCGGCCGCCTACAAACACGTCCCGATGAATGAGGACAACCCGACGGAGGCCCTCGCGAACAACGCGCTCGGCGCCGAGATCGTCCTAGCTCAGGCGATCGCCGTCGGAGCGAGTCACGCCGTCTACGTGTCAACGGACAAGGCCGTGCGACCCGCCAACGTCATGGGCGCGTCCAAACGTCTCGGCGAGCTCCTTCTCCGCGATCTCGCCGGGGCTTCAGGGCAGACGAAGTTGACTGCTGTGCGGTTCGGGAACGTGTTGCAGAGCAACGGGTCGGTGATGGAAACGTTCAGGCGTCAAATCGAGGCGGGTGGACCGCTCACTGTCACTCATCGCGATGTGACCCGGTACTTCATGACGATCGACGAGGCTGCCCAGCTGATCATCCAGTCGACGCACTTGGGTGAGAACGGCGACATCTGCGTTCTGGACATGGGCGATCCGGTGCGCATCATGGAACTGGCCGAGAGCCTGGTCAAGGCCACGGCTCCGCACGTGAAGATCGAGGTGACGCAGCTCCGCCCGGGCGAAAAGCTATACGAGGAGCTGACCTACAACCCTGACCTCGCGACCAGCACAGCTAACAGCAAGGTCTTCATCATCAAAGCCGAGGATGAGTTGGATGTCCCCGTCGCCGAGATCCGTGAAGTCGTGACTGCGGCACGTGACGGCGCGCTCGATGACGATGGTGCCCGTCGCGCCCTCATCGCGATGGGTTTCGCCGTCGCACCCCCGAAGACGGAGCTGCACCCTTGAACTCGCTCCCCGCGTCGACCGTGCTGGTGACCGGCGGCGCGGGGCGGCTAGGTCGACTCGTCGTCGCGGCCTTGCGGGCGCGCGGCATTCGTACGCTCTCCCTTTCGCGGCGCGCAATCGAACATCCGGATGATCTGTTGGCCGACCTGACTGACGCCGATGGTGTCATCGCCGCGGTTGGAGACGGTGAAGTCGACGTCATTGTTCACCTTGCCGCCGCAGTCCATCGCGACGACGCTCTTGAGAGCGGCGCGCGAATGGATGGGTCACTCGACCGACTGATTCGCACCAAGCTTCCTCACGCCGTCATTTTCGCATCTACGGGTGCGGTGTACGGGGATCGTTCCGCGGATGCCCTGACTGAAGAGTCGCCGGCGCTGGGTACGTCGCCATACGCCCTGTCGAAGTTGTCGTCCGAGGATGCTCTACGCGCTATGACCTTCGGGATCCCGGGGCTTTCGGTAACCACGCTCCGCATTTTCAACGTCGCGGGGCCCGACTTTCCGACGTCTCTCGTCCAACGCCTTCTGGCGGCAGATTCTGCGCGTCCGGCGACGCTCATTCGCCCAGACTCCTACGTGCGGGACTACATCCACCAGGAGGACCTGGTGAACGTCATCCTAGCGGCGATGGATGACCCCGAACCGGGCTACCACCTGCTGAACGTAGGCGCAGGTCAGCCGATCCCGACCCGGAGTCTGCTGCGTTCGCTCGACATCCCGGACGGGGCATGGGTGGAGGTGGACGGCGAGGACAGCAGGAACTGGTGCGACAACACAGCCCTGGTGCGTAGGTTTGGAATCGCCCCGCGTGTGCTGCCGACCCGCGCGTGGGGGCTGCGAGATCCCAGTGGGAGAGCGTAATCCCGCCTGAGCCGCCGGGCGATGACGCAACGGACGGTAGCTGCTCAGACCCCGCGCTCGAGCAAACGGATTGCCGGGTAGGATACACAGGTTATCTTTGCGCTCGAATCGTCTAATTGGCGTGCACCGGCGAGAATCCGATCCTCCGAGAGTTACGCATGTCGACGAGCCCCGCTGTCTCCATCATCATTCCTGTACATAACGACGAGACGTGGATCGCCGCAGCCCTCGAGAGTTGCATGAGGCAGTCGCTCTCCGACATCGAGGTCATCTGTGTCGACGACGCATCGACCGACGGAACCCGGGCGATCATCGATACCTATCGAGCGCGGGACTCGCGCATTCGCCTGATCGAGCAGCCGGCGAACGCTTCAGCCTTTCAGGCGCGACGAGTCGGTGTTGAGGAAGCCCTGGCGCCCTACGTGCTTTTTCTCGATGGCGATGATGAGCTGACGCGAAATGCGGCACAGGTGGTGCTCGAGCGAGCGCGGTCCGAGGGCGCTGATGTCGTCGGCTTCGGCGTCGACTTCGTCATGTCGAAGGGCGTGCGCAAACCGGCTTTCGAGAAGGAAGTGCAGCCGAAGGACGTTGAGCTGTCTGGCTCGGCGATCCTCCCGGGCCTCTTCCCCGCAGGTAAGTCCGCTCACGGACACGTGTGGGGCTACCTCTTTGCTATCGAGCTCCTGAGATCTGCGTACGCTGGACTTCCTCTGGATCTGCACCTCCCGCGAGCCAACGACCTGCCCATCGCGTTCCTCGCGTTGGCCAGAGCAACCAAGTACGTGTCAACGCCCGAGCGGGCGTATCGCTACCACTTCCGGCGCGGCACCAGTGGCCAACGGGTCACGAACACCGACGAGTTCGAGTTCTATCTCGGCGCCGTCAGTTCGATTGAAGTCATCGAGCACAAAGTTCACGAAATCGCGGCGGGGTCGGACGATGCTGTGGAGGTGTTGGCGTGCTACGAATCGACACGCCTCTCCGTCATCGGTACCGTTCTGCGGTACTGCCTCAATGCGGCTGACGAGGAGCTTCAAAGCGCCTGCTTCGCCCTGATACGCGCGCGGATCAGCGACGTTGACGTGATCCGGGCCGCCGCAGGCTTCTGCCCGGACGCGCTGCGCTTGTTCGATCGCACCAGCCCGGGTCCTTCGAATCGAGCGGAGCCGGTTCGAAGCGTCCTCATCACGACGGCGGTGCTGGGCACCGGTGGTATCCAGGGGGTCATCGCATCACAGGCTCGCCACCTCGTCGACGCCGGGATGAGGGTGACGATCGCGGTTCATCGACACGACGACTCCGTTTACGACCTCCCCGACGGTGTCGACGTAATCCACCTGCAGGCGACGACGGTGGCCGAGCGTCTCCGCGCGTGGGTTGAGATCTGCCGTGACTCAGAGGCTGATGTCATCCTCGACCACTACGTGCTCTACAACCAGGTATGGCCGTTCTTCGCTCTCGCTGCTCAGACGCTCGGCATCCCCACTATCGGATTCCTTCAGAGCTTTGCGTTGCGCCCGGTCCGCGACGACAACGCAAACATGTCGTTCCTGGTAGAGAATCTGCCGCTCCTCGAGACGGTTGTGACTCTGTCTGCCACAGATGTGGCGAACTGGAAGCTGCGTGGCCTGGAGCGAGTCGTCCATCTGCCGAATCCTCCGTCGCCCATGCTGCAGCAGATGTCGACACGCACGGTGCCGAAGTCTCCGCCCGCCGGACCCGTGAAACTCATCTGGTGGGGTCGCCTTCAGCAGTCGACGAAACAGGCCCGGGATCTCATACCGATCACTGCCGCGCTGAGGTCCCGAGGAGTGGATGCCGAACTCACCGTCATCGGACCGGACAGCAACGACCTCACCGCGGCGCGGATGCTGGCTGACGCCGTTTCCCAGGGCGTCGCTGATCATGTCAAGATCGTCGGCGCTCTGCACGGACCAGCCCTGATCGAGGCACTGTCCGATGCGGACATCTCGCTGTTCACCAGTGTGATCGAAGGGTCGCCACTCGCCCTCGTCGAGGCGCAGTTTCTCGGGCTTCCCGTAGCCATGTACGAGCTGCCCTGGCTGGCGAACCTGGATGGAAACGAAGGTGTGATCACTGTCAGGCAAGGTGACGTGCGCGGGCTGGCGCGAGAGATCGAACTGCTGGTCAATGATCCTGGCCGATACGTCGCTGTCTCTCAGGCGTCACTCGAGGCCGCTAGACGCGCGACTGACTTCGATTTCCCCGAGCTGTACGGGCAACTGCTGACGGGAACTCTTCCCGCGAGCCGCTCGCCGGAGCCGACAGTTGCGCACGCGCGCCTCCTGCTCGAGTGGACGACCTTCTACACAGAACTCAACTCGCGGCAGCGCATGGCGCAGAGCGCTGAGGTCATCAGTCTGCGTAAGCAGATCGTCGCGTTGCGAAAGCAAGGCGCGGATGTTCACGCCAAGTTCGTGGCGCAACGACAAGCGACGGCAGATCTGCGGCGCAAGCTGGCGGCCGCACCGAGTGCGCCTCGGTTCGATCGACGCGCGAAGCGACTAGTCGCGAGGGTGGCCCGCAAGGCGCAGTCGGTATTGCCGAGACGAGATTCCGTCAAAGCCAGTTCTCACGAGGGGTCTACTGCCGCACACGACATGGCCTTGAGTGTGCCGACCGTGGACGCAGCAGTAGAGGTCGCCGGTCGCGATACCGTCGCTGTGCCCGGTGACGACGGCCTCCGCACTGATGGTGCCGCGCTTCGGGACCGCGCCGAGGCGACGGCTAGGGGAGTGATCTCCGCCGCGCAGCCGGATGTCTCGGTCGTGATTCCCGTCTACAACGCAGGGCCCTGGCTTGACCAGTGCCTGTCGAGTGTGCTCGCCCAGCGCGATGTCGGGTTGGAAGTGATCTGCGTCAACGACGGTTCGACTGACGATTCACGGAGCATCCTGAGCCATTTCGCGCACCAGGATTCGCGAGTTCGCATTATCGATCAGCCCAACAGTGGGCAGTCCGTCGGGCGAAATGCCGGCTTGAATGCGGCCAACGGCCGGTACGTGATCTTTCTCGACAGCGACGACTACTGGGCGCAGGACGCACTGTCGGTGCTCGTACAGCGCGCCGACGCCGACGAGTTGGATGTTCTGTTCTTGGAAGGTCACTCAGTTCTCGATGGCAACGTGAGCGACGAAGTGTGGAACCGCTACGGCAAGTACTACCCGCGGCATCAGGAGTACCGCGAGACGCGGGCTGGTGTCGACATGATCGTCGACATGAGGCGCGGACGCGACTATAAGGCGCACGTGGGCCTCTACCTGACCCGCACGAGTTACATCCGCGCCAGCGGTGCACGATTCATTCCGGGGATCGTCCATCAGGACAATCCGTACACCTTCGCGCTCTTGTTGAACGCTGGCCGCGTTGCGCACGCCATGGTAGATCTCTACGCCCGGCGCGTGCGTCCCGGGTCCACCATCACGACGCTGAAGGCTCTGAATTCGGCTAAAGGCTACTACCTCAGCTACGTATCAATGCTTCGGGAAGTGTCCAGCCGTGACCTTTCGCCCGAAGTTGCGAGCGTCCTGAGCAATGTCGTCTACGACGTCTTCGTGAGCGCTCGCGGCCAGTTCGTTCAACTGCCCCCATCCATAGGTGCTGAGTTGAAGACGCTCGATCTCAGTCCTGAAGGGCAGGTGGCCTTCCGCCTGCTGGTTAGCACTCGCGAACCGGTGACCGCACAGGAGCCGATCAACCCTTCAGGCGCTGAGAACCGCACGTTGACGGGCGACGCTGTCCAGGCCTCACGCTGATCGGTCCCTTGCAGTCTTGTTGCAACGGGTGAGAACAGTGGAAATGCATCCCGGGTCGACCTTGCGACTCGGGATGGACCGAACGTGTCGAGTGAGGTCCCGGGCGGGGAGAACCCCCAACTAGACGACGGTGAGCTCGAGGACTTCGATTCCCTGCCCCGGTGACTCCACGCGCCGCAGGCGGGGGACTTCCTCCAGCCAGTACTCGAGTATCTCGCTCTCGTCGCGCCGGTCAACGTCGTCCGCCACAATGAGTGCACTCGGAGCGAGGCGGTCGATAAGTAGCGGCAACGCCGGGTACCTAGCGTGTGGCCCGGTAGTCCCTGGCGGACCGTCGACGAGAAGCACATCGATGGGTTCGGCGAGTTCAGCCGTGTCGAACGAGTACCAGGAGAACTCGCCTCGCGGCGTCTGGAGCGGCGTGAGAGGTGCGAGGCGCACATCGACGAAGTCCGTCAAGCCATGGACCGAGATGAGCGCACGTGTCTTCTCTGCGTATTCGGGCAGGTGTTCGAGCGCAATCAGTCGCCCGCGCCCAAGTTTCTTCAAGGCGTAGCCGATCCAGAGGGTGGACGTGCCACTGCCGCACTCGACGATGGTGTGGGCCCCGCTTGTTTCGATGAGATCGACGAGTGTGAGCAGCCCCGCCGGACTCAATGCCCAACCGGCGACTGCGGGAAGCCTCGCGTGTGGCGAGTATTTGCTCAGCAACTGGTCGAGCGCCTGAATATCGGTGAGGAGCTCGCGGTGAAGGAATCGCAGGCGTCGATCCATGGTTTTCTCCAACGAGTGGATCGCCCGCGATTCTCCGATGAGTGCGTCCAAACTCGCTTGGAGTCGCACGTCGCGATCCTTTCGGGTGCGATCTCCGTCAGCCTGCATCGACCTGAGTTCTTCGCGCGCAACGTCGCGCTCGGCTCGCATCTCGGCAAGCGCTCGGCGCGCCGCGTCGCGTTCGGCTCTCGCTAACACGAGTGCGCTGCTGGCGTCGTCGCGTTTCGCGCGTGCGCTCTTCAGAGCCCTGCGCGCTGCATCTCGCTCGGCACGTGCCTCGCGCAGTCGAGCCTCCCAGGGGAGCCGAGCGCGCCAAGACGCACTCGACGGTCGCGATGCCGGCTTGCCCGTCGGCTGGTGTCCGGTGTCCGGCTCGTCGGCGTCTCCTGCGTCGCTCATCGTGGCAAGGCTACACTCATGCGAACGACGCGAGGCCCGCCCGCTCGACGAGGATGGGGGCAGTGAGCTCTTGCATCGGAGACAGGAGTACGCACTTCCGTCGACTGGATTCAGCGCCGGAGTAGTGAATGCCTCACCTTGACTGCGGTGGGCCGCTTTCGCAGCTCTTCAGCGCAACTGGGGCTCAATCGAGGCTGGGGTTCGGGCCGGACGCGGACTCGACCGGCCGACCCAGCAGCAATGATGCAGCCGTGTGAGGGGCGGGTTGGGGCAAAGTACCGGTTGCGACGCGACCGCCCCGGTGCGTCGTGGATGACCCGACACCGGCGTCGGGGTCGGGGCGGGCGCTGGTTGGCCAAGTATGCGCCGGTCGTCGGCGCCCAGCGCTCTGCGCAAGGGCTGCAGGATGAAGCGCGCGGTCGCCGGGGTGGAATCGTTCCTAACGGCCGCACTCCGCGGCGGCGCAGGCAGCGCGCCGGGGCAGAGTCAGCGCGATCGGTCGAGCAACCGCCGCAGGCGGGTTCTGCGCGGCTTCGACGGCTTCACTGCGGGTTCCGGCTCGTCGAGGGAACGGATCACACGCGCCGGGACTCCGCCCACCAGCGTGTTGGGGGGCACGTCCGAAACAACGACCGCCCCGGCGGCGACGACGGCGCCAGCGCCGATCGAGACACCGCCGACGACCGTGACCGCAGCCCCGATCCACGCGCCGTCTCCGATTGTGATCGGGTCGAACCGGCCCTTGCCGGCACGACGCGACGCCGGTCCGATCTCGTGGGTGTCGGTGACCAGACGAACGAATGGTCCGATGTTGACGCGGTTGCCGATCGTCGTGTTCGGGCGGACATATGCGTCCCGGTTGATGTAAACACCTACGCCGATGTCGATGGGTCCAAGGAACTCGCCGCCGCGCAGGATCTTCGTCCGTGCCCCGATTCGCACAAGCTCATCGCCGACGAATCGGGCACTCGGAGAGATCTCGCAGCCTTCGGCGATATCGGTGGTCACCGGAACATTATGCCTTCCGGCGAGCGACCTCGATCCCTACAGCCCGGCGCTGCTCGCTGGTAGTCTCGCCGAGCGGTGCGGCCGATACCGACCAGGTGATCTGGTTCAGCGACGCAGGAGAGCGTGCCTCAGCCTGAGCGCCGCGGGGCGGAGCCACGGCGCGATGTCGATCACCGTCCGGGCCGCCGGCGTCGCTTTCCGGACAAGCCGCGAGCTGAGCGACCGATCGACGCTCTCGGCGGCTCGGCGGGGCGACTTGTGGCGGTCTCCCCGGCGCTCTGGCGGCTTTCGAGCCTTGGCGCTCTCCTCGGCGAAGAGGATCGTCAGATCGATGAGGCGCTTGGCATCGTCGATCGTCGGCTCGGGGGAGTGGCTCGCCGGGAGCGTGCCGGAGACCAACTGCTGATAGAGCGTCGCGAAATCGTAGGACAGCTCTCGCTCGGCGGCCGAAACCGATGCCGCGGACAGCCTGCGGTACAACTCGGGATCGGCGGCGATGGCGGCGATCTCCGCGGCCAGGCCGGCGGCGTCGCGCTGCGGGGCGGTGACGATTCCCTCATTGCCCTCCGCGAGAGCCAGCCAGGGCATTTCATACATGGCGACCGGCAGGCCGCGGGACTGCGCCTCCGGAATCGTGAGTGGATAACCCTCGATGATGCTCGTGTTGAGGAAGATGTCGGACGAGTCGATCGCGGCGAGGAGATCCTCTCCGTAGAGCGGTCCCACCGCCTGCACGCGATCTCCGACCGCGAGCCTCTCGGCGAGCTCGTTCAACTGAGCGGCCGTCGTCTCGTTCCAGTCCGGGCCGATGATGCGCAGCCGGAAGTCGACACCGAGTCGCTGCAGCTCCGCCGCGACCTGGACGAGCTCGGACACCCGCTTCGTGCGCTGCTCGAGGCGCCCCCACCACACCAGCTCGAGCGGTCGCCCGGTGGGCGCCTTCCGGGGAGCGGTGACGCGCGAAGCCTCAGCCAGCAGCGGAGAGGGCGGATTCGGCAGATAGGCCACGCGCGGCATCCCGCGCAGCTTCCAGAACGCCACGTCGGTCGGCGAGAGCACGATCAGCTGCGCGAGTGCACCCATGTTGCGGGTCTGGAAGTCGAGCCGTGTGATTCCGAGGAGGACCGACCGGCCGGCGAAGTTGTGCGCCCAGCCGATCGTCGCGGCGCCCTCCGCGCGCGCCGCGAGGGCGAATGCGGGCCACCGGTTCGCGTAGAGCCAGTGGTGGTCGATCACAAGGTCGACGCCGTTCTCGCGACATGCGTCCGCCCACTGTGCCAGCTGGTCCGCCAGGGACGTCGAGTCGTCGATCTGGACGAAGGCAGCCCCCCGAGGGACGAGCGACTCGTCGCTCCCCGCCTCCCGTGCCGCGATCGTCACCCGGAACCCCGCGGCGAGCAGCAGGCGGGCCTGCGACAGCAGGACGCCGGTCACGCCACCCCTCTGAAGGATGTTCGTGGTGAGCAGGATGCTGCGAGCAGGACGCTCGCTCAGGTCGATCCGGCTCGTGTGCGCCGCGAGCTTCTCGAGCGCGCCCGGCCGGAACTTCGCCGTCGCGTGCACGATCTCGCGCGCGGGAGCGCAGGTGTACAGATGGGCGAAGGTCTCGGCGAGCAGATCCTCGCTGGTGTGCTCGGCGAGGTAGTACGTGGTGTACGCGACGATCGAGAGGCGGGCGGACTCGTACGTGGCCAGAACGAACGCCGGATCGGCGCTGCGCTCCGCGATCACCTCTACCGCGGGTGCAATCGTGTCGATCGAGTTGATCGCCCCGGAGTAGAACACGGCCCACCCGAGGTCGTGCACCTTCTGCCCGCTGCCGCCGCGACCGAAGTGATAACGATAGAGGCGATCTGGCAGTGATTCGTAGCTCTTCGCCAGCGCCGCCGCGAGGAACGTGATGGGCAGATCATTCACACGGGGGAGTACAAGGTCGTCGGGCATCAGCGCGTACGCGTCGACGAGGATTTGCGTGCGGAAGAGGAACCGCCATAGCTGACCCTGTGCCGGCTCATCGATGGGGAAGAGCCCGCGCAGGACGTCTACGCCCCGGAGTGAGCCGTTGCGCGGCTGGAGCCGGAGCTCGAATCCGCCGCCCGTGCTCCCGTCGCGTCCGACGACCTCGATGCCGAACTGCACGAGATCTGCGTTCGCGTCCTTCGCTTTCGCCAGCGCCGCCTCTGCCGCGTTGTCGGCGAGCTCGTCGTCGCCGTCGAGGAAGAGCAGATAGGTGCTTCGCGCCGCTCGAATTCCCACCGCACGGGCCTGGTAGGCCGACATGTTCTGCTCCTGGCGGATGATCCGCACGCGCGGATCGCGCTCGGCGTACTGCTGCACCACTTCGGTGGTGCCGTCAGACGACGCGTCGTCGACGACGATGACCTCGATCGCGGAAAGAGTCTGGCGAAGGCAACTGTCGAGCGCTCCCGCGATCACCTCCTCGTCGTTGTAGACCGGGATGACGATCGAGACGAGCGGGATGATGTCCATGTGATCTCCGTCGTTACTGCAGGAAACTCGTGGGGCGCGGCAGCGCGATTCCGTCGCGCGGCGCGGTCAGCTGCGCAGAAGTGCGTGCTTCACGCGGCGGGCGAGCGGACGCAGCCCGGGGGCGAGAGCCAGCACGCGATGGCCGATCCCGGTCAGCTTGCCTTCCACCCGCTGACCGATCGAGCGAGGGGCTGAGGTGGCGCGCAGCGGTCCGCTCGCGGACGACTTCGCCGCCTCGGCGCTCTGCTCCGCATTCCGCTCGGCGTAGAAGACCAGTAACTCGAGCGAGGCGCGGGCGTCTTCGAGCGTCGGCTCCGGTGAGTACTCGGCCGGGAGGGTGCCGGACACGAGCTGCTGGTAGAGCTCCGCGAAGTCGTAGGAGGTGGCGCGCTCCGCCGCCGCGATCGATGCGCGCGAGAGCGCGCTGTACCGGTCTGGATCGGCCGCGAGCGCAGCGACGGCGGCGGCAAGAGCGTTCGCGTCGCCCTGACGGACGGCGATGACGCCGGGGTTGTCCTGGACGGGGAGCAGCCAGGGCAGGTCGTACATGACCACGGGCAGACCGCGGGACTGCGCCTCGGGAATCGTGAGGAGGTACCCCTCGATGATGCTCGTGTTGATGAAGATGTCGGAGGAGTCGATTGCTTCGAGCAGGTCGTCACCGTGGCGGGGGCCCGTGACGTCGACGACATCGTCCAGTCCGCGCCGCGTCACCAACGTCGACAACTGGGCAGCGCTCATGTCCGTCCAGTCCGGTCCGATGATCCGCAGCCGGAAGTCGACGCCGAGCCTCGTGAGCGACCGCGCCACCTCGACGAGGTGCGTCACCTTCTTGGTGTGTTCCTCGAGCCGGCCCCACCACACGACTTCGAGCCGACGTCCGACCGGCGCGGGCTTCGGCGCGACGTCGCCCTCAGACCCGAGCAGCATCGGGGACGGCGGATTCGGCAGGAACGCGGTGCGGGGGATGCCGCGCAGCTTCCAGAACGCGACGTCCAGGGGCGAGAGCACGATGAGCTGTGCCAGAGCCGATAGGTTGTCGTGCAGCAGCGTGTGCAGATCGGTGCCGTTGTAGGTCGGGCGCCCAGCGAAGTTGTGGAGCCAGCCGATGGTGGCGGCCCCGGATGCCCGTGCTGCCAGGGCGTAGCCCGGCCAGTCGCGCGAGTACAGCACTCGGTGGTCGATCACGACGTCGACCTCGTGCTCCCGGCACACCTCGGCCCAGCGGGCCAGGCGATCCCGTCGGCTCGAGCCGGAGACCTCGACGAGCGTCGCGCCCTGGGGCACGAGGGACTCGTCGCTGCCGTGGAGGTGCGTCGCGATCGTGACGCCGTACCCCGCGTCGAGGAACACCCGCGCCTGCGTCCGCAGGACGTTGGACACGCCCCCGGTGGTGAGGATGTTCGTCCTCAACAGCACGTTGCGCACGGGCTTTCGGCCCAGCTCGATTCGCGTCCCGAGGCGCGTGAGGGTCGGCAGCGTCTCGGGCGCGAACGTCGACGCGGCCGCGATGATGTCGATTTCATCGACACGCTCGCTCAGCGGTTCGATCTCCTGCGTCTGGCGGGCCTCGGGCGCGCGATGCACGCGCGCGATTACCCGGGCGACCCCCGACAGGCGAAGCGCCTCGTAGCCGTCCAGCAGCGGTTCCGGATTGGGACTGTGCCGTGCCCACTCCCGCACGATCGACTGGATCGCCGTGACGGCATCGAGGGAACCCAAGTCTGGCGACAGCGCGGCGCTCGCATCCGCGACTTCTGCCGAGCCGCGGCCGGACAGCCGCAGGTGCGCGGGCTCCCCGAGGGGCGCAAATGCCTGCGCCGCCGCGCACGCGAGGAACACCTCGACCGCGTCGTCGGACGACGTGGCCGGCAGTGCTGCGTATACAGTGCGGAGCAGCTCTGTGCGGAAGAGGAATCCGGTGACGCGACCGTGCGAGCCGGCGTTTGCGGGGAACAGGCTTCGCACGATGTTCTCTTCGTGCAGGACGGTGTTGCGGGCTTTCTGCACGCGCTCCGAGACGGCGTCGCCGTCCTGCGCGCCGGTCGCGTCAGCAAAGCCGACGATGTCCGCGTTCGCCGCGACCGCCTGCTGGTGCGCGTCCCCGGCCGCCCCGCCGATAAGTTCGTCGCCGGGCTCGAGGAACAGGACGTACGGCGCCGTCGCCGCCGATACACCCGTCCGTCGCAGCCCCGGTGCCGAGGAATCCTCGCTGCGCACGATGCGAACGCGGGGATCCTTCGCCGCCCTCCGCTCTGCGAAGGCAGGGTCCGCGGGCATGCTCCCACCGACGCAGATGATCTCGACGTCGTGCATCGACTGGTCGATGCACGACTGCAGCGTGACTCCGATCCGCTGGTCGTCGTGAACGACCAGGACGATGAGGGAGACGAGGGGCGACGTGGACATCTGGATTCCGTGGGATAGGGCGGCTAGCTCGATGCCGCAGCGGCCCGGAAGACCGCCGCGTACTCGGCCGCGATCGCGTTGGGGTCGCGGGCGTCGAGATCGGGTCGGCCCGCGGGGGGCTGATCTCTGAGCGCCTGAACCGCTGCTTCCAGCGTCACGGCCGTGAGGCGTCCGCGGTGGAGTCGCACCCAGTCGTGGCCGACCTCGTCGGCGAGCAGTCGGGTGGCAGGAGTTTCCTCGACCAGCACAGGGCGGTCGAGCGAGAGCGCGAGCATGATGATGCCGAGGCTGTCATGGTCGTCTGGCGCAGCCACGACGACGAGCTCGGCAAGCGAGACCTCCTCGACGCGGGCACTGTCGGAGAGGGGTTCGTCCCGGAGGGTGATGCGGCTCGGATTACGAGTCAGGGTGCGGTCGAAGGACGCGCGGAGCGCGTCAGGCAGCTGACCGACGATCCGGAGCGTGCTGTCGCCGAGGTCGGCGTAGGCGAACACCTTAAGGGGTGCCTCGTAAACAGCCGGGACGGTGTGGGGGGAGACGAAGAGGAGGCGCCCGGGGACCGCCTCCTTACGCGGATAGCCGAGGAAGCGATTTCGCAGATGGCTGTGCCGGATCACGATCGCGTCCCTCGCGGCGGGAGCGGGGATCGTCGGGTTGAGAGCGATGAACGACGTGGTCGCCTCGTCGAGGATGGCCTCGGCCCGCGACGCCTTCCGTGCGACCGCGGCGTCGTCGTTTCCCACTGTCCGCACGAGTGCGATGCCGCGACGCTTCAGCGACTTCGAGAACTTCGTGGCGCGCCTCACCTGCTCCGCCTCCGGGGTGCCGCGCTCGCCGATCACGGCGCTGGGCGATACGACGTGGATCACGTCGACGCCATCGGTCGCACGCGGACTGGCGCGGAACTGGTACACGACACCCGTCGGTCCCTTGCCCGCCGAGTTGTCGCCGATCAGCTGGTCCACGTATGCCACACGGTGCGACGGTGCACGCGAGGCCACGACGACCCGCAGCGACGGGACTTCCGTGCCCCCCTCAGCGCCGGCGCCGGCGTTACCGCGCACGCCGGAAGACGGGGAGGGAGACGGCGAAGACACGCGCCAAGAATAGACTGGCGCGCGGTGAATGAGAAAATGACTCAGAACGTCTTCGCGCAGTTGAGCGGGCAGGACGACAATCTCGGAGACTCGGCTCTCCGCATCGCCTACCTCGATGCGCTTCGCGGACCAGGCCGGCACGTCCACGTGTATCTGATGACCCCGACGACGGATTACACGTCCGGCTTCGCCAAGGCTCCGGATGTGACGTTCTACGAGCAGCGGACGCCATGGATCCGCGCGCAGAACGAGTCCACGCGGCCCGTGCACGCGATCAACGCCGGAGAGATCAACCCCGGCGCCGGAGTATTCCCCGGGCCCAGACGCGCGGCGGAGTGCGCGCGCGTCGTCGCCGCCGGGGGAGCCGTGATCGTCGCCGGGATCGGTCTCCGCAGTGTCGAGAGCGCGGCTCACGTCACTTTCGACCCCGCGTTCCGCAACGCGTCGGTGGTCTCCTGGCGGGACCAGGGATCGCGCGACGCAGCCGGGTTCGGCGACTTCGCACCGGACTGGGCGTACTCGGAGGGGCCGCCGACGTCGGCGTGGGCGGATGCGGGGGAGCGCTCGCTGCTCGCGGTGACGCTGCGATTCGACCGCCCGTGGCCGGGAGAGGAGTGGATCGCTGCGACGCGCGCGTTCGCGGCTAAGACGTCGACTCGCATCGTCACGGTCGCGCAGGTCGCGCGCGATGCGCCCCGCGCCGTGCATCTGGCTGAAGCCCTCGGCGGCGAGTACCTCCCCGCGCCGAGCATGCGGCACGACGACCTCGATGCCCATGTGCGCAGCGTGTACAGCCGCTCGCTCGCGGTTGTCAGCGACCGTGCGCACGGGCTGATCATGGGGGCGACCGAGGGCGCGTATCCGATCGGATCAGGCAGTGATCCGCAGAAGATCTCCCGCCTGCTCGCGGCGGTGGGCCTGGGCGGGCTGATCGGCCGCTATGACGAGCTGCCGGAGTTCGCCGACCGCTTCGAGACGCACCTGCCTACTCTCGCGCCGGCCATCGATGCGGCCCGTGCCGACGTCGCCGACCTGACCGCCCGCATCCGCGCCGCGATGGACGCGGTCGCCTGACCGGCCGACCACGCCAGGACTCGGGTGCGGACGCGGTGCCCACGCGGCACCCGTCACAGCTCCCTCCCGGGCTCCGCTGGTGAGCCGAGGTATCATCGCATGAGCTGTGCGCGCGGGACGGTCCCACGAAGTACGTGGCGGTCAGAGAGGTAGCGAGTTCCTTGGTGGAAGCACACCTTCGCGCCCCTGCCGACGGCCTCTTCGAAGTAGGCCGACGTCCGCCGTTCGGCGCGTATCTCCAGGAGACGTGGCGGCGCCGCAGCTTCGCGTTCACGCTGGCCGGATATCGGTTGATCGGTGGGCTGCTCCAGAACCGGCTCGGCATCCTCTGGATCGTGCTCAAGCCCGTGCTGACCGCCATCATCTACGGCACCATCTTCGGCTTCATCCTCTCCCACTCCGCGCGCCCCGCCGACTTCGTGCCCTACGTCCTGACGGGCGTCTTCGTCTTCGAGTTCTTCACCGGCTGCTTCTCTGGAGGGTCGCGCTCCATCACCGGCAACGCCCGTCTCGTCCAGAGCCTGGGGTTCCCGCGCATCCTGCTCCCCGTCTCCGTCGTGATCGAGCAGGCGATGCGGATGGTGCCGACAACCGTGCTGCTGGGCATCCTCCTGGTGATCTTCGGTGTGCCGATCACCTGGTCATGGCTGCTGGTGATCCCGATTCTCGCGCTCATGGCGGTGTTCAACTTCGGTGTCGCGCTGATCGTCGCCCGCATGTCCGTCTGGACCCGTGACGTCCAGCAGTTCATCCCGACCATCAACCGTGTGCTGTTCTATGCGAGCAGCGTGTTCTTCCAGGTCGATCTCGTGTTCGCCGACAACCCGGTGCTGCTCACCATCGCCCACAGCATCCCCACGTACGACTTCATCGCGCTCGTGCGAGGCGTGATGCTCGTCGATCATCCGACGCCCATGCTCGCCGCGATCCTGGCGCCCGTGTGGGCCGTGCTGGCCCTCGTGGTCGGCGTCGTCTACTTCTGGAAAGCGGAGGCGAGGTATGGCCTCAGTGAGTGAGTCGGCGCGGCCGATGATGGTGGTGGACGACGCGCACGTCACCTATCGCGTCTACGCGTCGGGCAAGCGGATGAGCGCTCGCGACACCCTGTTCAGCATGCAGGCGCTGCGGGGCGGCCGGGGCCTCAAGACCGTTCCCGCCTTGAGGGGCGTCACATTCGCGGCCTCGGAGGGCGAGACCATCGGCGTCATCGGCCACAACGGGTCCGGCAAGTCGACGCTGTTCCGCGCGATGAGCGGACTCATCCCCACCTCGCAGGGGACGATCTGGGCCGCCGACCGTCCGGTGCTGCTCGGCGTCAACGCCGCGCTCGTTCCCGACCTGTCGGGGGAGAACAACATCAAGCTCGGCCTTCTCGCGATGGGCTTCACTCCCGAAGAGGCATCGGCGCATGTGGACGAGATCGCCGATTTCGCCGAGCTCAACGAGTTCATCCACCACCCCATGCGCACCTACTCGTCGGGCATGGGAGCGCGGCTGCGCTTCGCCATCGCTTCGGCGAAAGCCCACTCGATCCTGCTGATCGATGAGGCGTTGTCCGTGGGCGACCGACGATTCAAGCTCAAGAGCGAGGAGCGCATCCGCGAGCTTCGCGACAGCGCCGGCCTCGTCATGATCGTGAGTCATTCGGCCAGTTCGCTCCGTGACACGTGCGAGCGGGTGCTCTGGGTGCACAAGGGCGAGCTGCGCGCCGACGGTCCGGCCAGAGACGTCATCAACGACTACGTCAAATGGACCAAGCAGGGGACCAGCGCGGTCGGTGCGGCATCGACCGCGAAAACTGCACCGAAGGCGACTACGGCAGCGGCGGCCCGGCGCATGCAGGCGAGGGTCGAATACCGTGCGGCACAGGCCGCGGCTGCTGCACCGGCTCCGGCGATCGCCGTGCCCGTGGCCCCGAGGACGCCGGCGGGACCTGTCATTCAGTCGACCGGACCTGCCACTCAACTGACAGGCCGCGACACCGTCCGACGCCGGCGGTTCTACCAGTCCGTGCGAGAGCGCAGCCGTCGCGAGATCACCGCAATCGCTGTCACCGGCGGCGCGATTCTCGTCGCCATCGGCGCGGGAGCGGCGCTCGCACTCGTCGCGATTCTGCCCTAGCCAGCTCAGCCAGCTCAGCCAGCTCAGCCAGCTCAGCCAGCTCAGCCAGCCAGCGACCTAGCGAGCGCGCAGCCATTTCTTCGCGCGTTGCGCGAGGGGCCGCAGGCCGGGCAGACGCTTCAGCGTCGCCCTGCCCACAGGCGCGGCCGACTTCCACAGCCGAGCACCCACTGACGAGTCCGACGCTGCTCCCGTATGACCCCGCCCCCGCGACCGCTCGGCGAAGAAGACCATCAAGCCGAGCAGCTCTCGCGCATCGGCGAGCGTCGGCTCGGGGGAGGAGTCCGGCGGCAGCGTGCCGGTGACCACCCCGCGGTACAGCTCCGCGAAGTCGAACGAACTCGCCCGCTTGGCCGCCTCCACCGAAGCCCGGGAAAGCGCGGCGTAACGCTCCGGGTCGCCGATCAGATCAGCGATCTGTCGGGCGAGGCCGCGCGCATCGCCCTGAGGCACGGCCACGATTCCTTCGTTGTCCTGCACCAGGGTGAGCCACGGCAGCTCGTACATGAAGACCGGCAGCCCGCGAGCCTGAGCCTCCGCGATGGTCAGCTGGTAGCCCTCGATGATGCTCGTGGAGACGAAGGCGTCTGCGGCGTCGATGGCCTCGATCAGGCGACCGTCGCGCAGCGGGCCGACTGCCACGACGCGATCGCCGACACCGCGGCGACGTGACGCCGCATTGAACTTCTTCGCTGTCAGGTCGTCCCAATCGGGACCGATCACCGTCAGGCGGAAGTCGATTGCCAGCCCCCGCAGCTGCACGCCGATTTCGATCAGTTCTCGCACTTGCTTCGTGCGCTGTTCGAGGCGACCGATCCAGACCAGTTCTATCCGGTCATTCGGCGGTGACTTGGTGATCGTCTGCGAGGTCGACTCGAGCAGCAGCGGCGAGGGTGGATTCGGCACGAAGAAGGTGTGCCCCACGCCGCGAAGTTTGAAGTACGCGACATCCAGCGGCGAGAGCACGACGAGTGCGGCGAGCGCGTTGCTGCACCGCTCGATGAGGGTGAGACGGTCGTTGCCGTCGTAGATCGGGCGGGCGACGAAGTTGTGCAACCAGCCGACGGTCGCTGCTCCCTCAGCGCGTGCCATGAGCGCGAACTCGGGCCAGAGCGGCGTGTAGAGCACCTGGTGGTCGATCACGACGTCCACTTCGTGGGTCCGGCAGATCTCGGCCCACTCCTCGAGCCGCTCGACGAAGCCGCCTGCGGTCAGTTCGACGAACGGCGTGCCTTCGGGAAGCACGCTCGTATCGCTGCCGCCCTTGCGCGCAACGACCGTGACGCGGTAACCCGCTTCGCGCAGGTAGCGAGCCTGCGACGCGAGCACGGCGGACACGCCCCCGGTGCGCAGCGTCGAGGTTGCGAGCAGGATGCTGCGCACCGGGCGATCCGCAGCGCCGAGCCACGCGGAGTGGAACTTGAGCGTCGTCAGCGTCGCCGGGTAGAACCGGGCCGCCGCATGCACGATGTCGTGACCGGATGCCAGTGTGTGGAGATGCGCGAGCGCGGCGTCGAGCACCTCGCTGTCGCTCCGCTCTATCAGCTGGAAGCACACGTATCCGATGATCGAAAGCCTGGTCGACTCGTACGACTCGAACAGCAGTGCTGCGTCGGCGTGCGTGGCCGACAGCTCCTCGACAGCCGGACGGATGCTGCTGATCGAGCGGACCGCCGAGGAATAGAACTCCGCCCGCTCGACGCTGTCGACGCGATGACCGCTGCCGCCGCGCCCGAAGTGGTAGCGGTAGAGCTTGTCGGGGATCGCCGCGTAGGTCGTCGCAAGCGCGGCAGCGAGGAACATCACGGGGAGATCGTTGACACGGGCGAGGGTGAGGTCATCCGGAAGCAGGGCGTAGGCGTCGCGCAGGAGCGTCGTGCGGAACAGGTATCTCCACAGCTGGCCCTGAGCCTGCCTGCCGACGGGGAAGAGCGTGCGGAGCACATCCGCCCCCTCGGAAGCGCGAAGACTCGGCTGCAGCCTCTGCTCGTACGCGCCACCGGTGCGGCCGTCCCGTTCGACGACCGTGACGCCGAACCCCACGAGGTCGGCCCCGGAGGCATGGGCCTGCGCCAACGCGCTCTGCGCGGCATCCGCCACCAGCTCGTCATCCCCGTCGAGGAAGAGCACGTAGTCGGCCCGGGCGGCGATGATGCCCGTGCGCCGTGACTGGAACGCCGACAGATTGCGTTCCTGCCGGACGAGTCGCACACGCGGGTCGCGGGCGGCGAGTCGTTCGATCTCCGCGGCGGTGCCGTCGGTCGAGGCGTCATCGATGCAGATGACCTCGATGTCGTGGAGCGTCTGGGCAAGGGCGCTCTCCAGCGAGGCAGCGACCGTCGTCTGGTCGTTGAAGACCGGCATGACGATCGAGACAAGCGGTGCCGGATTCATCGGGGCCAAGTCTATGGGTTGGCGACGCGGCCGCCGATTGGGAACCGGGAGCACGCGCGATTACCCTTGCGCCATGAAGATCGCCATCGCCGGCACGGGCTATGTGGGCCTGTCGAACGCCGTCGTCCTCGCTCAGAATCACGACGTGGTCGCCGTCGACATCGATCCGCACAAGGTCGACCTGCTGCGCAAACGGCTCTCGCCCATCGTCGATGCGGAGCTCGAGGACTACCTCGCCACGCGCGAGCTGAGCCTGACGGCCACGCTCGACAACGAGGCGGCCTACCGGGACGCCGAGTTCGTCATCGTGGCGACGCCGACGAACTACGACGAGGAGAACAACTTCTTCGACACGTCGTCGGTGGAGTCCGTGATCGACTCCGTGCTCGCGGTCAACTCCGATGCCGCGATCGTCATCAAGTCGACCGTCCCGGTCGGCTTCACGGCTCGCATGGTCGACGAGCACCCGAGCGCGACGATCATCTTCTCTCCCGAGTTCCTCCGCGAAGGGCAGGCGCTCCACGACAACCTGCACCCCTCACGCATCGTTGTGGGCGATCCGGGCCCCGCGGGTCAGCGGTTCGCGGCGCTGCTCGTCGAGGGCGCCCTGGATGCCGACGTGCCGGTCCTGCTCACCGGCTCGACCGAGGCCGAGGCGATCAAGCTCTTCGCCAACACCTACCTCGCGTTGAGAGTCGCCTACTTCAACGAACTCGACACCTACGCGGCTGTCCACGGGCTCGACGCCCGACAGATCATCGAGGGCGTGGGTCTGGACCCGCGTATCGGCTCGCACTACAACAACCCGTCGTTCGGCTACGGCGGCTACTGCCTGCCGAAGGACACCAAGCAGCTGCTCGCGAACTACTCCGAGGTGCCGCAGAACCTCATCGCGGCGATCGTCGACGCCAACACCACCCGCAAGGACTTCGTCGCCTCCGACATCCTCTCGCGCAACCCCCAGACGGTGGGCGTCTACCGGCTCGTGATGAAGTCGGGGTCCGACAACTTCCGGGAGTCGTCGATCCAGGGGATCATGAAGCGCGTCAAGGCCAAGGGCGTGAACGTGATCGTCTACGAGCCCTTCCTCGAAGACGACGAGTTCTACCACTCCGAGGTCGTACGCGACCTCGAGGACTTCAAGTCCCGTGCAGACGTCATCATCGCCAACAGGTCGACTGACGTGCTCGCCGACGTCGCGCACAAGATCTACACCCGCGACATCTACGGCCGCGACTGAACGCCACGCCGACTGCCGGGTCGCGGCGCGCCTTCGTAGTAGCCTGGATGACAACCCCCGGCGCCTTCGAGTGCGCCGCGGGGAACGATATGCAGGCTACGGAGCGGGTGCTGTGACGGCTATGCCGGGCGAACGGGCTACTGAGCTCACAAGGCGCACACAGACTCCGGGGACCGCTGCGGAGCACGTGCCGGACGCGAATCCCTCCACCGTCCGCCCCGACGCCTTCGCCGAGCCCGCCCTGCGCGCCTCGACCGCGGCCATGCCACTGCAGCGGCGCGAGCCGACGTGGGTGCGCCGGTACGCCAGCCGGCTGATCTACACCGACGCGCTCATCATGGGTCTCACCCTTGCGGGATTCGGTGTCTTCGTGCTGCCGAACGTGAACACGACGCTGTCCTGGCCGGGCGGACCGAACCTGCCCTACGTGGTGCCCCTCAGCGTGGTCGGCGTGCTCTGGCTGCTGTGCCTCGACGCCTTCGACACGCGCGACCGCCACATCGTGGGCCACGGGGTCGTCGAGTACCGCCGGATCATCAACGCCACGTTCTTCGTGTTCGCGACGATCGTCATCATCGCCTTCTTCCTTCGCATCGAGGTGGCGCGCGCACTCTTCCTCGTCGCGCTGCCGGTCGGGCTCGCAGGGCTGCTCGCGGGTCGCTGGGGATGGCGTCAATGGCTGCGGCAGCGGCAGAAGGCGGGCGCATTCGTCTATCGGGCCGTCGTACTCGGAGACGGGGCGAAGCTCGAGCACATCATCACGCAGATCCGCGGCACCCACGGCACCGGCTACGTGATCATCGGCGCGATCACGCCGCGCGGCACCCCCATCGGCATCAGCGACGTGCCGGTGCTCGGCGCCCTCGCCGACGCCGAGCATGCGATCGACGATTCCGGCGCCGACACGCTGATCGTCGGCGGCGCGGACGAGCTCGACCCCGCGACCATGCGGCGCCTGGGCTGGGCGATGGCAGATCGCGACGTCAACTGGGTCGTGGCGCCGGCCCTGACTGATATCGCCGGTCCCCGGATCCACGCGCGCCCCGTCGCCGGCCTGCCGCTCGTTCACGTCGACTTCCCGCAGTTGGAGGGCTATCGCCGCGTCGTCAAGCGCACCTTCGACATCGTCGCCTCGACCATCCTGCTCGTGCTCGCGTCGCCGATCATGCTCGGCACGGCCATCGCGGTCCGCGTCGAAGGGCCGGGGTCGGTCTTCTACACGCAGCAGCGCGTGGGCCGGCGGGGCACGACGTTCGCGATGATCAAGTTCCGCTCGATGATCCAGGGCGCCGACGACCAGCTCGCGAGTCTCCTCGACCTCCAAGGGACCACCGACCGTCCGTTCTTCAAGGTGACCGACGACGCGCGCATCACGCGTGTGGGACGCTTCATCCGACGCCACTCCATCGACGAACTGCCGCAGCTGCTCAATGTGTTCGCCGGGCAGATGAGCCTCATCGGTCCGCGCCCGCAGCGGCCCGCCGAGGTCGCCCTCTACGACGAGGTGCACGAGCGGCGACTGCTCGTCAAGCCGGGGATGAGCGGGCTGTGGCAGGTGAGCGGACGCTCCAAGCTGTCGTGGGAGGACTCGATCCGTCTCGACCTGTACTACGTGGAGAACTGGTCGTTCACCCAGGACATCCAGATCCTGTTCCGCACGGTGAAGGCCGTCATCGCTCCCGGTGAGACGGCCCACTGAGGCGCGCCTCTCGGCTTGATCCCAGGAGGTCGTCAGTACTATTTGCTGGTGCCCCCCAAATCCCCGGCCGGACGCCACCGCCAAGGTCGCGCCGGCAATCACGCGCCGGCGCCTGCGCCGCGTCGTCGGCGGTGGCCGTGGGTCCTGCTGGGCGTATCCGTCGTGATTCTGGCCCCCGTCGGGGTCGTCGGCGGCATCTTCGCGTCGCAGGCGCTCGAGGTGCGTGACAACCTCTTGCTCGCCAAGGGCAAGCTGACGTCGATCGTCGACCTCGTTCAGGAGGGCGACCAAGCGGGGATCGAGGCGGCCGCCGCCGATGTGAGCCGGCTGACCGCCGAGGCAGCGAGCATCGTCGAGGAGCCGCTGTGGGACGCGGCGGTGAACATCCCCATCGTGGGTGTGAACATCCAGGCGGTGCGTGCTGCGACCCAGGCGACGGACATCATGGTCGCCGATGCGATGCCGCCTGCTCTGCAGCTGCTGGAGACCATTCAGCTCGACGAGCTCAAAGTGGAAGGCGGAGGGCTCAATCTTGAGCCTTTGACCGGCGCGGTGGAGATCGTCCCCGCGGTGCGCAGTGCGCTCGCCGACGCGCAGGCGCAGGTCGCCCACGTCGACCGCGAGGAACTGCTGCCGGTCGTCGACGACGCCGTCGGCCAGCTGCTCGACGTTCTGGATCAGGCCGGACCGGCCCTCGACATGGTCGAGAAGTACGTGCCGACGCTGCTCGCCCTGGCGGGCGCGGACGAACCGCGCACCTACGTCGTGCTCTTCCAGAACAACGCCGAGATCCGCGCCACCGGCGGCAACGCCGCGAACGGCACCATCGTCACCGTCGATTCCGGCAAGATCGAGATGCGCAAGGACGAGACGACGGACGCGTTCCACAACGCGGGCTATGACGGGCTGCTTCAGTACGAGATGCCCGAGTCGACCCTCTCGATGTACGAGTGGGAGTTCGACGCGTACTCGCAGAACTACACGCGAACCCCCGACTTTCCGACGACCGCCGCCATGTACCGCTCGCTCTGGCAGACGACCAACGGCGGTGACATCGACGGCGTGATCTCCATCGACCCGGTCGTCCTGTCGTACCTGATGGTCGCGACCGGGCCGATCACGTTGGAGGACGGGACGGAGCTGACGTCCAAGAACGTCGTGCAGGTGCTCCTCAGCGACACGTACGAGCGGTTCGGGTCGGATGGCGACGCCGCCGACGAATACTTCGGGGATGTCGCGGGCAAGGTGTTCGACACCGTGGCGGCCGGCAAATGGGACCTGAAGAAGATGCTCGTGCAGCTCCAGAAGTCGATCCTCGACGATCGCGTCTACATGTGGTTCCCCCGCGAGGCGGAGCAGGCGTTCGTCAAGGAGTTCGACCTGGACGGGTCTCTCGCCACCGACAACGTCGAGGAGACGCAGGTCGGCGTCTGGCTGAACAACGCGTCGTACAGCAAGCTCGAGTACTACCTCACGACGAAGCTCGACGTCACGTGCGACGCGACGGCCCGGACGGTCACATCCACTCTCACGATGACGAGCGCCGTGCCCGGGTGGGACCTCAGCGAGTACACGCTCGCGTGGCGCAACCCGAGCCTCGGGCTCGACCGCACCACGATGATCCTCGACGTGCTGTCGTACGCGGTGCCCGGAGGCACGCTGAGTTCGGACCCCGAGTACGGCGATCTCGCGGACTGGACGCGGACGGGATCGGAGGCCGGCCGGGACGGGCGGAGCATCACGATGCTGCTCGGCATGGGGGAGACGAAGTCGGTGTCGTTCACGAGCACCCTCCCCGACGGTGAACTGGGCCCGCTCGCGGTGCGCTACTCCCCGACGGTGACGAAGACTCCTGTGACGATCGCCGACTCGTGCAGTTCGCTCTTCCCCGCGTCCGAGCCGTCGCTGCTCGAATCGCTGCAGATCCCGGCTCCGAAGGCCACCCCCACCCCGACGCCGACCCCCTGAACGCGGGGCGCTGCGCTCGCAACGGGGGGCCTGGCAGCCCGCGCCGCACCAGAGTGGAGACCACCATGGATGCCGACGAACCGATCCAGCCGTCCCCGCCGGTCGGATGACCGCGTCCCGCCTGCCCTCTACGAGTGGTCCCCGTAGGGCGATCGTCGCGGCGCTGGTCCTCGGATATGGGGCGTTCCTCGCATTCGTGGTGTTCTGGCCGAGTCCGATCGACCAGCCCGTCGAAGCACTGCTCGATCGCGCGATCTCGGAGCTTCACGAGCGCGGTGTTCCGGGGTTCGTGGACTACGCGTTCATCGAGTCGTTCGCGAATGTCCTGCTCTTCGTGCCCGTCGGGTTCCTCTTCGGCATGATGGTGCCCCGGCGGTGGTGGCCGATTGCCCTCCTGCTCGGCCCGGCCTTGTCGGGCGTCATCGAGCTGGCACAGCGGGAGCTGCTCGAAGCGCGATACGCCACCGTCGAAGACGTTGTCGCCAACTCGATCGGGGCGACCATCGGCGTGCTCCTCGCGGTGATCATCCGCGCTGTGGTCGAGGCGCGCGACCAGAAGGTGATCGAGCGCCACGAGGCGATCAGACGCTCGGCCGCGGCTGCGGCCGCCTGAACTCTCTGCCGAGTTGTTGACGGATGCCGCTGCCCGCCCCTTGAATGGTCGTGTACGCCCATGGGGGCGCCGAAGGAGTTGTGATGGGCATCGATGACCTGGTCAATCAGGGCAAGGGATTCCTCGACCAGAACAAGGACAAGATCGACGACGTGATCAAGTCGGAGCAGGCGGAGGGCGTGAGCGACAACATCCTCGATGCCGCGGCGGACTTCGTGAAGAAGGTCGCGCCCGACAGTGTCGACCAGCACGTCGACGGCGTGCGCGACAGCGTCGACAAGGCGGTCGGGAACGAGTAGTTCTCGACGCGGGATCACGGAGCGGTCCGGGAGTCTTCCCGGACCGCTCCGTCGTGCGTGGAGGGCATAGACGATCCGCGATCGGACGTCCGGCGCGCCGGGGCCCCGTTGATTTCGCGGTGTGGCCCTTCGTCAGGTACCCTCCCCCTTGGGGACGGTTCGCCGTCGAACTCCACGCACCCGAATGCGTGGAGACGTTTCAACTGGGGTGACAGGTGCGCAGCGCCTGCCATCGGTGCCGAGCGATCGACACCGCATTCGGCGCGCGTGCGCGCCACTGGGGAAGGAGATCACTGTGCCGATCCTGCGCACACGTCGTCAGCGGATGCATCACGCCGCCGCGACGGTGGTTTCCGCGGGGCTCTATGTGGGCCGCGCCCCTCTTACTACTCCTCCCGCCTGGGTGGTGGTCGAAGACTCTCGATGACGAGGTTCCCCCCACCTCCTCGTCGAGAAGCGGACCCGCAGCCCTGAACTGGGCCGGGACTCGCAAAGAAGGGCGGTCGCGCCGAGCGCGGCCGCCCTTCTCCATGCCGTCGCCTGGGCCGGGCATGCTCTCGCCTGAGAAGCAGCCGAGGATACCCATCGCGCGACACGCCCGAGTTTGCGACACGCCCGGGCGACACGTAGACTAGTGAGGTTCCACATTCCGGCGCCTCTTTTGGCGTGCACCGGATCACTGCCAGGGCAGTGCATAGGCGGCGCGAAAGCGCAGGGTCCTAGGCCGCGGGCAGCAAGAACCACCACATCTCAAACCCCCTCCATCACGAGAGTGTCCCTCTCGCGTGCGAGCGGGTGGCGGATGCCGGGAGCAGCGTTTCGGCGAGGCATCCGGATTGACATCAGAACAGCGGTGCAGCAACGCACTGCGACAGCAGTGCAGAAGTGCCCTGGCGCGCGAGCGCCACCGTGCGTCCAATGCCCTCGGGGAATTCGAGCCGGTATGACGCGTAAAGAGAGAGAGCAGACAATGGCGGGACAGAAGATCCGCATTCGCCTGAAGTCGTACGACCACGCCGGGCTTGACTCGTCGGCGCGCAAGATCGTCGACACCGTGACCCGTGCGGGCGCGACCGTCGTGGGCCCCGTGCCCCTTCCGACCGAGAAGAACGTCGTGTGCGTCATCCGGTCGCCCCACAAGTACAAGGACAGCCGCGAGCACTTCGAGATGCGCACCCACAAGCGTCTGATCGACATCATCGACCCGACGCCCAAGGCCGTCGACTCGCTGATGCGCCTTGACCTGCCGGCCGATGTCAACATCGAGATCAAGCTCTGAGGTTCGACATGGCTGACATCAACAACAAGATTTCGAAGGGCCTGCTGGGCACCAAGCTCGGCATGACCCAGGTTTGGGATGAGAACGGCAAGCTCGTTCCCGTCACCGTCATCGAGGTTGCCCCGAACGTGGTCACCCAGGTTCGCACCCCCGAGAAGGACGGCTACAAGGCCGTCCAGATCGCCTACGGCCAGATCGACCCCCGTAAGGTCAACCAGCCGCTGACGGCTCACTTCGAGGCCGCAGGCGTGACGCCGCGTCGCCACCTCACCGAGGTGCGCACCGCTGACGCCGGCGACTACTCGCTCGGTCAGGAGCTCACGGTCGACGCCACCTTCGAGGCCGGCCAGCTGGTCGACGTCGTCGGCACGAGCAAGGGCAAGGGCTTCGCCGGTGTCATGAAGCGTCACAACTTCAAGGGCATGGGCGCCTCGCACGGTGCACACCGCAACCACCGCAAGCCCGGTTCGATCGGCGCATCGTCGACCCCGAGCCGCGTCTTCAAGGGCATGCGCATGGCCGGCCGTATGGGTGGCGAGCGCGTGACCGTCCTCAACCTGAAGGTGCACGCCATCGACGCCGAGAAGGGTCTGCTGCTCGTCAAGGGCGCCGTCCCCGGTGCTCGTGGCCGCATCGTCTACGTCCGCAACGCAGTGAAGGGGGCCTGAGCATATGGCTGACTCGACTCTCGCGCTCGACGTCCACAAGGCCGATGGCAAGAAGGCCGGCTCCGTTGAGCTGCCCGCCGCGATCTTCGACGTCAAGACGAACATCCCGCTGATCCACCAGGTCGTCGTCGCGCAGCGCGCGGCGGCTCGCCAGGGCACCCACTCGACCAAGCGTCGCGGTGAGGTCTCGGGCGCCGGCCGCAAGCCCTTCAAGCAGAAGGGCACGGGTAACGCCCGTCAGGGCTCGATCCGTGCGCCGCACATGACCGGTGGTGGCATCGTCCACGGACCGAAGCCGCGCGACTACTCGCAGCGCACCCCCAAGAAGATGATCGCGGCTGCCCTCCTGGGCTCGCTCAGCGACCGTGCTCGTGGTGGCCGTCTGCACATCGTCGACTCCTTCGGCATCGAGGGTGCTCCGTCCACGAAGGCCGCCGCTGCGGTTCTCGCGGCGCTCGCCCCGACCAAGAACGTCATGGTCGTCATCACCCGTGATGACGAGCTCAGCATCCTGAGCGTCCGCAACCTCGCGTACGTCCACGTGCTGTACTTCGACCAGCTGAACGCCTACGACGTGCTCGTCTCGGACGACATCGTCTTCACCAAGGCCGCCTACGACGGATTCGTCGCGTCGAAGGCCGGCTCCACCGAGGAGGTCTCGGCATGACCGCCGTGAACAAGGACCCGCGCGACATCATCCTGAAGCCGGTCGTCTCCGAGAAGAGCTACGGGCTCATCGACGAGGGCAAGTACACGTTCCTCGTGGACCCCCGCGCTTCGAAGACCGAGATCAAGCTCGCCATCGAGAAGATCTTCGGCGTCAAGGTCGCAGCGGTCAACACGCTCAACCGCGTCGGCAAGGCCCGCCGCACCCGCTTCGGCACCGGCAAGCGCAAGGACACCAAGCGCGCCATCGTGACCCTGAAGTCGGGCACCATCGACATCTTCACGGCAGTCGGCTGACGGTCGGGATAGAGGACTAGAGATATGGCTATTCGCAAGTACAAGCCCACGACCCCGGGTCGCCGCGGCTCGTCGGTGGCCGACTTCGCCGAGATCACCCGATCGACGCCTGAGAAGTCGCTCCTCCGCCCGCTGAGCAAGACCGGTGGCCGCAACAACCAGGGCCGCATCACCACCCGCCACATCGGCGGTGGCCACAAGCGCCAGTACCGCGTCATCGACTTCCGTCGCAACGACAAGGACGGCATCAACGCCAAGGTCGCTCACATCGAGTACGACCCCAACCGCACGGCGCGCATCGCGCTCCTGCACTACGCGGACGGCGAGAAGCGCTACATCATCGCGCCGAACAAGCTGTCGCAGGGCGACGTGGTCGAGTCCGGTCCGGGCGCCGACATCAAGCCCGGCAACAACCTGCCGCTGCGCAACATCCCCACCGGTACCGTGATCCACGCGATCGAGCTCCGTCCCGGCGGCGGCGCGAAGATGGCCCGCTCCGCGGGTGTGTCGGTGCGCCTCGTCGCGAAGGACGGCCCGTACGCGCAGCTGCGTCTCCCCTCGGGCGAGATCCGCAACGTGGATGCCCGCTGCCGCGCGACGATCGGCGAGGTCGGCAACGCCGAGCAGTCGAACATCAACTGGGGCAAGGCCGGCCGCAACCGCTGGAAGGGCATCCGCCCGACCGTCCGCGGTGTCGCGATGAACCCCGTCGACCACCCGCACGGTGGTGGCGAGGGCAAGACCTCTGGTGGTCGTCACCCTGTTTCGCCGTGGGGCCAGGCCGAAGGCCGCACCCGTCACGCGAACAAGGAAAGCGACAAGTACATCGTTCGCCGTCGCAACGCCGGCAAGAAGCGCAAGTAGGAGTAGAGGAAGATGCCACGCAGTCTTAAGAAGGGCCCCTTCGTCGACGAGCACCTGCTTCGCAAGGTCGTCGTCCAGAACGAAGCCGGTTCCAAGAACGTCATCAAGACCTGGTCGCGCCGTTCCATGATCGTTCCGGTCATGCTCGGTCACACCATCGCCGTCCACGACGGTCGCAAGCACATCCCCGTGTTCGTGACCGAGAGCATGGTCGGCCACAAACTGGGCGAATTCGCGCCCACCCGCACCTTCCGCGGCCACGTGAAGGACGACAAGAAGGGCCGTCGCCGCTAAGGCGGGGACGAAAGAGGAGAGAGAAATGGTGGAGTCCATCGCACGTGTGCGACACATCCGCGTGACCCCTCAGAAGGCTCGTCGTGTCGTCGCCCTCATCAAGGGCAAGCAGGCCGAGGAGGCCCTGGCCATCCTCAAGTTCGCGCCGCAGAGCGCGAGCGAGCCGATCTACAAGCTCGTCGCCTCGGCGATCGCGAACGCTCGCGTGAAGGCCGACAAGGACGGCGAGTACCTGGACGAGCAGGACCTGTACGTGGCCAACGCGTACGTCGACGAGGGCACGACGCTCAAGCGTTTCCAGCCCCGTGCACAGGGTCGCGCGTTCCAGATCAAGAAGCGCACGAGCCACATCACGGTCGTGCTCTCGACGCCCGAGGTCGCTGAGGCGGCACCGGCTGCCACGACGAAGAAGGCGAGCAAGTAATGGGCCAGAAGGTCAACCCGTACGGCTTCCGCCTCGGCATCACCACGGACCACGTGTCGCGTTGGTTCTCGGACTCGACGAAGCCCGGACAGCGCTACGCCGACTACGTGGCCGAGGACATCAAGATCCGTCGCCTGCTGACGACGTCGCTCGACCGCGCCGGCGTCAGCAACATCGAGATCGAGCGCACGCGTGACCGCGTCCGCGTCGACATCCACACCGCCCGCCCGGGCATCGTGATCGGCCGCCGCGGCGCCGAGGCCGAGCGCATCCGCGCCGACCTCGAGAAGCTCACCGGCAAGCAGATCCAGCTGAACATCCTCGAGGTCAAGAACCCCGAGGCCGATGCTCAGCTCGTCGCACAGGGCATCGCCGAGCAGCTCAGCGCCCGCGTGGCTTTCCGCCGCGCGATGCGCAAGGGCCTGCAGGGTGCTCAGCGTGCCGGCGCCAAGGGCGTCCGCATCCAGGTCTCCGGCCGCCTCGGCGGCGCTGAGATGAGCCGTTCGGAGTTCTACCGCGAGGGTCGTGTGCCGCTGCACACGCTGCGCGCGAACATCGACTACGGCTTCTACGAGGCGAAGACCACCTTCGGCCGCATCGGCGTGAAGGTCTGGATCTACAAGGGCGACCTCACCAACAAGGAACTCGCGCGCGAGCAGGCCAACGCGCCGAAGTCGTCGCGTGACCGCAACGACCGTCCGCGTCGTGGCCCCCGCAACGAGGCCCCCGTCGCAGAAGGAGCATCGGCGTAATGCTTATCCCCCGCAAGGTCAAGTACCGCAAGCAGCACCACCCGGGTCGCTCGGGCCAGGCCACCGGTGGCACCAAGGTGTCGTTCGGTGAGTTCGGCATCCAGGCCCTCACCCCCGCTTACGTGACGAACCGTCAGATCGAGTCCGCTCGTATCGCGATGACGCGTCACATCAAGCGTGGCGGAAAGGTGTGGATCAACATCTACCCCGACCGTCCGCTCACGAAGAAGCCGGCCGAAACCCGCATGGGTTCCGGTAAGGGTTCGCCGGAGTGGTGGGTCGCGAACGTCAAGCCGGGTCGCGTCCTCTTCGAGGTCGCCGGCGTCAACGAGGAACTCGCTCGTGAGGCCCTGACCCGTGCAATCCACAAGCTGCCTCTCAAGGCACGCATCATCAAGCGCGAGGAGGGCGACGCGTAATGGCGATCGGCACCAAGACGCTCGCTCCGAGCGAGCTCGACACGTTCGAAGACCAGCGCCTCGTCGAGGAGCTGCGCAAGGCCAAGGAAGAGCTGTTCAACCTGCGCTTCCAGTCGGCCACCGGCCAGCTCGAGAGCCACGGCCGCATCCGTGCGGTCAAGCGCGACATCGCGCGGCTCTACACCGTGATCCGTGAGCGCGAGCTCGGCATCCGTGCCACGCCCGCGCCGCTGGAGACCACGACGAAGGCGAAGAAGACGAAGGCCAAGAAGGCGGATGCCGCTGACGAGGCCGTGAAGGAAGAGGCCGAGTGATGGCTGAGACCACCGAAAAGAAGGCGCCCGCCAAGAAGGCTCCCGCCAAGGCGGCTGCCGCCGAGGTCGCGCCCGTCCAGGCTGCGGGTCACGAGTCGTCCGCGCACGATGTGCGCGACGCCGACGCGCGTGGCTACCGCAAGTCGCGCCGCGGCTACGTCGTGAGCGACAAGATGGACAAGACGATCGTCGTCGAGGTCGAGGACCGCGTTAAGCACCCCCTCTACGGCAAGGTCATCCGTCGTACGTCGAAGGTCAAGGCGCACGACGAGGGCAACACCGCCGGCATCGGCGACCTCGTCCTCATCAACGAGACCCGCCCGCTGAGCGCCACCAAGCGCTGGCGCCTGGTCGAGATCCTCGAGAAGGCCAAGTAAGCCCTCGGGCTGGCTTGGAACCCAAGGAGTAACAAGTGATTCAGCAGGAGTCCCGCCTGAAGGTCGCCGACAACACCGGCGCCAAGGAGCTGCTCACGATCCGCGTGCTCGGTGGCTCGCACCGCCGGTACGCCGGTCTGGGCGACATCATCGTGGCCACGGTGAAGGATGCGATCCCCGGCGGCAACGTGAAGAAGGGCGACGTGGTCAAGGCCGTCGTCGTCCGCACCAAGAAGGAGACCCGTCGTCCCGACGGCTCGTACATCAAGTTCGACGAGAACGCCGCCGTGATCCTGAAGAGCGACGGGGAGCCCCGCGGCACCCGCATCTTCGGACCGGTCGGTCGTGAGCTTCGCGACAAGAAGTTCATGAAGATCGTCTCGCTCGCGCCGGAGGTCATTTAGTCATGGCGAAGATCAAGAAGGGCGACCTGGTTCAGGTCATCTCGGGCGCCAAGCCCGAGCGCGGCGGCGATCGCGGCAAGCAGGGCAAGGTCCTCGAGGTCCTCGTCGAGCAGAACCGCGTCATCGTCGAGGGCGTGAACTACGTCACCAAGCACACGCGTGTGGGCCAGACCCAGCGCGGCACCAAGACGGGCGGCATCGAGACCTTCGAAGCCCCCATCCACATCTCCAACGTCGCCGTCGTCGACCCCTCGACCAAGAAGCCGACCAAGGTCGGCCACCGGGTCGAGGAGCAGACGAAGGACGGCGTGAAGCGCACCGTCCGCGTGCGCTTCGCCAAGAAGTCAGGCAAGGACCTCTGAATATGAGCACCGCCACTGCCGCGGCGGCTGGCAAGATCCAGCCCCGCCTGAAGCAGAAGTACAACGCCGAGATCAAGAAGGCCCTGCAGGAGGAGTTCGGCTACCCGAACGTCATGCAGATCCCCGGTCTCGTCAAGGTCGTGGTGAACACCGGTGTCGGCGAGGCAGCTCGCGACAGCAAGGTGATCGATGGCGCGGTCGACGACCTCACCAAGATCACCGGCCAGAAGCCGATCGTCACCAAGGCCCGCAAGTCCATCGCGCAGTTCAAGCTGCGCGAGGGCCAGGCCATCGGCGCGCACGTCACCCTCCGCGGCGACCGCGCGTGGGAGTTCGTGGACCGCCTCGTGAACCTCGCGCTGCCCCGCATCCGCGACTTCCGTGGTCTCTCGGGCGCTCAGTTCGACGGGAACGGCAACTACACGTTCGGTCTCCAGGAGCAGTCCGTGTTCCACGAGATCAACCAGGACAAGATCGACCGCGTCCGCGGGTTCGACATCACCGTGGTGACGTCGGCGAAGACGGATGCCGAGGGCCGGGCGCTCCTGCGTCACCTCGGCTTCCCGTTCCGCAACGAGGATGCTCAGGCCTGAGCCGATGAAGTCCCCGGGAGCCGCCGGCTCCCGGGGCACTCATAGAAGGTCGTCTGTCGTGTAACGGCAGCCGAAACCTCATGAACAAAGGAATCAAGAAATGACAATGACAGACCCGGTCGCAGACATGCTGACCCGTCTGCGCAACGCCAACTCGGCACACCACGACACCGTGTCGCTGCCGAGCTCGAAGCTCAAGACGCACATTGCCGCCATCCTCAAGCAGGAGGGCTACATCTCGGCTTGGGAGGTCACCGATGCACGCGTCGGCCAGACCCTCACGCTGACCCTCAAGTACGGCCCGAACCGCGAGCGGTCGATCGCCGGCATCAAGCGCGTCTCGAAGCCCGGTCTTCGCGTCTACGCGAAGTCGACCGAGATCCCCACCGTCCTCGGTGGCCTCGGCGTCGCCATCCTTTCCACCTCCTCCGGTCTTCTCACCGACCGTCAGGCCGAGCAGAAGGGCGTGGGTGGGGAAGTCCTCGCCTACGTGTGGTGATCTGACATGTCGCGAATCGGACGTCTCCCGATCGACATCCCCGCCGGTGTGACCATCACGGTCGACGGCCAGGCTGTCGCGGTCAAGGGCCCCAAGGGCGAGCTCTCGCTCACCGTGGCGCGCCCCATCGAGGTCAAGGTCGAAGAGGGCCAGGTCGTCGTGACCCGTCCCGACGACGAGCGCGCTTCGCGCTCGCTGCACGGCCTGACCCGCACGCTCATCAACAACAACATCATCGGTGTCACCGAGGGCTACACCAAGGGCCTCGAGGTCGTCGGTACGGGTTACCGCGTCGCCCAGAAGGGCAGCTCGGTCGAGTTCGCCCTCGGCTTCTCGCACCCCGTCCTCGTCGACCCGCCCGCGGGCATCACCTTCACGGTCGAGGGCAACAACAAGCTCACCGTGAGCGGCATCGACAAGCAGGCCGTCGGTGAGGCGGCTGCCAACATCCGCAAGATCCGCAAGCCCGAGCCGTACAAGGGCAAGGGTGTGCGCTACGCCGGCGAGGTCGTTCGGCGCAAGGCCGGAAAGGCTGGTAAGTAACCATGGCTGTGAAGTCGAAGACCGACGCGCGTTCGCGTCGTCACGCCCGCCTTCGCAAGAAGGTCGTCGGCACCGAGCAGCGTCCGCGCCTCGTCGTCACCCGTTCGGCCCGCCACGTCTTCGTGCAGGTCGTGGACGACAGCAAGGGCCGCACCGTGGCCTCGGCCTCGACCCTCGAGACCGATCTGCGCACGTTCGACGGTGACAAGACCGCCAAGGCCCGCAAGGTCGGCGAGCTCGTCGCTGAGCGTGCGAAGGCCGCCGGCGTCTCGGACGTCGTGTTCGACCGCGGTGGCAACCGCTACGCGGGCCGTGTCGCGGCGATCGCCGACGGCGCTCGCGAAGGAGGTCTGAACCTGTGAGCGAAACAACCAACAACCCCGTGGAGACCGAAGTGACCGAGCAGGCTGCTGCCGCCACGACCACTGAGGCGCCCGCCGAGCGTGAGCGCGAGCCGCGTCGCGGCGGTCGCGAGCGCAACCAGAACCAGCGTGACCGCGGTTCGCGCGATGCCGACAAGAGCCAGTTCCTGGAGCGCGTCGTCACGATCAACCGCGTGTCGAAGGTCGTCAAGGGCGGTCGTCGCTTCAGCTTCACCGCGCTCGTCGTCGTCGGCGACGGAAACGGCGTCGTGGGTGTCGGCTACGGCAAGGCCCGTGAGGTGCCCCTGGCCATCTCGAAGGGTGTCGAAGAGGCCAAGCGCAACTTCTTCCGCGTGCCCCGCGTCGGCTCGACCATCCCGCACCCCGTGCAGGGTGAGGCCGCTGCCGGTGTGGTGCTCCTGCGCCCCGCCGGTGCAGGTACCGGTGTCATCGCCGGTGGCCCGGTCCGCGCCGTCCTCGAGTGCGCAGGCATCCATGATGTCCTCTCGAAGTCGCTCGGCTCGTCGAACACGATCAACATCGTCCACGCGACGGTGGAGGCCCTGAAGCAGCTCGAGGAGCCCCGTGCGGTCGCCGCGCGTCGCGGCCTCGAGTTCGACCAGGTCGCCCCCGCCCGTCTCGTCCGTGCCGAGGCCGAGGCCGCGGCTGCTGCGAAGGCAGGTGTCTGATGGCTGCGCGCCTGAAGGTTACCCAGGTCAAGTCCAAGGTGAGTGAGAAGCAGAACCAGCGTGACACGCTGCGTTCGCTCGGTCTCAAGCGGATCGGCGACTCGGTCGTCCGTCCCGACGACGCGCAGACGCGCGGCTACGTCAAGACCGTCGCACACCTCGTGAAGGTTGAGGAGATCGACTAATGGCTGAGAAGGCCGAGAAGAACGAGGCCGTCGAGGCAGAGGCGAAGGCTCCTGCCAAGAAGGCTCCCGCCAAGAAGCCTGCCGCTGCGAAGGCGCCTGCAAAGGCCGCCGCCGACAAGCCGGCTGCCGCGAAGAAGGCACCCGCCAAGGCTCCTGCTGCGAAGGCCGACAAGGCCGACGCCGCGGACAAGGCCGAGAAGGCGCCCGCCGCCAAGAAGGCTCCGGCGAAGAAGGCCGCTCCGAAGGCGGATGCTCCGGCATCGCGTCCCGGCGTGCTCAAGGTGCACCACCTGCGTCCCGTCCCGGGCTCGAACACCGCCAAGACCCGTGTCGGTCGTGGTGAGGGCTCCAAGGGCAAGACCGCCGGCCGTGGCACCAAGGGCCAGAAGGCCCGCTACCAGGTCAAGGTCGGCTTCGAGGGTGGGCAGATGCCGCTGCACATGCGCACCCCCAAGCTGCGCGGGTTCAAGAACCCGTTCCGCGTCGAGTACCAGGTCGTGAACCTGGACAAGCTCGCCGAGCTGTACCCGGCCGGTGGCGACGTGACCGTCGTCGACCTGGTCGCCAAGGGTGCGGTTCGCAAGAACGAGAAGGTCAAGGTGCTCGGCACCGGCGACATCTCGGTGAAGCTCAACGTGTCGGTCGACAAGGTCTCGGGTTCCGCCGAGCAGAAGATCGTCGCCGCGGGCGGCACCGTCAAGTAGTACACACAGTCGGGGGTCGGAGCTTGCTCCGACCCCCGCTGGGTTACCCTGGACGTCGGCACGTCGCCGTGCGGGCCGGCATCCCCTCTGGAGGCATCCTCTTGTTCAGCGCCATCGCGCGGGTCTTCCGCACTCCCGACCTTCGGCGGAAGATCGCATTCACCCTGGCGATCATCGCCCTGTACCGCTTCGGCGCCCATATTCCGGCACCGTTCGTGGACTTCCCCAACGTGCAGTCCTGCCTCGAGCAGTCGGCCGGCACGCAGGGGCTGCTGTCGCTCGTCAACCTGTTCTCGGGCGGCGCGCTCCTTCAGCTGTCGATCTTCGCGCTCGGCGTCATGCCGTACATCACCGCGACGATCATCGTCCAGCTGCTGCGCGTCGTCATCCCGCACTTCGAGACCCTCTACAAGGAGGGCCAGTCGGGCCAGGCGCGCCTCACCCAGTACACGCGCTACCTCACGATCGCACTTGCACTGCTGCAGTCGACGACCCTCGTGACGGTGGCCCGCAGCGGCCAGCTGTTCGGCACCACGGGCATCCCCGAGTGCGAGCAGCTGCTCACCAACGACGCGTGGTGGGCGCAGCTGCTCATGATCATCACGATGACCGCCGGCACCGGCCTCATCATGTGGTTCGCCGAGCTCGTCACCGAGCGCGGCATCGGCAACGGCATGTCGCTCCTCATCTTCACCTCGATCGCGGCGGCGTTCCCCGCGTCGATGATGGCGATCTGGCAGTCGCGCGGCTTCGAGGTGTTCCTGCTCGTGCTCGCGGTGGGCATCGTGGTCGTCGCGTTGGTGGTGTTCGTCGAGCAGTCCCAGCGCCGCATTCCCGTGCAGTACGCGAAGCGCATGGTCGGACGCCGCACCTACGGCGGCACGAACACGTACATCCCGATCAAGGTCAACATGGCCGGCGTCGTGCCCGTCATCTTCGCCTCGTCGCTGCTGTACATCCCGGCGCTCATCGCGCAGTTCAACATGCAGCCGAACGCCGACAACGAGATCCCGCCGTGGGTGTCGTGGATCCAGCAGTACTTCACCAACGGCGATCACCCGATCTACATGCTGGTGTACTTCCTGCTCATCGTCGGGTTCACCTACTTCTACGTCGCGATCACGTTCAACCCCGTCGAGGTCGCCGACAACATGAAGAAGTACGGCGGGTTCATCCCCGGCATCCGTGCCGGTCGTCCCACCGCCGAGTACCTCGACTACGTGCTGACGCGCATCACGCTGCCCGGCTCGCTGTACCTGGGCTGCATCGCCCTGCTTCCGCTCATCGCCCTGGCCACGGTCGGCGCCAACCAGAACTTCCCGTTCGGCGGCGCATCGATCCTGATCATCGTCGGTGTCGGTCTCGAGACCGTGAAGCAGATCGATGCGCAGCTCCAGCAGCGTCACTACGAGGGCCTTCTGCGATGACGCGGCTGCTCATCGTGGGTCCGCAGGGTTCGGGCAAGGGGACGCAGGGCGTTCGCATCGCGCAGGCGTTCGGCATCCCGGCGATCTCGACCGGCGACGTGTTCCGCGCCGCGGTCGCCGCCGGCACCGAACTGGGCGAGCAGGTCAAGGCGATCATCGAGGCCGGCGACCTGGTGTCGGACGAGCTGACGAGCGCGGTCGTGCGCGACCGCCTGTCGCACGCCGACGCCCAGGGCGGGTTCCTCCTCGACGGCTACCCCCGGAACCTGACGCAGGTCATGCACCTCGAAGAGTTCCTCGAGGGCCGCGACGAGAGCCTCGACGCGGTCATCGAGCTCAGCGTCCCGCGCGACGAGAGCATCGCACGCCTGTCGCTGCGGGCGCAGGAGCAGGGGCGCACCGATGACACCGAAGAGGTCATCGCGAACCGGCTGGCGATCTACGAGCGTGAGACGGCGCCGATCCTCGGCGTGTACGGCACGCGCGGCATCGTCGACGCGGTCGATGGGGTCGGCAGTCTCGACGAGATCACCGACCGCATCGTGGCGTCGCTCGAGGCGCGCGGGCTCGCCCGCCCTGCCGCAGCCTGAACCCGTGTCGCTGCGACGCTCGATCTACAAGACGCCCGCCCAGATGCGGGCGATGGTGGAGCCCGGACTGATCACCGCCGCCGCGCTCGACGCGGCGCGCGCGCTGATCGCGCCGGGCGTCACGACGGGTCAGCTCGATGCCGCGGCATCCGCCGTCATCACCGCCCGCGGCGCGAAGTCCAACTTCCAGATGGTGCGCGGGTACCGCCACACGATCTGCGCCTCCGTGAACGAGCAGGTCGTGCACGGCATCCCGGGTGATCGCGTCCTGGAGCCGGGCGACATCCTCTCGGTCGACGCCGGCGCCGAGTTCAAGGGCTGGAACGGCGACTCGGCATTCACCGTGGTCCTCGACGATCCGTCCCGACCGGAGGTCGTCGCGGCTCGGCAGAGACTGTCCGATGTGACCGAGGGATCGCTGTGGGCAGGCATCGCCTCGCTCGCGACCGCGAAGCACCTCGGCGAGGTCGGCGCCGCGATTCAGTCGCACATCGAGGCGAACGCCCCCGAGCCGGGGTACGGCATCCTCCGCGAGTACGTCGGGCACGGCATCGGGCGCAAGATGCACGAAGCGCCGTCGGTGTTCAACTACCGGGTGTCCGATCCCGGGCCTGAGGTCCGTCCCGGCCTGGTGCTGGCGATCGAGCCGATGGTGGTGATCGGGGATCAGGCGACGTTCGTCGAGGACGACGACTGGACCGTCTCCACGCTCGACGGAACCGCGGGCTCGCACTGGGAACACAGCGTCGCCGTGCACGATGGCGGCATCTGGGTGCTGACGGCGCCCGACGGCGGCGCGGCCGGGCTCGCGCCCTTCGGCATCACGCCGGCAGAGATCGCATAGGAGAAGGTCATGGCTGAGGGTCCGCGCAAGGTCAACTGGTTCGCGATCTGGGTGAGCGCGGGGGTCGTCGTGGCGCTCGTGCTGGTCGCGGTGCTCGTGGTGTCGCTCAACAACCAGGGATCGACCCCTCAGCCCGGACAGACGCCGTCCGCATCCAACATCGACGCCGACACCGGAGCCGTCCTCGTCGGCGACGGTGAGAACCGCCTCGACACCTACATCGACTTCATGTGCCCGGTCTGCAACCAGTTCGAACAGGTCTACGGCGAGGAGATCCAGGGTCTGGTCGACGACGGGACCATCACGCTCGGCATCCACCCGATCTCGATCCTCGATCGTCAGTCCCGCGGCACCGAGTACTCGACGCGTGCGGCCAACGCGATGTACTGCGTCGCGGTCGCGGATGCCGAGGCATCCGTCCCCTTCATGAACGCGATGTTCGCGAACCAGCCGTCGGAGGGCACGTCCGGTCTCACCGACGAGCAGATCCTCGAGATCGCCGCGACCGTCGGCGTCACCGGGATCGACGCCTGCGTGAACGACGGCATCTACGCCGACTACGTCACCGCCATGACGGAGGAGACTCCGGTGCAGCCCGGCGCGGCGGGTGTCGGAACCCCCACGATCGCGGTCAACGGCGAGGTCATCGCGAACTCGACGCTGCCCGAGCCGGGGCAGCTCGCGACGCTCTTCGAGTGAGGCCGCCGCTCGCGCGCACGAGCTGACATCGCGCCTGCGACGGGGCGGCGATCCGGGCGGTAGCCTGGGCTTCTCAGAAGGGGAGCCCGTGAACACACCCGCCCACGGCCGCCGACGCGGCATCGCCATGCTCGCGGTGCTCGGCGTCCTCGCCGGACTCGGCGCCACCGCGCTCACGTCGATGCCGACGGCCCCGCCGGCTGCGGCGGACGTCGGCGAATGCCCGGAGGGGACGCTCCCCGGTCCCGGAAACACCAACCCGATCTGGACCGATCAGAACGTCGCGATCTACGCGGGAGGTGACTTCCAGGTGCGCCAGCAGGCCGCCGAAGCGGAGGGCCTCGTCGTCGTCGGAGGCGACGCCTCGTTCGACAAGGCGACCCTGGGGCGGTTCAACGTCGGATGGGTCGGCGTCGGGTCGGGTGTCGCGCCCTTCCCGGGCACCACGATGCTGGCCGTCGGCGGCGATGTGAGCGTCGGCACGGTGACTGTCCTGGATGTCGGAGCCAACGCCTTCTTCGACGGACAGCTTCTCGGCGGTGCCATGCAGGTGGGCGGCGCCACCATCCCCGACTACGAGGTCGACGGCTCGCACTATGAACTGAACAACGGCACCCTCACGCAGGCGATCGGGCCGGCCGCCATCGAGGAGTGGTCGGACTGGGACGCCCTCATCGACCAGCAGTCCGCCGACCTCGCCGCACTCGCACCGACCGGGTCCGTCACTCCGGGAGCGCTGCTGACCTTCGCGGGCGACGGCGCGTCCGCGCAGCAGGTCTTCACCATCGCAGCGGCGACCCTCAACGCCAATCCCGCGCTGAACTTCACCGGCATTCCCGACGGCGCGACGGTCGTGGTCAACGTCACCGGCGGTCCGGTGGTGTGGGCGCCGAACTACTTCGCCGACGAGGGTGTGCGGGCCGACGACTTCGCCTCGCCGCTGTTCGGCGAGCTCTCTGCCCGCACGCTGTGGAACTTCGCCGACGCGACGTCGGTCCATCTCGCGGGCTCGTCGCAGGTGCTCGGTTCGATCCTCGTCCCCGGCGTGAACCCGGACACGGCGCTGCCCACGCTCCGCGTGACGGCGAGCACGAACGGCCGCCTCTTCACGAATGGGACCGTGCTGATGGACGGTGTGGGCAATGAGCACCACAACTACCCGTGGCTCGCAAGCCCGTTCGAGTGCATCCCCATCGGACCCGACCCCGTCGGATCGATCACGGTGGAGAAGGTCCTGTCGCCCGAGGTCGCCGCACTGCTTCCCGACGGGCTCACCTTCCACGGCATCGTCACGTGCCCCGTCGATGGCGGAGGCGAGCTCATCGTCGAGTGGGAGGTCGTCGCGGGCGAGATGACGACCGTCGGCGGGCTGCCCGTCGGCGCGACGTGCGAGATCACCGAGAGCCTCGGCCCGCTCGGGCGGGTCCGGCTGCCGCCCGCCGGCCTCAGGTTCGATGCGACGCGGCTGAGCGCATGGGAGACGCCGGTGTGGACGGTCGATGGGACGGTGACACCGGCTCCCGTCGAGTTCGTCGTGCCGGCGCCGGAGGACGAGGCGCAGGTTGCGATCGCCGTCGCGAACGCGCTCGCGACGGGCCTCTTCACGATCACGAAGGTGGTCGAGGACCCCGATGGCGTCGGGTGGGCGGGCGACTTCACAGGGGCGTGGCAGTGCGCCGTGTCGGCAGATCCCGATGCGGACGTGCTCGGCTCGGGCACCTGGACGCTGGCCGCAGGGGAGACCTCGGCCGCGATCGGGGCGCCGGTGGGTGCGTGGTGCTCGGCGTCGGAGACCTCCCCGGCGGATCCCGTCGGCGGCTCGTGGGGCGACCCGGTGGTCACCCCGGGTGCCGTGCTGATCACGGTCGCGTCCGCGCAGACGCCGATCGAGATCGTGGTCACGAACACGCTCGCCGAGGATCTCGGCGCGTTCACGGTGACGAAGACCGTGGCGGGTGAGGGCGCACCCGATGTCGCCTTCACGGGGGACTGGTCCTGCGAGCTCCCCGTCGGCGTCGAGGTCGCCGCCGGCAGCTGGTCGCTCGGCGCCGGTGAGACCTCCCTGCCCTTCGCGGGGCCCGTCGGCGCGACCTGCTCGGTGACCGAGGCCTCACCGGACGACCCGGCGGACGGAGCCTGGGGCGCTCCGGCGATCTCGCCCGCGTCGGTCGTGCTCACTGCGGAGTCCATCGAGACGCCGCTCTCGTTCACGGTGACGAACTCCTTCGCCCTCCTGCCCGGTGCCTTCACCATCCGGAAGGCCGTGACCGGCGACGGTGCGCCCTCGGCGACGTTCACGGGGGCCTGGTCGTGCGAGCTGCCGTCCGGCACGATCGTCGCCGACGGGTCGTGGACGCTGGCTGCCGGCGAGCAGACCGCGCCGATCGAGGCACCTGCGGGCGCCGTCTGCGAGGTGGTCGAGGACGAGCCCGCAGGGACGGATGCCGGACTCTGGGCTCCGCCGGTGATCACCGGTTCTCCCGTGGAGATCGCCGCGGGCACCGCCGCCGGACCGGCTCAGGTCGTGGTGACGAACGCGTTCACCCGGACCGGCGGGCGCGACGACGGCGGCGATGACGAAGCCGGCGGCGAGCTCCCGGCGACCGGCTCGACGGTGCCGTGGTGGGCGATGGCGCTCGGTGCGGGCCTGATCGTGGCCGGCGCGGCGGCGATCATCGCCCGGGACCGCGTCCGCACGCGCGGCTGAGTCGACGATCGAGGCCGCCTGCGACGCGGGTTTGCCGAGGCATCCGATATCACGTATGCTTGATCTTTGGTGCGTTGCGCCTCCATCGGCGTGTCCGAGCACCACAACCCATCCACCGCAGACCGACCGGTCTGCAAAAGTGATAGCGAGCGTATGGCGAAGAAAGACGGTGTCATCGAGATCGAGGGCGTGATCTCCGAGGCGCTGCCCAACGCGATGTTCCGCGTTGAGCTGAGCAACGGGCACAAGGTCCTCGCGACGATCTCCGGCAAGATGCGGCAGAACTACATCCGCATCATCCCCGAGGACCGAGTTGTCGTGGAGCTCAGCCCCTACGACCTCACCCGCGGGCGCATCGTCTACCGCTACCGCTAGACCGGTCGAGAAGTAACGCCCCGGGCACGACGTGCCCGCCGGCGAAGACAGCGAAACAGGAAATCATGAAGGTCAATCCCTCCGTCAAGCCCATCTGCGACCACTGCAAGGTCATCCGTCGCCACGGTCGCGTCATGGTCATCTGCAAGTCGAACCCGCGTCACAAGCAGCGCCAGGGCTGATCGGATGCTGCGCCCCGGCGCAGCCCGACGACTCACAACTGAACACATCACAGGCAGGATCAGAACCTCTCCGGAGGGGACACCTCGGGCGGAGGCCCGGGCACCGACCCTGCTCCACACCTCCACTCACTCCATAGGAGAAACCGCATGGCACGTCTTGCCGGCGTTGACATCCCGCGCGACAAGCGCGTGGTGATCGCCCTTACCTACATCTACGGCGTCGGCCGTACCCGCTCCGTCGAGATCCTCAAGGCGACGGAGATCGACGAGAACATCCGCGTCAAGGACCTCAGCGACGACCAGCTCATCGCGCTCCGCGACAACATCGAGGCCAACTACAAGGTCGAGGGTGACCTCCGCCGTGAGGTGGCCGCCGACATCCGCCGCAAGGTCGAGATCGGCTCCTACGAGGGCCTGCGCCACCGCCGCGGCCTCCCGGTGCGCGGTCAGCGCACGAAGACGAACGCGCGTACCCGCAAGGGTCCCAAGCGCACCGTCGCCGGCAAGAAGAAGGCGCGCTAGGCCTCCGCCGGCGCCCCAAGGATTTAGGGAGTAACGCACATGGCACAGGCCAAGACCGCTGCGCGCAAGCCGCGCCGCAAGGAGAAGAAGAACATCGCGCTGGGCCAGGCCCACATCAAGTCGACGTTCAACAACACGATCGTCTCGATCACCGACCCCTCGGGCGCTGTCATCAGCTGGGCCTCGTCGGGTGGCGTGGGCTTCAAGGGCTCGCGCAAGTCGACCCCCTATGCCGCAGGCATGGCCGCCGAGTCGGCCGCCCGCCAGGCGCAGGAGCACGGTGTCAAGAAGGTCGACGTCTTCGTGAAGGGCCCGGGCTCGGGCCGCGAGACCGCGATCCGCTCGCTCCAGGCCGCAGGCCTCGAGGTCGGCCAGATCCAGGATGTGACGCCGCAGGCTCACAACGGCTGCCGTCCCCCGAAGCGCCGCCGCGTCTGATTTCCCGGAGCCGGGGCACCCGTGCGGTGCCCCGGCTACCGCACGCTTCGGCGTCCGGGTTCTCGATGACCGCCCCGCGGCACTCGATCACCGGACGCCCTGAGAAAAACTCAACACCTCACCCACCGCACGTGTCATATAGCGGGCACGTGATCGAAAGGAACACATAGTGCTCATCGCACAGCGTCCCACTCTGACCGAGGAGAAGGTCGGGGAGTTCCGCAGCCGCTTCGTCATCGAGCCGCTGGAGCCCGGCTTCGGCTACACGATCGGCAACGCGCTGCGTCGCAGCCTCCTGTCGTCCATCCCCGGCGCAGCCGTGACGTCGATCCGCATCGACGGCGTCCTCCACGAGTTCAGCACCATCCCCGGTGTCAAGGAGGATGTCACCGAGATCATCCTCAACATCAAGCAGCTGGTCGTCTCCAGCGAGCGCGACGAGCCCATCACGGCGTACCTGCGCAAGACCGGCTCCGGTGAGGTCACCGCCGCCGACATCTCGGCTCCGGCCGGTGTCGAGGTGCACAACCCCGAGCTCGTCATCGCGACCCTCAACGACACCGCGAAGTTCGAGCTGGAGCTCACCATCGAGCGCGGCCGCGGCTACGTCTCGGCGACCCAGAACCGCAACGAGTACGCCGAGGCCGGTCAGATCCCGATCGACTCGATCTACTCGCCCGTGCTCAAGGTCAGCTACCGCGTCGAGGCCACCCGTGCCGGTGAGCGCACCGACTTCGACAAGCTCGTGCTGGACGTCGAGAGCAAGTCCTCGATCGCTCCCCGCGACGCCGTCGCCTCGGCCGGGCGCACCCTGACGGAGCTCTTCGGCCTGGCCCGTGAGCTCAACGTCGAGGCCGAGGGCATCGAGATCGGCCCCGCGCCGGTCGAGACCGTCCTCTCCAACGAGCTGTCGATGCCGATCGAGGACCTCGATCTGTCGGTCCGCTCGTACAACTGCCTCAAGCGCGAAGGCATCAACACCGTTTCGGAGCTCGTCGCCCTCTCGGAGACGCAGCTCATGAACATCCGCAACTTCGGTCAGAAGTCGGTCGACGAGGTGCGCGACAAGCTCGTCTCGCTCGGCCTGTCGCTGAAGGACTCGGTCCCCGGGTTCGACGGCGCGCACTTCTACGGCGGCTACGACGACGAGACCGTCTGAGTTCCGGTCCCCCCGAAACTGATCCTGGAGTAACAAAGAATGCCTAAGCCCACGAAGGGACCCCGCCTCGGAGGCGGCCCCGCCCACGAGCGCCTGCTGCTTGCGAACCTCGCCGCGGCCCTGTTCACGCACAAGTCGATCCGCACGACCGAGACCAAGGCCAAGCGCCTGCGTCCGCTGGCCGAGCGCCTGATCACCTTCGCCAAGCGCGGCGACCTGCACGCCCGTCGCCGGGTGCTGTCGGTCATCGGTGACAAGGAAGTCGTGCACGTTCTCTTCACCGAGATCGCGCCGCTCGTCGCCGAGCGCGAGGGTGGCTACACCCGCATCACGAAGGTCGGCAACCGCAAGGGCGACAACGCCCCCATGGCCGTCATCGAGCTCGTCCTCGAGCCCGTGACGCCGAAGGCGAAGTCGGCCAAGAAGACCGCCGCGGCCCAGGCCGCTCCGGTCGCCGAAGAGGCTCCGGCCGAGGCCGAGGTCGACGAGACCCCCGCCGCCGACGCCACCGAGGCCGGCGCCGAGTCGCAGGCCGAGGGCGCTGCCGCCGAGGCCGCTGCCGAGGAGGCCGTCGAGGCCCCCGCCGAGGAGAAGTCCGAGTAATCGGTCCGTCGGGCTCAACGCCCGGCCGGTCACGGCGTCACCGCCGCGACCACCCTTGCACCGCGAGACCCGCGTGCCCTTCGGGGCCGCGGGTCTCGCTGCGTCTGCGGGCAGGATCGCAGCGCAGAGCGGGCAGCGAAGAGCGGATGCCGCGGCATCCGCTCTTCCCTATTCGGCGACGGGCGGCGGCCGGTGGCTGAGGTTCTCGTGGAGTCGGAGTTCGCGCTCGTACTGGCGCCGCGCGCGATCCTGCTCGACCGATTCGACGGCGCGGGCGATGGTCTCGGCGAAGACGCGCCCCCCGTCGGCACCCGGATGGATCGAGTCGCCGGCGAGGAGGTCGGTGCGATCGGCGATCGCCGACGACCAGTCCGCGACGACGACGCCTGGGTGCGAGGATGCGAAGTCGTCGAGCGCGGCGTTCACTCCCGGAATCCAGTCCCGCGGGGCGTACGCGTTCACGAGCACGAGGTGGCGGTCCGGCCCTGCGATCGCCGCCATGCGCTCGAGTGACCCCAGGTCGACGGGGCCGTTCGTGCCCAGCGCGACGACCACGTAGGGCCGCAGCAGGCCAGAGGCCTCCAGCTGCTCGAGGATGCCGGGGCCGGCCCACGCCGAGCGTGACACCTCGGCATCCACGTGGATGCCGGGGAGGCGCTCGAGCAGCGCGGGAGCAGAGGCGAGCATCACGGAGTCGCCGACCGCGCTGACCTCGGCGCCCGTCACGGGAGTGGGCATCGGCGTCGGCGACGGTCGCGAGGTCAGAGGCCCCCCGGGCGGCGGCGGCGGGGTCGCCGGCGCGGCAGGCGTCGTCGCCTCAGGTGTCGGCACCGGGCTGGGGCTGCGGGCGGCGCGATCCAGCGCCTCCTGGCCGGCTGTCACGACAGCCTCTCCGGACGACTGCGACGGCGCTGCGGCGATCGCAGCAGAGGTGCCGCCCAAGACCAGCAGCCCGGCGGCGGCGACCCCGAGCACACGAAGGCGGCCGCGGGAGTCGCGGCGCACCTGGTCGCGCAGCCGACGCAACGACGCGCGGAAGCCGATGCGCCGTACCGGCGTCTCGAGGAGCCGGTAGGACAGCTCGGCGGCCAAGAGGGTGACCGCGAGCACGCCGATGCCTATCCAGACGGGTGCGTTCGCCCCGGCCGTGGGCGCGGCCGCCATCGCGAGGACGAGGAGCGGCCAGTGCCACAGGTAGATGCCGTAGGAGCGATCACCCACCCAGCGGAGCGGGCGCGCGTCGATCGCCGGTCCGAACCAGGACCCCGGCCACACTCCTGCGACGATCGCGACGGCGGTGAGGATGCTCGCCGCCAGCAGGGTGCCCGGGAACGAGCCCACGCCGTCGACCGGCGGCAGGGACGCGACAACCGCGATGCCGACGAGTGAGGCGATGCCGAGGCATCCCATCGCGGTCCTGGAGCTGCGACGATCGATCCACTCCGGCCGTGTCTTCGGCCGCCCGGGCGATGCCGACGCGGGGAGCACGATCGTCCAGCCCGGCGGCGGCGTGACGGCCGGCCGGAGAAGCGCGGCATCCGCAGTCTCGCGGGCGGGGCGCGACAGCAGCGGCATGAGCACGAAGGCGACGGCGACACCGAGCAGGATGCCGAAGGAGTGGGTGTCGGTTCCGAAGTACGCGCGGGTCACGTCGCCGCCGCTCGCCACCAGCACCCCCATCGACACCGCGGATGCCGCGGCAAGGGCGACCGCTGCCACCGCCCGCGCGCCGCCGCGGGGCAGAAGGAGGAAGAGCGGAAGGACGAGCGGCCAGATCACGTAGAACTGCTCCTCGACCGCGAGCGACCAGAAGTTGCGGAAGAGCTCGGGCGCGGCCGCGCCGAAGTAGCCGCCCTCGCCCGCGATCGAGAGCCAGTTGTAGCTGAACGTCAGCGCTCCGAGCACCTGCTCGCCCAGGCGCAGTAGCACGTCGCCGCCGACGATCCAGGCGAGGGTGGAGCACACCGTCACCACGAGGGCGAGCGCCGGGATCAGGCGTCGCGCGCGGCGCTTCCAGAATCCGCCGAGGCTGATCCGTCCGGTGGTGTCGTGCTCGCGAAGCAGCAGGCTCGTGATGAGGAACCCGCTGATCACGAAGAAGACGTCGACTCCCACGTACCCGCCCGGGAAGAGCGCGGGCGGGAACAGATGGTAGAGGACTACGAGGGTCACGGCTATCGCGCGCAGGCCGTCGAGTCCCGCGTAGCGGGGGGAGGGTGCTGCGGGCGCGGTCGACGTCATGAGTTTCGTGTGGGGGGGAAGACGGCCATTGTACGGCTCCTCGCGCCGAGCACCGGTGTGGGCTCCCGCGAGTCGACGGCCTCTCTCTCTACCCCCCGAGCGAGCGCGGACGCTAGTCTTGGCGCAACCTCGCGGCAGCGGGGCCATGGGGATGTTTCCTGCGCCGGGGCGGCGCACGAGGGAGACGACGTGTCCGAGCAGGCGCAGCCTACCGCGGCACCCACTCAGTGGGTGGGCACACCGCGTGCTCGTCAGCGCGCCGGCCTGTCGATCTACTCGATCCTGCTCATCATGCTGCTGTCGGTCAGCGTCCTTTCGAGCATCGTCGTCGGCATCATCGGCTACGTCAACGGCACCGAGGCGCTGCGCGCCATCGCCTACGAGAAGCTCGTCGAGATCCGTGAGAACCGCACTCGCGAGGTCGCGCAGCTGTTCGGCTCGATCGAGAACGCGGTGAGGCTCAGCGCCCTCAACGAGACGAGCAAGCAGGCGGCGCGCGCCTTCGCCGAAGGCTTCGCGGAGCTCGAGGAGCAGGAGACGGATGCCGCGGCATCCGCTCAGGTCGAGGCATACTACCGAGACGTCTTCGCCGCCGACCTCGCAGAGGCCACCGGGGAGTCCGTCGACGGCTCGACCTTCGCGCCGAAGGGCGGCGCCGAGAGCTACCTGCAGTACCACTACGTGATCCCGTACGAGGACTGGGAGGACGCGATCCTCTCGAGCGATGCCGGCGACGGCAGCGCCTGGTCGGAGGCGCACGCGCTCTACCACCCGTACTACCGGGCGATGACCGAGCTTCAGGACTTCGAGGACGTCCTCATGCTCGACACCGAGGGGAACGTCATCTACACGGCCTTCAAGGGCGTCGACCTCGGCACGAACCTCTTCGACGGCCCCTACCGGCTGTCGAACCTCGCCGTGGCGTACCGCGAGGCGATGGACCGCAACATCGTCGACGACGTCGTGATCGCCGACTTCGCACCGTACAGTCCGAGCCTCGGAAACCCCGCAGGGTGGGCCGTCACGCCGATCGCCGACGACGGCGAGGTGATCGGGGCGCTCGCCATCGAGCTGCCCATCGATCGCATCAACGACGTGATGACGGTCGGCGGCGAGTGGGCGATGAACGGGCTGGGCGCCACGGGGGAGACGTACCTCGTCGGGCGGGATCTCCTGATGCGGTCGATCTCGAGGGAGCTCGTCGACGACCCCGCGTCCTACGCGGTCGCGGCGGTCGCAGCGGGACTGCCTCCGGAGACGGCGGCGCTCAGCGTGCAGAACGGCAACACGCTGATGCAGCAGGCGATCTCGGGCGAGGCCGTCACACGCGCACTGTCGGGCGAGGACGGCACGCTGCTCGAGCGCGACTATCTCGGACGCGACAGCCTGATCGCCTACGCGCCGCTCAATGTGGACGGGCTCAACTGGGTCATCGTCGCGCAGGAGACCTCTGCGGAGGCGCTCGTGCCGGTCGAGGACTTCACACGCAACCTGATCCTCTCGACCGCCGGCATGATCATCTTCGTCTGCCTGCTCTCGCTGGTGCTGGCGCAGGTGTTCGTGCGTCCGCTGCGGCGCCTCAAGGCCGCGGCGCAGCGCATCGCCGCGGGCGACGAGGGCGTGCAGGTCGAAGCCGGCTCGAGCGACGAGCTGGCCGACGTCGCGAACGCCTTCAACGACATGAGCCGCAGCCTCCAGGTAAAGTCGCACCTCATCGAGCAGCAGGAGAAGGCCAACGAGCAGCTGATCCTCTCGTTCATGCCCGAGGGCATGGCCAGCCGGTACAAGCACGGTGATGAGTCGATCACGCAGGACAGCGACGACGTCACGGTCGTGTTCGCCGACATCGTCGGGTTCGAGGAGCTCGCGCTGTCGCTGTCGTCCGACGAGGCGATCGCCCGGCTCAACGACCTGATCCGGACGTTCGACGAGGCCGCGGAGCGTCACGGGGTCGAGCGCGTGCGCACGACGAGGCAGAGTTACCTCGCCAGCTGCGGACTGGCCACGCCGCGCGTCGACAACGCCCGTCGCGCCGTCGAGTTCGCGCTCGAGCTCGACGCGATCCTCGAGCGCTACTCCGCCCAGCAGGGTGTCAAGCTCGACCTGCGGGCCGGGCTCGACTCGGGCAAGGTCACCAGCGGACTCATCGGTCGTGCGCGGGTCGTGTACGACATGTGGGGGGATGCCGTGAACCTCGCCTTCCGCGTGCAGGGCGACTCCGATGAGCCGGGCATCTACGTCACCCAGCGCGTCGCCGACCGGCTTCCCGATTCGATCCCCGTCATGCCGGCCGGAGACGTCGACACGCAGAGCGGCGTCCAGCGGGTCTGGAAGGTCGAGGCCCCCGCGATCATCGTGGAGGGATGAGGCATCCGATGGCCGACATCGTCTCGCAGCCGTGGTTCTGGCCCGCCGTCATCGTCTCGGTGGGGCTGCCCCTCGCGCTGATCGGCCTGACGGAGTTCCACAACGCGCTGGCCCGGCGGGGGAGCCGCGCCGCGCCGATCATCCTGATGATCCGCAACTACCTCGTGCCGGTCGCGGGGATCCTCGTGCTGATCAGCTCTCCCGGCGCGTGGCAGGGCGAGGGCACCTGGCCGCGCGTCGTCTGGACGATCTTCGGCCTGCTCGTGATCGTCATCACGATCAACGCGGTCAACCACCTCGTCTTCCACCGCGCGGAGAAGGGGTCGTGGCGCGATCGGTTCCCGACGATCTTCAGCGACCTCATCCGGTTCGTCTTCATCATCCTCGGCATCGCCGCGGTGTTCTGGTGGGTCTGGGACGCCGACGTCGCCGGCGTCTTCGCCGCGCTCGGCATCACTTCCATCGTCGTCGGCCTCGCGCTGCAGAACGCCGTCGGGTCGATCGTCTCCGGGCTGTTCCTCGTGTTCGAGGCGCCGTTCGAACTCGGCGATTGGATCGAGACCGGCGGCACCCGGGGGCAGATCGTCGAGGTGAACTGGCGGGCCGTCCATCTCGACACCGGCAACGGCATCGTCGTGATGCCGACGGCCGAGCTCGCCGACGGCTCGTTCGTCAACCTGTCGCGGAGCCCTGATCCCTACGCCGCGGTGCTCGAGCTCGAGTTCGGCAGTGACGACCCCCCGGGCCGGGTGCGCGAGCTCCTCGTGACCGTCGCGCGCGACATCCCGCTCCTCGCTCCCGACCGGGACGCGAGCGCCGCGACGCTGTCGGCCAGCAGGTATGCGGTCGCCATCCCGCTGCGCAGCCCCGGCGACCGCGCCGCCGTGCTCGACACGTTCGCCACACGGGTCTGGTACGCGGCACGGCGAGCCGAGCTGCACCTGGACGGCGACATGACCGACGACTGGCGCACACCGGCGCGACTGCAGGACGCGCTCCGACAGATCTCGCCCACGCTCAGCCTCAAGGCGGGCGAGACCGACGCGCTCGCCGCGCATGCCCGGCTGGAGCGGTACTGCGCGGGCGAGTCCATCCTGCGCCCGGGGACGGTGCCCGCCGAGACGCGCTTCATCCTTGCAGGCGAGGTCATGCTCGGCATTCCCACGGACGACGACGGGTTCGTGCAGGTCACCAGGCTCGGACCCGACGACGCCGTGGGCCTGACCGCCCTGTCGCGCTCGCAGACGATCTCACGCGCCGTCGCGCTGAGCGAGGTCGACGTCGTCGTCCTTCCCGTCGCCGTGCTCGACGAGATCGTGCGCATGCATCCGGTCGTCGCCCGCGAGATCGTCCGCGAGAGCGAGAACCGCACGAGGCTCGCCCGCATGGCACTCCACGCTGCGGGGGAGTACCTCCCGCACGGCCGCAGCGTGCTCGGCTGACGCGGGACCTTTCCGGGGCTCCGCCCCAGACCCCCGGCTTGCTGACGCGCGGACCTTTCCGAGGCTCCGCCCCAGACCCGCGGCCTGCTGACGCGGGGACCTTTCCGGGGCTCCGCCCCAGACCCCCGGCTTGCTGACGCGGGGACCTTTCCGGGGCTCCGCCCCAGACCCCCGGCTTGCTGACGCGCGGACCTTTCCGGGGCTCCGCCCCAGACCCCCGGCTTGCTGACGCGCGCCCTAAGCTGGGGCGGTGCGGATCCGCCTCGACATCGCCTACGACGGCACGCACTTCCGCGGCTGGGCCCGCCAGCCCGGACTGCGCACCGTGCAGGAGACCCTCGAGGGGGCGCTCGGGCGCGTGCTCGGCGGCGAACCCCGCCTCGTCGTGGCCGGCCGCACCGATGCCGGAGTGCATGCCACCGGCCAGGTCGCCCACGTCGACCTCGATGACGCGCAGCGCGAACGCCTGCTCGCGCGCCGGCCGCGCGCGGGGTCGCCCGAGGTCGATCCCGTCGGCACGCTCGCCGCGCGCCTGACGGGCGTCGTCGGCGCCTACTCCGACGTCGTCGTGACGGCCACGTCGGCCGCGCCGGCGGGCTTCGACGCCCGGTTCTCGGCGGTGTGGCGGCGGTACGAGTACCGCATCGCCGACGCGGTGTCCGGCTACGATCCGCTCGAGCGCCATCGCACCACCACCGTGCGCGCCGCACTCGACGTGGAGGCGATGGATGCCGCGGCCCGCGCCCTCACCGGGCTCCACGACTTCGCGGCCTACTGCAGGCCGCGCGAGGAGGCGACGACGATCCGGACGCTCCTCGAGTTCGACTGGCATCGCGACCACGACGGGGTCCTCATCGCGAACGTCAAGGCGGATGCGTTCTGCCACAGCATGGTGCGTGCGCTCGTCGGCGGGTCGGTCGCGGTGGGTGAAGGGCGGCTCGGGGTCGATGACGTCGTCGACATCCGAGACGAGCGCGAGCGGGTCCCCGAGGTGAAGGTCCTCGCTGCGCGGGGGCTCACGCTCACCGCTGTCGGCTATCCCGCCGATGAGCTGCTCGCCCGGCGCGCCGAGCAGACGCGCGCCCGCCGCGACCGCGAATGACGTGCTCACCGGCTCCGACGGCCGCGATCCCGCCGTGGCTAGACTGACCGGACCACCGCGAGAGGCCTCGAGCCTCGACCACACAGGGGGATGGATGAAGTCCGCTCACCGCACGCGTCTGCTCGCCCTCGGCGCTGCCGTCACCGTCGCCCTCGTCGGGTGCGGTCCCGCGCCGTGGACCGCGGAACCGTCGGGCTCGCCGAGCACATCGGGCACCGCGGTGCCGACGCCCGTCCCCAACGACCTCTCGAGCGGTGCCACGCAGCGCGAGCTCGTCGCCGGCGCCGTGACGGCCACCGTCGACTACTGGTCGACCCTGTCGATGGACAAGTGGACAGCGGATGCCGTCAAGCCCGTGAGCCTCAACATGACGACCGTCGTCTCGCCGGCCGACGGACAGAAGGTCTACCTGCAGAAGGCGACGATGACCGCCGTGCCGTCCTCGGCGACCGGGACGCTTCCGGCACTCGAACCGCAGGTCGACTCGTCTACGGTGAGCCCGGGCTATCTCGTGCTCTCCCCGTACAGCTACTCGCAGACGTTCAACGTCGGACCGCTGCCCGAGGAGACCGTCTCCGTCACCCTTCAGTTCGCGTACGACTTCCTGGTGCAGACGACACCGACGTCGAAGGAGTACGCCAAGCAGACGGCGACCGACTCCCTCACGATCGCTGTAGTGGATTGAGCAGACGATCGGTGACCGTCACGCCCACACGCTCCCACCTGTCGCCGCCGTTCTCGCTCGCCAGGCTCGCGGCCTCGCGCGCCATGTAGAGCAGCGCATCGAGGTCGTAGCCCACGACCGACACCGGTGCCCACCCGGCGCTCGCCGAGGGACGGATCGGGAGGCGGATGTCGACCTCGAGAGACGAGATGCGGTCCAGCACCATGCGCAGGTGGTCGCGGACGACCGCGTCGGTGCGCGGCACCAGGACGACAGCAGTGCCCGGCGTGGGGGTCCCGACATCCGCCTCCGCCGGGAACACCGCTCGGACTTCGTCGAGGAAGCGCGTCGAGAGCGCGGACAGGGCCACGGAGCCCGCCATCTGGCGGATCTCCTTGGCGTCGTCCAGACGCAGGTACACGATCGACCACGGTTCGGCGGACATCTTCGCGCGCGCGAGCCGCTCCGTGGCGGTGAGCTCGAACCGACGCCATCCCTCGGGGGCACCTGACGAACGCGCCAGCGCGGTATCGCGGGTCGAGATCCCGACGACCGCGACGAGGGCGCACGCCATGTAGACGAGCATCCCGATCGACGTCACGAGCCGTACCAGCGCGAGGTCGTCGCCCGTGGTGGGCGGGAAGAGGAAGCCGGCGATCGCATTCGCGGCACCGACGATGAAGAACACGAGCGAGACGATGGCGAACGGGAGCGTCACGCGGTCTCGGCGCGCCGGAACACGGATCCAATCGAGGAAGTACAGACCCGCGAACGCCGACGCCGCGAAGAACACGGCGCGGTAGGCGGGGCTGAACCACACCGTCTCGCCGGCGGCGACCAGCAGGGCCGCCGAGACCACGCTGACGACGGGACCGATCCACGGCAGCGCGCGCACACCCCACAGTGCGCGGAAGCCCGACCACAGCAGGGCCGGCGCTCCCATCAGCAGGCCGAGGAAGATCCGCCGCGCGGTCTCGGACCCGTTGAGCTCGCCCGCCAGCACGCCGAAGGTCGACACCATGGCGAGGGCGAAGGCGAATGACCAGTACAAGGTCGCGCGGGACGGCTTCGAAAGGAACGCGACCCCGATGGTGAGCATCGTCGCGAGCGTCGCGATCGCGGCCTGCGCGATCCCGAGGCCCATGCCGGCCGTGATGGCGACGATCTCGTTCATGATCCTGCGCTCCTGTCCGCCGGGTCGGGCGCGAATCTCGGCAGCTGCACGGTGACGGAGGTGCCCGCGCCGGGCTCGCTCTCGATGGTGAGGGTCCCGCCGTGGGCGGCGACGATCTCGCGAGCGATGCCGAGGCCCAGGCCGGTCCCGCTCGCGGTCTCCTTGGCCGTGGACGTGCGGAAGTAGGGGGTCATGATGTTCGGCAGGTCCTCCGGCGCGATCCCGATCCCCGTATCGGAGACGGTCAGCGAGACGGTGTCGTCGTCGAGCGAGCCGACGATTCGGACGTCGCCCTCGCGCGGGGTGTACTTGATGGCGTTGCTCACGAGGTTGTCGACGACCTGGCGCATGCGGAACCCGTCCGCCGTCGCGGGGAGCGCCTGGTGGACCTCGAGGTCGATCGCGACGTCGTGCGCCGTCGCCGTCGGCCGGAACGAGTCGACCGAGTCGATCACGATCTGCCGCACGTCGATGTCGTCGTACGACTCGCGGCCCTCGAACGCGGTGCGCGAGGTCTTGAGCATGCTCGACGTCATCTCGAGCACGCGTTCGCTCGCCCGGAGGATGGTCTCGAGCCGTTCGCGGGTGCGCGGGCTGACGTCCTCGTCCTCGAGGGCGAGGTCGGCGTTTCCGATCATGACGGTGAGCGGATGCTTCAGCTCGTGCGATGCGATCGCCGAGAGCCGTTCGCGCTCGCGCTGCGCATGGGTGATGGCCGTGACGTCGTGGGCGAGGAGCAGCACGCTCGCATCGTCCCGGTCGGACCCGCTCAGTCTCTTGGAGCTGACCGAGAGCACGCGCCATTCACCCTCACCGGTGAACAGCCACACACGGGCGTCGGTGAAGACCTCGCCGCGGGCCGCACGCGCCAGGGGGCGCTCCGAGAGCGGCACCGGCATCCCGCGCAGCCCGGTGTACTCGACCGACTTGGCCGGCAGGTTCACGTCGAGCGGATCGAGTCCGTAGAGGCGCGCGTAGGCATCGTTTACCATGAGCATCGTGCCCGCGGGCGAGACCCGTGCGACCCCGGCATCGACGCCGTTGAGGATCTCGGTGGTGCGCCGCTCCTGCGCTGAACGGCGGTCGAGCGTCTCGGCGAGTCGCCGGGCCTGACGCTGGAGCACGCGGCGGAGGGCGCCCATCTGGCGCATGGCGAGGTGCGCGGTGATGCCGATGAACGTCAGCGAGAGCAGGACGATGAAGATGCGGAGCGCCGACGTGCTGGAGGTGGTCATCGCCGAGTCGACGAGCAGGATGATGCCGATGGTGGCGAGCAGGCCGCCGAGCACGACGGCCCGGAAGTACATCGCGACCCACATCACCGGGAAGACCCACAGATACCCGAAGCGCAGCTCTGTCTGGCTCGCGACGAATCCGATCGCGATCGCGTCGAGGAACGGCACCGCGAGCACGGCGTTCTTGGGCAGCCGGGACCAGGGCACCGCGAGGGTCGCGATGGTCAGGGCGATGATCGCGAGGCTTCCGACGATGAACTTCCACGACGCGAACAGCTCGGGCTGGAGCGCGGCCACGAGGACGCTGATGATCACGACGCTCGCGGCGAGGACGAGCTGAGTCAGCCAGATCGAGCGCGTGCGGGAGTCGGGTGCGCCGAGCACCCTCGTCTCCGCTAGCCCCCCGGTAGCCATGCAGCGAGTCTACTGAGCCCCGTCGCCCGGGCGCGGGCGGCACGGCGGTGCGGGCTTGCGCTTGCCTTGCGGGAACCTTGCGCAAGAAGCGAGCCGACGTCCGGCCAGCACACGGCTTCGCTTGCGATCCGCCTGGCACCGTGGAACCCGTCAGCCAGACAAGACCCGAAAGACTCGAGATGACCACCATCACCACCCCCGCACGCAGCACCGACCTCGTGGTCGCGCCCACCGTCGCCGGATTCCCGGACGACTTCGAGGCCGTGCTCGACGGCGCCTCGGTGAACCGGTCGACGATCGGCTGCGTCATCCCCGCGTACAACGAGGAGGAGTCGATCGCCGGTGTGATCGAGTCGCTCCTCGGGCAGACCCGCGTGCCCGACGTGATCCACGTCGTCGTCAACAACACGTCCGACGCGACCGTCCGGATCGCGTCGCGGTACGCAGGCCCGCACGAGGTCGCCACCGACCTCGGCGAGCAGTTCACCGAGGTGTTCGTCCATGACATCGGCAAGAACCCCGACAAGAAGGTCGGCGCGCTGAACTACGGCTACACGCTGGTCGAGGGCTACGACTACCTGCTCGGCGTCGACGGCGACACCGTGGCCGACCAGAAGGCCGTCGAGTATCTCGAGTCGGAGGCCATGTCGGACACCCGCATCGGCGGTATCTCGGCGATCTACTCGATCGACGACAAGCCGGTGAAGGGTCTCGTCGGCAAGTTCCTCACCACCGGACAGCGGTCGCAGTTCGCCGCCTTCAACATGCACAACCTGCTGCGAGGCCGCAACATGGCGGTCCTCGGCGGTCAGTTCTCGATCTTCTCGACTCAGGCGCTGCGCGAGGTCATGGCGCAGAACCACCAGTCGACGCCCTGGGTCAAGGACAGCGAGGTCGAGGACTCGCTCCTCTCGCTGCAGATCAAGAGCGCCGGCTACCTGACGAAGATCAGCCCGTTCGCCCGCGCCGACGTGGGCGGCATGACGACGCTGCGCGCGCTCGACGCCCAGCAGGTCAAATGGACGTACGGCGCGATCGAGCTCATGTGGCCCGGCCAGCGCGGCGACACCAAGGGCCAGCCGTTCCACCCGAACCTGCGCGTGCGCTGGCTCGAGAACTTCGCCATGCTGACGAACCTCTTCGTCCGCGTCGCCTTCCTGGCACTGCTCGCGGGGTCGCTCTCGATCGGCGCCTTCGTCTTCTCCGCCTGGTGGCTCGTGCCCGTGGCGATCGCGATCATGCTGAACCTGCGCATGGCGATGTCGATGGGGAACCGCAACGTCCGCGACATCCTCTTCGCCGTCACGTTCTTCCCTGCCGAGGTCTACATGTGGGTGCGTCTCGCGCACTTCGCCCGGTCGTGGACGCGGTTCCTCTCGCGCAAGAAGGTCGACAACTGGGCGATGCAGGCCAAGGCCGAGCGCGGTGCCGGGCTCGGGCACTGGACGCCGCTCATCGTCATCATCGCCGTCGTCGTCGCAATGGTCGCCGCCTGGTCGATGCTCGGACCGGTCGCGCAGTCGACCGTCCTGTGGATCGGCTGGCCGATCGTGGGCGTCGTGACGATCGTCCAGACGCTCGGCATGTTCTTCAAGCTCATCCGTCGACAGCACGGATACAAGGTCTGACGCGACCCGAACGCGTCGGAGATCGGGTTCTGGGGACCCGACGGGGGAGTGATGAGGGCATCCTTCTGGGGAGGGATGCCCTCATCGCCGTCCTGTCGGGCGGCGGGTCAGACCTGGTCCGAGGTGAGCCGGTAGCCCACGCCGCGTACGGTCTCGATGTAGCGCGGGTTGGTGGGGCTGTCGCCGAGCTTGCGGCGCAGGTTGGTCATGTGGGCCTCGATCGCCCGCTTGTCGGCATCACCCACGAAGTAGCTCGTGACGTAGGACTCGCCACGGAGCACGAGCGTGAGGTCGGCCTTGCTCCGCACACGGCGCTTCGACTCGAGCAGCGTGGCGAGCAGGTCGAACTCGGTGCGGGTCAGCTCGAGGTCGTCTCCGCCGATCAGAACGACACGATTCTCGGGGTGGAGGCGCAGGTCGCGGTGGACCAGCCAGTCGTCGCCGCCGGTCGTCTCGAGCGGCGCCATCACGACCGGCTCGCGCTCGCCGGCGCTGTCGGCCGGCACGGCGACGATCCCGGGGGCGTCCAGCGGCTGCGCCCGATTGATCGGCAGCGGCGTGGTCGCGGGGCGGGCGCCGGGGAACGTCGGACCGGCGCTCTCCTGGGTCAGCCCGGCCGGCTCGGGCGCTCCACCGGCTCGAGCCCGCCTCAGGAGCGCATCGACACGGGCACGCAGCTCGCGCGGGCGGAACGGCTTGAGCAGATAGTCGTCGGCGCCGGCGCCGAGGCCGGCCACGACATCCGCCTCGTCCTGAAGGCCGGTGAGCATGATGATGTACGTGTCGGACTGGGCGCGGATGCGGCGTGCGGCCTCGAACCCGTCGATGCCCGGCATGTTCACGTCGAGCGTCGTGAGGAGCGGACGGTATGTCAGGACGGCGCGCACGCCGTCGATGCCGTTCCCGACGGACACCGTCGAGAAGCCCGCCGACTCGAGCACCTCTGACAGGATGTGCCTGATCTCGGGGTCGTCCTCGATGATGACCGCGGTCTTCAGGTCATCGACGGTACTGCTCATTCGGCGTAGGCCTCTCTCACGAATGGAAGTGATCTTGCGCCCCAGCGGCCGCGAGCGGCCGTCCACGCACGCTGGCGAGGTGCTCCCGATGCTACACACCCCGGTTTGCGGGCGCGGAGATCAGCCGGACCGCACGTCCCGCGTGAGCTCGACGGCGCTCTCGGACCACCACGCCCCGGCGGCGGGTCCGCCGTTGCACGGGCCGTCGCTCTCGCCCGGCGGCTTGATCCACAGGTTCGTGTCGACGACGTCGTCGCCGGTGCTCCCGCCGGGGTCGCCGACCCGGCGGCCCTGCGGGTTGCACCATTCGCCGTCCGATCCTGCGCCGTTGCGGGACGTGTCGATGATCGCGTGCAGCCCGTCGAGGCGCTCGGCCAGTTGGTGGGCGTAGCGCGTCTCATCGGCCGTGTCGTTGTAGTTCGAGACGTTGGTCGCGAATCCGCGCACCGGTGCGCCGTCCGCGACGCGAGCGATGAGCGCGGCCATGTCGTCGACCGCGAGCCAGCTCGAGTGGCCCGCGTCCAGGTAGATCCAGACGCCGTCCGCGCTCAGCGCATCGATGGCGCCGCGCAGCTGGTCGACTCGCTCGTCGACGTTGCCGCACTCGGGAGCGAGCGCGAGACTGTCGGGCTCGAGCACGACGACAGTGCGTACGTCCGAGGCTGCGCGGAGCGCCGCGCCGATCTCCGCGGTCCACTCCCTGTACGCGTCCGGCTCGAGTCCGCCCGCCGAGTGGTTGCCGCAGTCGCGCCCGGGGAGGCCGTAGACGACGATCGCGAGTGTCGCGGACTGGTCGCGGGCCTCTGCGGCGAGATGCTCGACGCGCTCAGCGACCTCATCGGCGGGATCGGCCTCGGGGGTGAGCCAGAACGCGGTCGGCTGCTCGCTCAGGTACTCGGCCGCCGCCTGCGGCTCGGACCCCGCCGACGCCGTGCCGGCGGCGTGGGAGGCCTTGGAGAGATCGGAAGCCACGACGACCGTGCCGGGCCCGGGCGGCTGCGCGGTGGCGTCGGCCTGCGGCCACACCGCGATGACGACGGCCGCGACCAGGGCGATCGCCGCGACGACCCCGGCCGCCAGGAGCACGACGCGGCGCCGGCGGCGCGGGGGTCGTGGGGGCACGGGTGTGGTCACGAGGGGACTCTAGCGGGCCTCCCTCCGCGATCCCCGAAGGCGGCGGTCACCTCTCGTTCGGCCATGAGTCTGCTGAGCGTTGCCGAGGGGTCGCGACGCGGACGCCGAACCCTCGTATCGTGGTCCCCACATGAAGGTCATCTCGTACAACCTGCGCAAGCACCGCGCCGCCGGCGAGCTCGCCCACCTCGTCGAGCGCCACGGCGCCGATGTCCTGTGCCTCCAGGAGGCCGACACCTCCGACATCCCGGAGTCGATCTCGGGCCTGCGTCTCGCGGACTCGACGCAGCGCAACCGGCTCGGCCTCGCGGTCTACTACCGCGAGAACACCTATCGCGCGATCGACGTGCGGGCGCTGGCGCTCAAGAAGTCGCTCCACGACCGGGTGCTCAAACCCGCCGAGGAACGCCTCCTCGGGGTGCGGCTGCACGACATCGACGAGGGCCGCGAGCTCATCGTCGCGTCTTTCCACGCGGCGCCGCTCACGGCGCTGAACTCGCTGCGCCGGCACCAGATCCGCACCGCCCTCACCGAGCTGCAGAGCCTCGGAGAGGGGCTGCCGGCGCTCATGGTCGGCGACTACAACTACCCCGTCTTCAAGGAGCACCTCGGACAGCACGTCCGCGAGCAGGGGTACGAGCTCAACCTGAGCGACGCGCGCACATACACCCGGTACCGCTTCTTCCGCGGGCACTACGACTTCGCGACGTCGATCGGCTTCGAGATCGACCGCGTCCGGACGCTCCCGCAGGGCCTGAGCGACCACCTGCCGATCCTTGTGACGGCGCGTCTCGCGGCGGACATCCGCCGCACTGTCGAGACCCCGCAGGCCGAGGCGTCCTGACCCGACGCCATCGCCGGCGGATGCCGCGTGAGGCGACGGTGCGCGTGCCATGCCGCGCCCTCAGGCGGGTGCACCGGACGCCGCCACGATGCTCGGGTCGGACTCGTCCCACTTCTCGATCCCCTGAACGACCCAGAAGCAGAAGAACAGCGTGAGCGCCGCCGCCTCGGCGAGCAGCACGATCGGCAGCCCGTGCGTGCCGGCTTGCGGGAGGAGCGCGATGTAGACGACGAGGACCCCCGCCAGCGCCACCGCGATCGCGATGTAGAGAACCCGGAACACCGGTGCGGGCGGGGCACCCCGGCGGGGGAAGGCGTTGAGGACCGCGACCGCGGCGAACAGGCCGAAGAACGCGATCGTGGCCACGAAGTGGCCCTGCGCGAGGAATGCGTCTCGCGCGAAGAGCCAGAAGGAGCCGACGCCCACGAGGACCGTGGCGGTCACGACGAGCGAGAAGCCCACCGCAGAGAGCGACACCTGCCCGAGCGCCGTCAGGAGCAGCGCGACCACGACCGTGAGCCCGCCGACGACGAGATAGGTGACCACGCCGTTCGCGGCATCCGCTTCGAACTCCGGTGGGAAGCAGCGCGTCGCGCACGGCACCAGCACTCCGGGCACGGTGCCCGGCGCCAGGGTCGTCGGCACGAGGGCGATGAGCGGCGCGAAGAGGGCCGCGGCGTCGAGCAGCGCTCGCTCGGCGCCGCGCCCCGAGAGCGCCACGAGCGCGAGGCTCGCCGCGATCAGCGCGCCCACGAACGCGTTGCGCGCCGGCGTGTAGAAGTAGTCGCTGACCGAGGCGAGCCATCCGACCGTGGTCGCGGCCACGGCGACGGCGACGAAGATCACGACCACGGTGCCCGCTATCGCGATGCGCAGGTACCGGTACGTGCGCTGCACCGAGGTGGAGACCGCGGCGGCACGGTCGGCGGTCGTCGTCGATGCGGCCATGGCGACGAGGATAGCGAGCGGAATCGGCCTCGCCCGGGAACCTGCGTTTGGTCAGGGGAATCGGATGCCGTAGACTCGACCTTTGGTGTTCGGCTCAGCTGACCCGGCACCGCGAACGTGAGCCCTCCACTGGCGTGTTCCCAGGCCCTCGGCCGCAGAACCACCCCGGAGCGGGATTCACGAACTTCTCCGTTCGAATCAAGAAAGCAGCACTATTGTGACGCGCACTTACACCCCCAAGACTGGCGAGATCCAGCGCGACTGGCTGGTCATCGACGCGACTGACGTCGTCCTCGGCCGCCTCGCCTCGCAGGCCGCCATCCTCCTCCGCGGCAAGCACAAGGCCACGTTCGCGAACCACGTCGACACCGGTGACTTCGTCATCATCATCAACGCCGACAAGGTCGCCCTCACCGGCCAGAAGCTCCAGAAGAAGAAGGCGTACCGCCACTCGGGCTACCCGGGCGGCCTGTCGTCGGTCACCTACGACGAGCTCCTCACCAAGAACCCCGAGCGCGCCGTCGAGAAGGCCGTCCGCGGCATGCTCCCCAAGAACAGCCTGGGCGCGGCGCAGCTGCGCAAGCTGAAGGTCTACCGCGGCGCCGAGCACCCCCACGGTGCGCAGCTGCCCAAGACGTACACCCTCGACCAGGTCGCCCAGTAAGCGCCGTACAGACTAAGGACACACTCGTGGCGAACATCGAAGACCCCACCAACTACTCGACCGAGACCCCCGTCGACCAGGCCGAGGCCGCCCCCGCCGAGCGCCCCGTGCTCTCGGTGCCCGGCGCAGCCGTCGGCCGTCGCAAGCAGGCCATCGCCCGCGTGCGCCTGGTCCCCGGCTCGGGCGTCATCACCGTCAACGGACGCGAGTTCGAGGACTACTTCCCGAACAAGCTGCACCAGCAGCTGATCACCGACCCGTTCACGGTGCTCAACCTCACCGGCGCGTACGACGTCATCGTCCGCATCTCGGGCGGCGGCCCCTCGGGCCAGGCCGGTGCTCTGCGCCTCGGCATCGCCCGCGCGCTCAACGAGATCGACGCCGAGAACAACCGCCCGACCCTCAAGAAGGCCGGCTTCCTCTCGCGCGACGCACGCGTCATCGAGCGCAAGAAGGCCGGTCTCAAGAAGGCCCGCAAGGCGCCTCAGTACTCGAAGCGCTGATCGGCTCTCCTCTCCGTATGCCGCTTTTTGGCACGGACGGGGTGAGGGGGCTGGCCAACGGCCCCCTCACCGCCGATCTCGCTCTCTCCCTGGCCCAGGCGACTGCTGTCGTCCTGGGCCAGGGCCGCTCTGCCGACGCGCGACGCGCGTCCGGCAAGCGCATCACCGCCGTCGTCGCCCGCGATCCGCGCGTATCCGGCGAGTTCCTGTCGGCCGCCGTCGAAGCGGGCCTGGCGTCCTCCGGCGTCGACGTCCTCGACGCGGGAGTGCTGCCCACGCCGGCGACCGCGTTCCTCATCGCCGACATGGACGCCGACTTCGGCGTCATGGTCTCGGCGTCGCACAATCCGGCGCCCGACAACGGCATCAAGATCTTCGCCCGCGGCGGCGTGAAGCTCCCCGACGTCGTCGAAGAGCGCATCGAGCACGCCATGGCCGGCCCCAAGCTGCAGCCCACGGGCGCGGCGGTGGGCCGCATCCGTCGGTTCGCGGACGCCGAGGACCGCTACGTCGTGCACCTCCTGGCGTCGCTGCCCCACCGCCTGGACGGCATCCACGTGGTGCTCGACTGCGCGCACGGCGCGGCATCCGGCGTCTCTCCCGAGACGTTCCGCGACGCGGGCGCCCGGGTCACCGTCATCGGTGCCGATCCGGACGGGCTCAACATCAACGACGGCGTCGGGTCGACGCACCTCGACAAGCTGTCGGAGGCCGTCCTCGCCCACGGCGCCGACGTCGGGATCGCCCACGACGGCGACGCCGACCGATGCCTGGCGGTCGACGCCGACGGGCGCATCGTCGACGGCGACCAGATCATGGCGATCCTCGCGGTCGCGATGAAGCAGCGCGGGAGGCTCGTCGACGACACGCTCGTCGCGACCGTCATGAGCAACCTCGGCCTCCATCGCGCGATGGCCGATCACGGCATCGTGGTCGAGCAGACCGCCGTCGGCGACCGCTATGTGCTCGAGCGCATGGACGAGGGCGGCTTCTCACTCGGCGGCGAGCAGTCCGGCCACGTGATCATGAGCGAGTTCGCCACGACCGGGGACGGTCTGCTGACCGGCCTGCACCTTCTCGCGGAGATGGCTCGGCAGAACAAGACGCTCGCCGAGCTCGCGTCGATCATGACCGTGTACCCGCAGGTGCTGATCAACGTCAAGGGTGTCGACCGCTCGCGCGCGAACAGCGACGAGGGCGTGTCGGATGCTGTGGCCGCCGTCGTCGCAGAGCTCGGTGAGTCCGGCCGCGTCCTGCTGCGCCCGTCGGGCACGGAGCAGCTCGTGCGCGTCATGGTGGAGGCCGCATCGGCCGAAGACGCCCAGCGGCACGCGGAGGCACTCGCCGACGTCGTGCGGGAGCGCCTGGCGCTGTAACGGCACGTCGGCACCTCGACGCCATAACGCAGACGACGCCCTGGGCTCCGGCCCGGGGCGTCGCGCGTGAGCGGGGTCAGGCGGAGGGGGCGCTCCACGAGAGCGACTCGATGTATCGCAGCAGCACGCCCTCGCGCAGCGCCCACGGCGAGACCTCGAGCTCGTCGACATCGAGCGCGAGCATCGCCTCGTGCAGCACGACGGCTCCCGCGACGATCTGGAACGTCCGATCGGGGGTGATGCCCGGCAGCTCCTGGCGGGCGGACGCCGGGATCTTCGCCAGCCGCGGGATCCACGAGCCGAGGGAGGCGCGGGGGAGCAGCATCCGCTCGATCCCCGACCAGCCGGGGACCGGGTAGCCGACGAGCTTCGCGAGCGAGCGGATCGCCTTGGACGACCCCACGACGTGATCCGGGCGCGCGAGGGCGCCGAACTGCGCGGCCACGGGCGCGAGCGTGGCTCGCGCGTGCTCGCGCAGCAGCTCGACGGCGGGTTCGCCGGGCGGATCGTCGGGGAGGAACCGCACGGTCATGCGGCCCGCTCCGAGCGGGAGGGATGCCGCGGCCTCCGGCAGCTCGTCCGCTCCGGCCGCGATCTCGAGCGAGCCGCCGCCGATGTCGAACAGCAGGATCTGGCCGGCGGCCCAGCCGAACCATCGGCGGACGGCGAGGAACGTGTAGCGGGCCTCGGTCTCGCCGCCCAGCACCTGGAGCGGCTGGCCGAGGGCCTCTTCGATGAGGGCGATGACCTCGGGGCCGTTGGCAGCCTCGCGGACGGCCGAGGTCGCGGTGGCCAGCAGCTCGTCGACCTTCTCCTTCGCCGCGACCTTGCGCGCCTGCGTGACGGCGGCGACGAGCGCCTTCACGCCCTCGGGGATGATCTCGCCGTCCGGTCCGAGGTAGCGCATGAGCCGCAGTACGGTCCGCTGGCTCGTGGCGGCGAGCGGCCGACCCCCCGGCCTCACATCGGCGACGAGCAGGTGGACGGTGTTCGATCCGATGTCGAGGACTCCCAGGCGCACGGCTCGACAGTACCGGTGCGCGGGGTTCGGCGTCGTGCCCGCGGCCGCGCGTGCTCAGGCGCCCGGTGAGTCACCGTGCCCCTGCCGCGACGGCCGCGGCATCCTCCAGCGGCTACGATGAGCGGGATGTCCGCAGACGACGCAGCCATTCTCGCCCCGGCGCCCTCGCTCTACCGCGAGATAGACCGCGGCGATTGGGCGCGCCTCGCGGCCGGGATGTCGCAGCCGCTGTCCGAGACCGAGATCGTCCAGATCCGGGGGCTCGGCGACCGTCTCGACATCGCCGAGGTCTCTCAGGTCTATCTGCCGCTCTCGCGCCTCCTGTCGCTGTACGCCAAGGCGACGAAGCAGCTCGGCGCCGAGACCAGCGCGTTCCTCGGCGACGCCGACACGACGACGCCGTTCGTCGTGGCCGTCGCCGGCTCGGTCGCCGTCGGCAAGTCCACGATCGCCCGACTGCTGCGCGAGCTGATGAGCCGCTGGCCCGACACGCCCCGCGTCGAGCTCGTCACCACCGACGGCTTCCTCTATCCGAACGCCGAGCTCGAGCGCCGCGGCATCATGGCGCGCAAGGGGTTCCCCGAGTCGTACGATCGGCGCGCGCTCGTCTCGTTCCTCACCGAGGTCAAGAGCGGGGCGCCCGAGGTGCGGGCGCCGTTCTACTCGCACATGCGCTACGACATCGTGCCCGACGCCCACACCACCGTCCGCCGTCCGGACGTGGTGATCGTCGAGGGGCTGAACGTGCTCCAGCCGCCCGCCGCGCCGCACGACGTGGCGGTCAGCGACTTGTTCGACTTCTCGATCTACGTCGACGCCGACCCGGGGCACATCGCGCAGTGGTACGTCGAGCGGTTCATGGCGCTCAAGACCGGCGCCTTCGCCAATCCGAGCTCGTTCTTCAACGTCTTCTCGCACCTCAGCGACGAGGAGGCGGTGACGACGGCGCTCGGCTACTGGAACGACATCAACCTTCCGAACCTCATGGAGAACGTGCTTCCGACCCGCGGTCGGGCGAGCCTCGTCCTGCAGAAGGCGGCGAACCACACCGTCGAGCGCGTCCTCCTCCGCAAGCTCTGACGACCGGCTCGCGCCGGCCCATTTCGCGTTTTGGTGCTGATCAGGGATTCCCTATTCGTTCAGGCTCCTCGCATAACGGTCCGCCTACCATTGACACCATGTGTGGAATCGTCGGATACGTGGGCCCGCGGCAGAGTCAGGCCATCCTCATCGCCGGCCTCGCGCGGCTCGAGTACCGCGGCTACGACTCGGCCGGCATCGCGGTCATCGACGCCGGCGGCGATCTCGGCATGCGCAAGCGCGCCGGCAAGCTGGGCGTCCTCCGCGACGACCTGAAGTCCGCGCCTCTCGCCGACGGCACGACGGGCATCGGCCACACCCGCTGGGCAACGCACGGCGGGCCCACCGACGACAACGCCCACCCGCACCTCGCCGACGACGACAAGCTCGCCGTCATCCACAACGGCATCATCGAGAACTTCGCCGAGCTCAAGGACGAGCTCGTCTCGGACGGCTACACCTTCCGCAGCCAGACCGACACCGAGGTCGCCGCCGTGCTCCTCGGCCGCGAGTACCGCGCATCGGGCGACCTGGTGTCGGCGTTCCGCGCCGTCGTCTCGCGTCTCGAGGGCGCCTTCACGCTCCTCGCGATGCACGAGGAGCAGCCCGGACTCGTCGTCGGCGCCCGCCGCAACTCGCCGTTGGTCATCGGCCTCGGCGAGGGCGAGAACTTCCTCGGCTCCGACGTCGCGGCGTTCGTCGAACACACCCGCAGCGCCCTCGCGATCGGCCAGGACCAGATCGTCGCGATCACGCCCGCCGGCGTCGAGGTGACCGACTTCGACGGCAACACCGTCGAGGTCGAGCCGTTCGAGGTGACCTGGGACGCCTCTGCCGCAGACAAGGGCGGCTGGTCGTCCTTCATGGCCAAGGAGGTCTCGGAGGAGCCCGAGGCCGTGGCCAACACCCTGCGCGGCCGCCTGCGCGACGGCGAGGTCGTCATCCCCGAGCTGGACGGCCTCGACGAGCTGTTCGCCGGGATCTCGCGCATCATCATCATCGCGTGCGGCACGGCGGCGTACGCCGGCCAGGTCGGCAAGTACGCGATCGAGCAGTGGACGCGCGTGCCCGTCGACGTCGAGCTCGCGCACGAGTTTCGCTACCGCGACCCGGTCATCGGTCCCGACACCCTTGTGGTCTCGATCAGCCAGTCCGGCGAGACGATGGACACGTTGATGGCCGTCAAGTACGCGCGCGACCGCGGGGCGAAGACGCTGTCGATCTGCAATACGCAGGGCGCGACCATCCCGCGCGAGTCCGACGCGATCGTCTACACGCACGCCGGCCCCGAGGTGGCTGTCGCCTCGACGAAGGCGTTCGTCGCCCAGATCACCGCGCTCTACCTGATGGGTCTGCACGTCGGTCGTGTCCGCGGAGTCGTCTCCGCAGCGGATGCCGCCGCCCACGTCCGTGAGCTCGAGGCCATCCCCGCCAAGATCTCGCAGATCCTCGAGCGCGAGCAGCCGCGCATCGAGCAGCTCGCCCACTGGATGGCCGACACCCGATCGGTACTGTTCCTCGGCCGCCACGTCGGCTACCCGATCGCCCTGGAGGGCGCGCTCAAGCTCAAGGAGCTCGCCTACATCCACGCCGAGGGCTTCGCCGCGGGCGAGCTCAAGCACGGCCCGATCGCGCTCATCGAGCCCGGTCAGCCGGTGTTCGTGATCGTCCCGTCGCCGCGCAAGTCGGTGGAGATGCACAAGAAGGTCGTGTCGAGCATCGAGGAGATCCGCGCTCGGGGCGCCCGCGTGATCGCGATCGCCGAAGAGGGCGACGCCGCCGTGCTGCCCGTCGCCGACGAGGTGCTGCGCATCCCGCTCGCCGGGCCCTTCTTCGAGCCGCTCCTGGCCGTCGTGCCCCTGCACATCTTCGCGATGGGCCTCGCGACAGCGAAGGGCCTCGACGTCGACCAGCCGCGCAACCTCGCGAAGTCCGTCACGGTCGAGTAGGCGGAGGCCCGCCGGTAGGGTGGCGGATGCCGCGCCCTTCGTCGGGCTTTCACACCGGGCGGCGTGACAGGAGAGTTTCGTGATCGTCGGGATCGGCGTCGACCTGGTCGACATCGCCCGCTTCGAGCGCACGCTCGAGCGGACGCCCCGCCTGCTCCAGAGGCTGTTCTCACCGAGGGAGCGCGAGCTCAAGCCGCGCTCGCTGGCGGCGCGCTACGCCGCCAAGGAAGCCCTCATCAAGGCGCTCGGCGGGTCGGACGGCGTGCACTGGACGGAGATCGAGATCACGCCCGAGGCATCCGGTCGTCCGTGGTTCACGTTGAGCGGGTCGACCGAAGCCGTCGTCGCAGCGCGGGGGATCACGACGATCCACCTGTCGATGTCGCACGACGCGGGCTTCGCGACCGCGTACGTCGTGGCCGAATCCGATCCGGCTGCGACGGAGGTCGCGCGATGACCCGGATGCCCGCCGGTGTGATGCGCGAGGCGACGATCGACGTCGGCGCCATCGAGGACAACGTGCGCCACCTCCGCCGCCTGACAGGGTCCGAGGTGATCGCGGTCGTCAAGGCCGACGGCTACGGACACGGAGCCGTGCGGTCGGCCGTCGCCGCGCTCGCCGGCGGGGCGTCGCGTCTGGGCGTCGCCGACATCGGCGAGGCGATCGCCCTCCGGCGCGCCGGCATCGACGCTCCGATCGTAGCGTGGCTGCACGCCCCGGGCACGTCGTTCGCCGAGGCGGCTTCGCACGGGATCGAGCTCGGCATCTCGAGCTTCGAGCAGCTCCTGGCCGCCGCGGCCGCGGCATCGGCCGACCGTCCCGTCGTGGTCCATCTCAAACTCGAGACGGGCCTGTCCCGCAACGGCATCGCGCCGGCCGATCAGCGCGTCGTGTTCGCCGAGGCCGCGCGCCTCGAGCGGATCGGGCGGCTGCGAGTGGTCGCTCTCTTCAGCCACCTCTCCAACGCGTCCTCCGACGACGACCGTGCGGCGCTGCGGGCGTTCGAGGACGCAGTGGGCCTCGCCGCGACCCTCGGCCTCGCGCCCCCGCTGCGTCATCTCGCGGCGACGCACGCCGCCATCGAGCTGCCGGAGACGCGGCTCGGGTGCGTGCGCATCGGCATCGGCATGTACGGCCTGTCGCCGTTCGGCGACCGCAGCTCGGCCGACCTGGGCCTCCGCCCGGCCATGACGCTCCGCGGGGCGGTCGCGGCCGTCCGGCGGGTGCCGGCGGGACAGGGGGTGTCGTACGGGTACGACTTCCGAGCGGAGCGCGAGACGACCCTCGCGCTCGTGCCGCTGGGCTACGCCGACGGCGTGCCGCGGCAGGCGTCGGGCGCGGGTCCGGTCGCGATCGGCGGTCGCCGCTTCACCGTCGCCGGCCGTATCGCGATGGACCAGTTCATGGTCGACGTCGGCGACGCCCCGGTCGCCGTCGGCGACGAGGTCGTGCTGTTCGGCGACCCGACCCTGGGCGCTCCGGCGGCCGACGAGTGGGCCGCCGCCGCGCACACGATCAATTACGAGGTCGTCACGCGAATCGGCCCCAGGGTGCCCCGCAGGCAGGTGTCGGCGTGACCGGCGAACCCGGCGTGCGCCCCGACTCCGAGGACGGCGAGATCGGCACCCGGCCGGGACTCGATGCGCTCGTCGGCACGCGCGAGATCGCATCGCCGCACGACATGGAGCAGCTCGGCGAGCAGATCGGCGGGATGCTGCGCCCTGGCGACCTGGTCGTGCTGACCGGACCGCTCGGTGCGGGCAAGACGACTCTCGCACGCGGGATCGCAGCGGGCCTCGGCGTGCGGGGTCCTGTCCAGAGCCCGACGTTCGTCATCGCCCGAACCCACCCTTCGCTCGTCGGCGGCACCCCCCTCGTGCACGTCGACGCCTATCGGCTCGGCTCACCGGCCGAGCTCGACGACCTCGACATCGACTTCGAGGCCTCGGCGGTCGTCGTCGAATGGGGCCGCGGGATGGTCGACGGTCTCCGCGACCACTGGTGGGAGATCGAGCTCGACCGTGATGCGCCCACGCGCCTGGAGGCCCCGCGCGACGCGCCGGCGGCGCGTGGAGAAGGCGTGGGGACGGACGGGAGTGGAGTGGACACCGCGTGCGGCACGCCCTCCCGCGCGATCGAGGAGCTCGACGCCGACACCCCGAGGGTCGTGGCGATCAGTCGCCGCCCGTAGCCGGGGCACCGCGGCGGAGCGCCGACTACCCTGGAGGGGTGATCCTCGGCATCGACACCTCCCTCGGCTCCGCGGTGGCCGTCGTCGAGCTCGACGGGATCGTGCGGTCGCAGGTCGAGAGCACCGACCCCCGCGGGCACGCGGAGGTGATCGGCGTCCTGATCGAGCAGGCGCTCGCCGAGGCATCCGTCACCCCAGCCGACATCTCGCATGTCGCCGCCGGAATGGGCCCCGGGCCGTTCACGGGTCTCCGGGTCGGCATCGCCGCCGCGCGCGCGTTCGCGCTCGCCCGCGGCATTCCGGTGGTGCCGGTCGTGAGCCACGACGCCGTCGCGATCGAACTGATGCTGCACGACGCGCTCACAGGAGGCGTCGACGAGACCGCCGACCGTCCGTTCGCCGTCGTGACCGACGCCCGACGGCGGGAGTTCGCGTTCACGGTGTACCGCAGCTTCGACGACGACGGGCTGCCGATCCGCGAGCGCGAGCCCTCGCTGATACCGCGCGACGACCTCGACGCTCTGCTCGAGCGCGGCGCGATCCTCCGCCAGGACGCGGACCGCATCCCGGCCGGCCTGCTCGGACTCGTCGCCGTGCGCGCCCTCGAGGCGCACCGCGATGTCGGCCCGGCCGACGCGCTCTACCTGCGGTCGCCCGACGTGACGATGCCCGGCGCTCCGAAGAAGGTGGGCTCATGACGCTGCGCGCCGCCGTTCCCGGCGACCTCGCGGCGATCATGTCCCTCGAGCGGGCGTCGTTTCCGACCGACGCATGGTCCGATGCGATGATGCGCGAGGAGCTCTCGTCGCCGCACGGCTGGTACGTCGTCGACGAGGAGGCCGGCCGCGTCCTCGGGTACGCGGGGCTCCGCACGGTGCGCGGGGCGAAGGATGCCGACGTCCAGACCATCGCGATCGCCGAGGCATCCCGTGGCCGCGGCCGTGGCCGTGCACTCCTGCGAGCGCTGCTCGAGCAGGCGGCCGATCGCGGCGTGCACGAGGTGTTCCTCGAGGTCCGTGCCGACAACCCCGTTGCGCAGGCGCTCTACGCCTCGGAGGGCTTCCTCGAGGTCGGCCGGCGCCCGCGGTACTACCAGCCGGACGACGTGGACGCCGTAGTCATGAAGCTCGACGTGCCGGGCTGGGGCGCCCGGCGCCTCGCGTCGGCCGATGATGCGGGGGTGTGCACATGAACCGGTTCGAGCCCCTCGTGCTGGGGATCGAGACGAGCTGCGACGAGACGGGCATCGGCATCGTGCGCGGTCGCACGCTGCTGTCGAACACGATCGCAAGCTCGATGGACGAGCACGCCCGCTACGGCGGGGTGGTGCCCGAGGTGGCGGCCCGCGCCCATCTCGAGGCCCTCGAGCCCGCGATCCGCGCGGCGCTGGCCGAGTCCGGCGTCGCGCTGTCCGACATCGACGCCGTCGCGGTGACGTCGGGTCCGGGGCTCGCCGGCGCCCTGATGGTCGGCGTGGGTGCCGCCAAGGCCCTCGCCGTCTCCCTGCAGAAGCCGCTCTACGCGGTGAACCACCTCGTCGGCCACATCGCGGCCGACATCCTGGATGCCGACGCTCCGCCCCTCGAGTACCCCACGGTCGCGCTGCTGGTCTCGGGCGGCCATACGTCCCTGCTGCTGGTGCGCGACCTCACGACCGACGTCGAGCTGCTCGGCGAGACGATGGACGACGCGGCGGGCGAGGCCTTCGACAAGGTCGCCCGGCTGCTCGGGCTGCCGTACCCGGGCGGTCCCGAGATCGACCGGGCCGCGGCATCCGGAGACCCGAAGGCGATCCCGTTCCCGCGGGGCCTCTCACGGGCGAGCGACATGGCGGCCCACCGCTACGACTTCTCCTTCTCGGGGCTGAAGACCGCTGTCGCACGGTGGGTCGAGCAGCGCGAGGCGGCGGGCGAGTCCGTGCCCGTGGCGGATGTCGCGGCGAGCTTCCGCGAGGCCGTCGTCGACGTCCTCGTGACCAAGGCGCTCGCCGCGTGCCGCGATCACGGCGTTCCCCGCCTGCTGCTCGGCGGCGGCGTCATCGCCAATCGGCGCCTGCGCGACGTCGCGATCGAGCGCGCCGCGGCCGAGGGGGTCACGGTGCGGATCCCCCCGCTGTCGCTGTGCACCGACAACGGGGCGATGATCGCCGCGCTCGCGTCCGAGCTCGTCATGTCGGGCAGGCCGCCGTCGACGCTCGGGTTCGGGGCGGACTCGACGCTGCCGGTGAGCGAGATCCAGGTCGCCGAGGACGCCGCGTGAGCGGAGACGATCGGATGCCGCAGCCCGGCCAGGTCCCCGCGGAGCCGGGTCATGAGCCGCCCTCGCCCGAGCCCGCGGCGCCCGCCTCGGCACCTGCGGCCCCGGCGCGGTCTGCAGGATCCACTCCGGCCGCCCCCGGGCGCCCGGCCGCCGTCGAGCCGCCCTCGCCCGACGTCGCGCTCGCAGACGAGGCTTCTCCGCTCCCGGGCGTGCATCGCGGCGGATTCCTCCGGCTGCCCACCGCCCCCATCGCGGTGACGTCGCAGTCGGCTCCCGTCGAGCCGGGCACCGACGACGAGCCCGCGCCGACGGCGCAGTGGCTCATGCCCGCGGCCGACGGGCCTCACCGGGGCCTGGCGGCCTGGGCGCTGGCGTTCTCGATCACGGGACTCGTCGTCTCGCTGTTCGTCGGCTGGGGCTTCCCGATCGGCCTGGTCGGCGTCGTGTCGGGCATCTTCGCCGTGAGGCGACCCCTCGAGAGCCGGGCCGTCGCCGTCTGGGCGATCGTGGTCGGCGTGATCTCGATCCTCTACAGCGCGGGCTGGCTCTTCTACGCCGCCGCCCGCGCGTCGATCATCGGCTGACCCGGTCCGCGAGGATCGCGACGCGGCGCGCGCCGATCCGCGCAAGGATGAGCGTCGCCTCCTCGTCGCCGCGGAGCACGAGCTTGCGTCGGAACTGCGCCGGATCGACATCGACCCCCCGCTTCTTGATCTCGATCCGTCCGATGCCGCGGGCGCGCAGCGCGGCGTTGATCGTGGGGACCTTGAGGGGCAGCGCCTCCTGCACCCGGAACGACGTGACGAACGGGCTCGTCAGTGCGGCGTCCGAGGTGAGGTAGGCGACGTGCTCGTCGAGCATGCCGGCCTGGAGCGACCTCGCCACGTCGCCGATGAGCCGGGCGCGGATCACGGCACCGTCGGGCTCGTGCACGAAGGCGCCGAGCTCGCGCACCGGCTCGTCCAGGGCATCCGCAGGTGCCGTCAGCTCGTGCGCGTCGTCGCCGCGCATGACGAGCGCCGCGCGCCGCACGCCATCGCGCGCGAGCGCGCCCGACCACAGCACGAGCTCCACCGTCGATCCGTCGGCGCTCACCCACTGCGCCTCCAGGGCATCCGGGATCAGGTCGCGGTCGAGCCCGGGACCGAGCTTGATCCCCGTCGGGAGCCGCGTCGCGACGTCGAAGGCCCAGCCCAGCGAGGGCGACCAGTCTTCGGGCTTCGTGCGCTTCGTCTCGGAGTGGCCCGCGGTGCGCCGGGCCGGATCGAGCCAGACGCCGTCGATCCCGTCGAGGCTCGTCGACTCGGCCATGCCGTGGCTCACGGTCACGGCGTCGCCGAACGGCGCGAGGTTGAACGCCGCAAGGGCGGCCGTCACCTCGTCGGCGTCGACTGCCTCGACCTGCAGACCGAGTCCGGCCATCCCGAGCGCGTCCCCGCCGATCCCGCATCCGAGGTCGGCGACCCGAGAGAGCCCGGCATCTCGGAGCCGGCCGGCGTGCCGCGCGGCGATCGGCAGCCGCGTCGCCTGCTCGAGACCGGCGCGCGTGAACAGCATCCGCTCGGCGAACGGGCCGAACTTCGAGGCGGCCCGCTCGCGCAGCCGCGCCTGGGTCACGACGGCAGATACGAGGTCGGGGGAGTGGCCCTCCTTGCGCAGGCGGGTCACGGTTCGCGCGACCTCGGCGGCCGAATCCATCACGGGAAGCGCATCGAGCAGGCGCAGACCGTCAGGGGTCAGCAGCGCTGTCAGTTCGGCCATCTCCACCGGCCCAGCCTACGGCGGTGCCCGGGATGGGGCCGACGGCCCCCGTGTACCCCCTACCCCTAGAGGCGGGGCCCGACGGAAACCCCCGCCGCCTGCCCGGCGTTCCAGGGATGGATCCCCGATGTGCCGTGCGCGACGCGCTCCTACGGTGTAGCCATCAGCAGATATCGGGGCATGCCCCGGGATTGGGAAGGGCTCATGCCTATCGAGATCAACGACTTCGACGATTCGTTCAACACGCGGGTCAGGGACTCGTTCAACTCGTCGAGCACCAACACGGCCAACCTCGGGGTGGACCTCGACAACGTGGGGAACTCCGACAGCTCGGTGAACGACAGCGGGAACGTCGATGTCGGTGTGGCCGACTCGTTCAATGAGGACTCGCATGACGTCGACATGGACACCGACGTCGACATCGACGACTCCTTCAATGACAAGTCCGACAATTCCACCGACGATCACACCGACAACTCGACCGATGACTCCCACAACGACAACTCCGAGAACTGGGTCAAGGACTCCTACAACACGTTCACGGACAGGTCCGTCGACGACCACTCGATGAATGCCGGCGGACGCACGTACAACGTCGGGATGGGCGACGTCTCGCTGGGCGGTGCGGGCGGAGCCGCTGCGGCGGCCCGAGCCGGCGCAGGTGCGGCCGGCGGCACGTCGATCGAGAGCCACAACACGATCGTCGACCAGTCCGTCAACGCGAACATCCTCGGCGGCGGCGTGCATGCGTACTCCGCCAGCGACGCCGTGGTCGCATCGGGGGACGACTCCATCGCAGCGGGTGACGACGTGGACATCGAGACGCGGGTCGACAACTCGACCGTGATCGCCGGAGGAGGGGACGTGAACGTCGGCAACGAGACGACGATCTCCAACGTCGTCGGCTCGTACAACTCGTGGGAGGACAACTCGACCGACGAGGACAACTCCGTCGACGTTGACATCGACGACTCGTGGAACGACTACTCCGACACCTACACGGCGACGGACTCGTTCAACGAGACGAACGACCTCTCGGCGGCGTTCGACGTCGACGTCGATGTCAACGCGATCGTCGACAGCAGCGACTCCGCAATCGTGGACGACCTCGACGTCGGGCTCTGATCCGCCTCACCCGGCTCGGCGATGCCGTCGAGCCGGGAACCCGCACCCAGAGCCGGCGCGGCGCGTCGGCCCGAAGAGAAGGACTATGACATGGCAATCGACGACATCGACGAATCGTTCAACGTGCGTGTGCGCGACTCGTTCAACTCCACCTCGGCGAACACAGCCAATATCACCGCCGACCTGCAGAACGTCGGCAACACGGACGATTCGACGAACGACAGCGGCAACACCGCGGTCGATCTCGACGGATCCTTCAACGAGGACTCCCACGACATGGACCTCGACACCGACGTCGACGTGGAGGACTCGTTCAACGATGAATCCGACAACTCGACCGATGACCACACCGACAACTCGACCGACGACTCGTACAACGACAACTCCGACAACTCGGTGGACGACTCGTACAACAGCTGGACGGATGCATCGACGGACGACCATTCGACGAATGCGGGTGCGCGCACCTACAACGCGGGCATGGGCGACGTATCCCTCGCCGGCGCCGCGGGCGGCGGGGGCGGCGCGCTCCACGTCAGCAGCCACAACACGGTCGTCGACCAGTCCGTCAACGGCAACGTCGCCGCGTTCGGCGGGGTGGGGCTGGTGTCCAAGAGCGACGCGGTCGTCGCGTCCGGTGACGGCGCGATGGCGGCAGGGGACGACATCGACATCCACCAGAGCCTGGACGAGTCGACGACGATCCTCGGCGGGGACGATGTGAACGTGGGCAACACCACCTCGATCTCCAACGTCCTTCACTCCCACAACTCCGCGACGGACAACTCGACGAGCACCGACAACTCGTGGGACGTGGACATCGACGGCTCGTTCAACGACGACTCCGACTCCTACACGGCGACGAACTCGTTCAACGAAGAGCTCACATCGATCAACGAGAGCGACTGGGATGTCGATGCCAACGTGATCTGGGACAGCGAGGATTCGGTCGTCGTCGACGATGTCGACGTCGACCTCGACCTGCCGGGGTGATGGGGCACCCTGCGCACTCGGATTCACATCTGGGGAGACAGCTCTGGGCCGGCGATGCCGGCCCAGAGCCGTCGCATCGGGACTTTCGGACCGCGGGCGCCCGGAACGCGCTAGCGTGTGCTCGTACAGGGCGAAACCGCCGCCGAAGGAGTCGCCGGTGACTCAGAGCCTCCCCGGGAAGCCTGGCCGTGACATATCCGTCCCGGCAGAGTCCGATCGCGCCCGATCGCTCGCCGCGGCCGATGCGAAGCCCCTGCTGGAGCTCGTGCGCAAGGCACGGGCTCTCGCCGACTCCGCCGGGCGCGCCGATCTGACGCGGCGCCTCGACGACACGCGCGCCAGGCTCGAGGATCCGCACGTCCGGGTGATCGTCATCGGCCAGTTCAAGCAGGGCAAGAGCAAGCTCGTCAACGCGCTGATCAATGCCCCTGCCTGTCCCGTCGACGACGACCTGGCCACCAGCGTCCCCACGTCGGTGGGCTATGCGGAGACCCCTTCGGCGGTCGTCCTGCTGCGCAGGGAAGGCCCCTCGGGACCGGTCATCGAGCGGTTGCCGATTCCGATCGACGACGTCGCACGCTACGTCTCGGAGGGAGGCGACCGCAGCGACGCCGACATCGTGGGGGCTGAAGTCTTCCTGCCCCGAGAGCTCCTCAAAGGCGGGCTCCGACTCGTCGACTCGCCCGGCGTCGGCGGCCTCGAGTCAACCCGTTCGCTGAGCACGCTCGCGGCGATGTCGACCGCGCACGCCGTGCTCCTCGTCTCCGATGCGTCTCAGGAGTACACCGAGCCCGAGGTGCAGTTCCTCCGCCACGCGATGCGCATGTCGCCGAACGTCGGCGCCGTGCTGTCCAAGACGGACATCTATCCCGAATGGCGGCAGATCGAGGAGATCGACCGATCGCACCTCAGCGAGGTCGGTGACGTGCCCATCTTCCCGATCTCGAGCGACCTGCGCATCCTCGCCGCCGAAGAGCAGGACCGCGAGTTGAACGAGGAGTCGGGATTCCCGTCTCTGGTCGCGCACCTGCGGCGGGACGTGATGGGGCGCGCAGAGCTCCTCCATCGGCGCGCCGCGGTCCACGACGTGTCGTCGGTGTCCGAACAGCTTCTGCTGGCGGTGCGGACCGCGCTCAACGCGCTCCTCAACCCCGAGGACACACCGCGGATGATCGCCAAGCTCGAGGACGCGAAGTCGCGCGCGGACGAGTTCCGCAGCCGCAGTTCGCGATGGCAGGTCACCCTGAGCGACGGGGTCGCGGATCTCATCGCCGACACCGAGCACGACTTGCGCGATCGCCTGCGAAAGGTGCAGCGCGAAGCCGAGACCGCCATCGACGAGGGGGACCCCGGCCCGATCTGGGACCAGATCGCCGCCTGGCTGGATCGGCGTGTCTCGGCGGCGGTATCCGAGACGTTCGTCTGGACGAACGAGCGGGCTCAGTGGCTGTGCGAGCAGGTCGCCGTGGAGTTCGCGGCGGCGGAGTCATCCCTCCCCTACATCGATGTCGCGAGCACCGAGAGCGTGCTCGAACCGGTCGAGGCGCTCCAGACGCTCGAGGAGGGCCGGCTGGGCGCAGCCGAGAAGATCTACATCGGCGTGCGCGGATCGTATGGCGGCGTGCTGATGATGGGACTGGCCACCAGCCTCGTCGGCCTGTCGCTGATAAACCCGCTGTCCCTTCTCGTGGGCGTGGTCGTGGGAAGACGCGCGTACCGCGAGGATCGGTCCGCTCGGCTCACCCGCCGGCAGGCGGAGGCGAAGAACCTCGTGCGCCGGCACATCGAGGACGTGGTGTTCCAGGTCGGCAAGCAGCTCAAGGACCGGCTCCGTTTCGTGCAGCGCGCCGCCCGAGATCATTTCGGCGCGATCGCCGACGAGCTCCATCGCTCGCTGGCGGATTCGGTCGCAGCGGCGAAGCAGTCGGCCGTGACGTACACGGCCGAGCGTGACACGCGGGTGCGACAGCTCCAGGCGCAGCAGGCGAGGATCGAGGCCCTGCGCGCGGAGATCCCGCAGCTCGAGCGGCCGGAGCACGCGGGGGCGGGTCAGCGGTGAAGCACGCAGCCCTCGGCGACATGTCCACGATCGTCGCTCGGCTCCGTGAGACGTACGCCGACGACCGCGCCGCGCTGGAGGTGCTGGACGCGTGTGAGCGCAGACTGCGCGAGCCCTTGCGGATCGGGATCGCCGGGATGGTCAAGGCAGGGAAGTCGACGCTGCTCAACGCGCTGATCGGCGAGCGGATCGCACCGACGGACGCGGGTGAGTGCACGCGCACCGTGACCTGGTACCGTCACGGTCCGACGGCGCGCGTCACCGTCCATCTGCGGGACGGATCGACCGAGCGCATGCCCGTACGACGCTCGCAGGGCCACCTCGCGCTCGACTTGGGTGACCTCCGGGCCGACGAGGTCGAGTGGATCGACGTCGAGTGGCCGTCCGAGAGCCTGCGATCGATCGTCCTCATCGACACTCCGGGAATCGCATCGCTCTCGGCTGACGTGTCGGCTCGGACGATCTCGTTCCTCACGCCATCCCGCGCGCCGTCCGCGGCCGACGCGATCATCTACCTCCTGCGCCACGTGCACGCATCGGACGTGAAGTTCCTCGAGGAGTTCCACGACACCGCGGCGGGTGCGTCCCAGACCGTCAACGCCCTGGCGGTGCTGTCCCGCGCCGACGAGATCGGGTCGGGCCGGATCGACTCCCTCCTCTCCGCTGCGAAGATCGCCGAACGTTATCGCCGCGACGGGGAGCTGCGGTCGCTCGCCCTCGGCGTGATCCCCGTGGCCGGGCTTCTGGCGGAGGGCGCGCGCACCCTCCGCCAGAGCGAGTTCGCAGCGTTCCAGACGCTCGCCGGACTGGACCGCGCCCTCCGGACTCGGGCGCTGATCTCCGTCGATCGCTTCCTGGGCGGCACCGCCGAGATCCCTCTGAGCGTCGCGCAGCGCCGTGACCTTCTCGCACGGTTCGGTGTCTTCGGCGTGCGGCTCGCGACGGCGCTCGTGCGTGCGGGAGCGCGCACGTCGACCGAACTCGCTGAACGGCTGGTTCAGCAGAGCGGGCTCATCGAGGTGCAGAACTTCGTGACCGAGCAGTTCCGCGCTCGCGCGAGCTCATTGAAGACCCGTGGCGTCGCGCACACCCTGGAGACGCTCGTCCGCGAGCGGAGGCGTCCCGACGCGGCCGGACTCCTGCCCGAGATCGAGAGGCTCGCCCTCGGCACGCACGACCTGCGCGAACTCGCGCTTCTGGCAGACCTGCGCACGGGCACTCCGGATCTGTCCGCCGATGACATTCTCGAGGCCGAGCGCATCGTCGGAGGCGCGGGAACATCCACAGTCGAGCGCCTCGGCTTGACCGAGGGCGCGGATCGGCGCGCCGTCCGCGAGCGCATCGACCAGCTGCTCACGCGATGGCGGGGGATCGCGGAATCGCCCCTCAGCGAGCGGGCGACCATCGAGATATGCCGCACGGTCACACGCAGCGTGGAGGGAGTCGCGTCAGAGCTCCCCACTCGCCGTGCTGCTGCCGCCGCCGCTGCCGTTGCGGACGTCGTGACGACGGGCGGTCCAGCGCAGCGCCGGCGGTAGCAGGCTGAAGAGCAGTCCCAGCAGTCCCAGAGCGAGCTCCACCCGCAGCAGCTGCTGCAGCGGCGCACCGCGCTCGCCCATCGCAATGAGCTCCTGTGCCACGAGGTAGACGACGGTCTGCACGATGAGCGACCCGAAGAGCCACCAGCGCACGTTCGGCCGACGGTTGGCGAACGAGACGAGGAACATGATCTGCAGCGCGATGAGCGACACGGTCAGACCGAACGCCGACCAGAAGAGGATGTCCGCTGTCAGGGTGTAGGTGGCTGCGGCTCGCGATCCGTCGACCGCCTTGATCCGATCGACGATGTCGGGATGCTGCGCCTGACGGATGACGAACAGATAGACCACCGCGGCGCCGCCCGCGATCAGGCTGAGGACCCAGAGCACCTGGCTGATCCGCACGACGAGCGGCGGAGGCAGCTTGACGAGCACAGGCGCGGCCGCCTTGTCGGTCAGCGCAGGGCGTGGGGGAGGTTCGCTCCGCGGATCCGACGGCGGCCGCGCCTGTGGAGTCGGCACCGTTTGGCGGCGGCGGCCCCCGCCTGCGGGTGCGAGTTCAGAACTCGTCATCGGAGGTCGGTTCGACGACGATCGCCGTCTCCGTGGTCTCGAACGCGGCGTTCGCGTCGGCCTCTGCGGCGGTCTCGGTGTACGTCGTCGCCGACGAGTCGTACGACACGTCTTCGGCGGTCTCCGCGGGCTCTGCCGGCTCGGCGGTGGATGTGTCGGTGAACGAGTCCTCGACGGCGACCGTCGTCGATTCGTCTGTGAACGACTCTTCGACGACGACATCGGTCGAGGCATCCGTCGTGGTCGACGTGTCGGTCGTCTCGTTGTACGAGTCTTCGACGACGGTCTCGGTCGTCTCGTTGCCGACGACCGCGTCGTTCCCTGCCGTGATGGTGGTGGAGTTGTCCTCGGTCTGCTCGATAGACACGTCCTCGCCGGCGGCGATGGCCTCGTCGCCGGACGCCACGACGGCCTCCTGGTCGAAGACCTGCGTCACGTCACCGTCTGCCCAGATGTTCTGGTTCACCGACTGGTCGACGATCGTGTCGCTGTCGTCGATCCAAGCGAAGTTCTGGACCACGTTGTTGATCTCGCGAACGACGGGATCCGACGACGGCTGTGCCTGGTTCGAACCGCCGTGCGGGTTCGAATGCGGAACGACGGTGGTGCGCTCGACGATGACGGGCGTCACTGCGGCGACATCGGCGGCGCTGACGTGTGACAAGCCGCGTGCACTGAGTGCACCGTGCGGATCGTCCTCGAATTCGGCGGCCGCGTCCGGATCTCGCAGGAGGCTCAGGATGAATTCGATCAACGCCTCGGCGATGGTCGCGAGAGTCACGCTCATAGTCGTCTCCTCATGCTACAAATCTGTCTCGACCGTATGGCGATCGGCGGGGTGTCCGCGTCGGGGATTGTCCCCCGTCAACCGGGGGGCGACTAGGGGGCCCCCACGTCTTCGTCCTTGCTCCCCTGTAGGGGAAGTGGCCGCCGGCGCGCTCATGCGATATCCCTGCCGGCGTGGATCGGTTCTTGAGGGGCGGAGGCATCCTCGAAGACGAGGCGGAGCTTCGCGATGAGATCCGAGCGTGACGTCGCGCCGAGTCGGCGACGGATGCGGGCGATGTGGTGCTCTGCGGTCCGGGGGGAGATGAAGATCGACATTCCGATCTCGCTGTACGTCTTCCCCTGCAGGACGAGGAGCGCGACCTCGCGCTCACGTGCGCTGAGGACCGCGTCGCCGCCGTGTCCCTGAGGGGTGGAAGCGGTCGACAGATCGTCGCGAGCGTCCGCGGTGTCGTCGCGCGGATGGAGCCGGCGTGCGCACGCCAGCAGGCGCGTGATGTCTCTCCGATCGTCCGAGCGTCCCGCTCCGTGGCCGGCCAGACGTGCCCCGTCCCAGGCCAGGCCGACATCCGCGAGGCCGAGAGCCGCCTCCTCCACTGCGTCGGGGTCGACGGTGCCCGCGAGGACCGACGTCCAGACCCGGCCCGCCTGCGCCATGCGCGACGCGAGCCGGCTCTGCGGCGCGACGGCGACGAGAGCCCTGGCGTGGGGTCTGAGCGCATCGGGGCTGTTGGCGAGGATCCCCCGCTGGATGCCTGCCCAGTGCAGGTGAGCCGACCACAGCGGCGGCGCGCCGAGCCCGTCGAGCAGCGTGACGGCTCGGTCGAAGTGAGCCGCCACGCGCGTGCTGTCGCCTGCTCTGGCGGCGGCGGTGACGAACTCGGCGAGCGGGAGCAGGGTGAACATGTCGAACTGCGCGTGGAGGATGCCTTCGCGCGCTCGACGCCAGGTGGCGACCATCGTCGCCTTGTCCTCGTACCGTCTTGCCAGCGCGACGTCTATCGCGTCGTACACCAGGCGGTCCCGAGGGCTGAGGGGACGACCGGATGTGCGCACGGCGTCGAGACCGCTCATGACCTCGTGCGGCCGCTCGCGCTGCAGGGCCACCCAGGATCGCCAGAGCACGAGCCGATCGCGTGCCCACGGACCGCCGTGCCCGCCCTCGACGGCGTCCTGGAGAATCGCGTGGCTGACGTCGAGCTCACCGAGGTTGATCGCGGTCAGAGCGGCGATGACGGCCGGGAGCTCGGGGATCGGTGCGCCTGTCGCCGAGGCTGTGTACATCTCGCTGGCGCGAACGAGATCGGCGAGCCGGGGATTCGCGGGGTCCGTCAGCGTCGACCGCAGACCTCGGACGACGAGCTCCAACGAGACATCCAGCGTGGTGGGGATGCCGATTGCTCCCGGTCGGGCCGGAGCCGGTGCCGGGTCGGGCAGGCACCGGAGCGGATCGGCCGCGCCGAGGGCGGCTATGGCGGCTCTCGCCTGCTGGGCGGCGGTCAGCGGGGGAGTCGCCGCAGCGTAGATCGCGTTCGCCGTCTCCATCGCACCCCGGGCGGCCCAGATGGCGGCAGCGGTGTCGATCGCATGTTCGCGATCCTCGTCTCCCTCCGGCGCCGGACCGCTGTCCAGCAGTCGGGCCGCATGGTCTATCTCCCCCAGCGCCCAGGACGCCCCGGCACGTCGCACGGCGACGGTGGCGGCATCCGCCCCGCATTCGCCGGCGCGCCGGAACAGCTCGCGCGCCCGCGACGGTGCCGAGTCCGCGATGGCGTCGCCTTCGCGCAGGAGCGCCTCGGCGCGTCGTGGGTCCGGCGCCCGTGAGAAGTCCGGAGTCCACGAGCGGCTTCCGGACGCCTCGTCGATGACCCCGGCGTCGACGAGGCGGTCGAGTGGCGTCGTCGCGCGTACGGCCTGGCGCACGACGGGGACCACCTCGCCGTTGCGGAGGAGCAGTCCCTCCGCGTGCCCGGCCAGGAGGTGGTCGCGCAACTCCGGTGCGAGCGGCGTCGTGAATCCGGTCGGTCGGAGGCTGAGCGTCTCGATCGCGGCACGGACCTCGGGATCGAGGCTCAGCATCCGATGCGCGATGACGTCGCCGAGCGCGTCCTCTATCGCGTGGTGATCGGGGTCTGCCGCGCACGGCTGCCCGTCGTGGATGGCGAACGCCTCGCAGGCAAGCCACGTCGTGCCGCCCGTCATTGCGAGGATGCCTTCGCTGCACGCGGCGTCGAGCGAGTCGTGGTTCTCGTGGTCGAGGTCGCCGGCGGTGACGTGACCCAGGACGATCGTGGGCTGCGAATGCTCGAGTGAGAGGGCCAGTTCGTGCAGCGGATCCGTTTCCGGCCACGGCCGACGAGCGAGGACGATGCTCGAGTCGGGGTCGGCGACCCGGTCGGTGATCCGCGACACCGCCGCCTGGTCGAGGAGCTGGGCATCGTCGATGAGGACCACCGTGGTCGCCGGCACATCGACGAGCGGAGATCGCGGACTCAGGAGCAGCGTCTCTCGTCCACTGTCGGCGAGCGATCGCCGGATGCGCCTGAGCAACGACGTCTTGCCTGATCCGGCCGGTCCGACGACAAGCCCTCGGGTCGGCTGGTCGGCGGTGGCGATCATCCTCTCGACGTGGGCGAGGGCGAGTCGTGTCCACCTCACGGGGTTGGCGAGCGGCAGATCGGACTGCGGGTGCGTCGTCGACATGAGTGTTCGCGGTGATCGGCGTCAGAGGGCGGTAGCGGTCGCGTCACCCGGCAGAACGTCGGGCGGGGGCTCGGTTTCGTGCGCGGGCCCGGTGTCTGCGGGAGACGCCTGCGTGTCGTCCGGAGGCGCGTCGGGAGTGGGGTCGGCGGGTGGAGGATCCGGCGTGTCGTCCGGCGTCGGGTCGGCGGCGGCCGGGTCAGGCGGCGCGTCCGGAGACGTCGCCGCCGGAGTAGGCGCGGGCTCGGGGAGCGACGGTTCGGCCGCGGGCTCTGTCGACGCCGGTTCCGGATCGAGCACGGCCGGCGCCGGCTCGGGGGCGGGGTCGCTCGGCCCCCGAGGTTCGGCGATTTCGCCGCCTGTGGCCGGCTTCGGCGCGGGCCGGGGAGCGCTCGCCGTCGGCGGCGGAGTCTGCTCCCGGGCGGGCGTCGCGGCGACCGTCCGACGTCCTGCCGACGGCGTCGCGCCACCGCTGGTCCGCCCTGTGGCGGGAGGTCGTTCCGTGAGATCATCGGCGACCCGGCTCCGCCCGGGCGCCGGGTACGGCAGCGCACCGGGTGATGCATCGGGCGGCGCGTCCAGGGCGCCCGTCTCGTACTCGCCGAGTTCCGAGCGGTCCGCAATGCCGAGCCCGGCGCTCGCCCCGGGCGGGCCGGTCGAAGCATCTGACGCCGACGCCAGATCAGCCCGGGTCGGAAGCGCCGGTATCCCCAGTGCGGTCGCGGTCGTCACGACCAGCCCGCCTGCGAGGGCGAGTGCGGTGCCCGTGGTGTACGCGGATGCGGGCACGCGTCGGAACCATCTCCGACGTGACGCACCGGTGTCGGCGGGCGCAGTCTCCTCGACGGCCGCGACGGCGACGACCTCGTCGACGGCGGGTTCGCCGACAAGCCGGCGCTCCGCGGCGATGCGGGCTGCGCCGAGCGCCGCGATCGCCTTCGGATCGGCATCGACGGCGATCGGACGATCGAAGCGCTCGGACAGAAGCTGCGCCACGCGGGGGATCCGGGACGAACCGCCGATCAGGAGAATCGCATCGATCTCCTCGCCGTCGAGGCCGGTGCTCTCCAGGGCCTGGGCGAATCGGTCGATGGTCCGTTCGATGTCCTTTTCGATCATCGCCTCGAACTCTCCCCGAGTGAGACGGACGGAGCCGTGACTGCCCTGCACGAGGACCGGGATGACCGCTTCGCCGTCGTACGAGAGCGCCTCCTTCGCATCCACGCATTCCCGGCGCAGCGCGGCGAGACCGAGGTAGGCGCTCGGGTCGCTGTCACGTATGTCGATGCCCGCCGCCGCCACGACATGCCGGAACACCGCGTCGTCGAAGTCGGCGCCGCCGAAGTCGTTCATTCCGGTCGGATCGCCCGCTGTCTCGAGCCGACCTGTCGCCGACTTGCGCATGACGACGGCGTCGAACGTTCCCCCGCCGAGATCGTAGACGGCGAGCGCGTGATGAGCGGGGAGGGGTGTCGAGTCCTCGTACTGGTGCGCAGCCGCCTCGGGAACCGAGAGCACGTCGACGTCCGGCCAGCCCTCGCGGGCGAGGGCCGCACGGATGAGGTCGCGTCTGTACTCGCCCCATGCCACCGGAACGGTGACGGCCAGAGCCGAGGGCGATGCCCCCTTCTGCGCGGTGACGGAGTCGACGACCCAGGCGATCATCCGCGCGAAGAGGTCTTCGGCCGCGAGTCGGCGATCTCCCGCGATGATCGGGACGTCGTCGCCGACTCGGCGGGAGAAGTCGCGGACGAGCCGTCCGGGATTGCCCGGGCCACGCCGCTCGGCGGCGTCGCCGAACATCACCTCCCCCTCCGCCACGAAGGCAGCGCTCGGGGCGGTATCGGCGACTCGGCCGAGACGGAACGGCATCATGAGAGCATCGCCGTTCGGCGACAGATGAGCAGTTGCTGCGGCGGTGCGACTCGTTCCCACGTCGACGGCAACACAGTACGGCGCTGTCATGGATGTCCTGCCCCCAGGGTTCGGACCTGAGCCCGACGGCTCAGGTCAGGTCTACCACCTCGCGCCGCGCTTGGCGAGAGGGGTGGGCACGCCTGAGAGGAGGCGCGGGCTCAGGTCCTGATACCTCTGCCCGCGAGATTTCCCGCCGCTCGCGCGACTGCGCCACACGGCGTCATGCGGCTGGCACTCACGTTGCGAGAGTGCCAGCGCATCCCTAGACTTGTCGTTAGCACTCTCAGCATGCGGGTGCTAACGAGTCTTCAGTCTCAAGGAAAGAAGAGGTAGACCGTGTCGGTTTCCATCAAGCCGCTCGAGGACCGCATCGTCATCAAGCAGGTCGAGGCCGAGCAGACCACCGCGAGTGGCCTCGTCATCCCCGACACCGCCAAGGAGAAGCCCCAGGAGGGTGAAGTCGTCGCCGTCGGCCCCGGCCGCATCGACGACAACGGCAACCGCGTCCCGCTCGACGTCGCCGTCGGCGACCGCGTGCTCTACAGCAAGTACGGCGGGACCGAGGTCAAGTTCGGCGCCGACGAGTTCCTCGTCCTGTCCGCTCGCGACGTCCTGGCGGTCGTCGTCCGCTGACGCGGCGCACATCGCGTACCGAGAGGGTCGGATGCTTCGGCATCCGACCCTCTCGTCGTCTGCGGTGGCAGAGATCGCGCGAAGGTCGGCAGTCGGCGGATGCTCCGGCCCCGTCCGACGGCCGGAGGGTGCCGGTCCCCGTCCTAGGCTGGGACGGTGAGCCGCGACGATTCCTCCCCCGCCGGACACGAGTCCGACGGGGCGACCGACCTCGGCACGGCCGCGACGAACACCGCGGGGATCGCGGTGGATCCGGCGGCGGCCCACCGCGCGCAGCTCGCCCGCGAGCACACCCTCGGCGGCGTGTACGCGTTCACCGCGTACCTCCTCTGGGGCTTCCTCCCGCTGTACTTCCTGCTCCTGATGCCGATCGGGCCGTTCGAGCTGGTCGCGTGGCGCATCCTCCTGTCGCTGGTGTTCTGCGCGCTGCTGCTGACGGTGACGCGCGGGTGGTCGCGCATCGCCGCGATCTTCCGGCAGCCGCGCCTTCTCGGGCTGACGGCCGTCGCCGGCGGGCTGATCTACATCAACTGGCAGGTCTTCATCCTGGGCGCCCTCACCGGGCATGTGATCGAGACGAGCCTCGGCTACTTCATCAATCCGATCGCGACCGTGCTCCTCGCCGTGCTCGTGCTGCGCGAGCGGCTGCGAGCCACCCAGTGGGTCGCGATCGGCATCGCCACCCTCGCGGTGCTCGTCATCATCGTCGGGTACGGCTCGTTCCCGTGGATCGCCCTGACCCTCGCGGCGAGCTTCAGCCTCTACGGGCTGGTCAAGAAGCGCGTCGGCCCGTCGGTGGATGCGGTGAGCGGACTGACGCTGGAGTCCCTGTGGCTCGTCCCGATCGCCGGCGTGATCCTCATCGTCGTGAACGCGACGACCGGCCTCGTGTTCGGGTCGGAAGGGACGCTCCACACCGTTCTGCTCAGTCTCGTCGGCGTGGTCACGGCGATCCCGCTGCTGTTCTTCGCGGCCGGCGCCCGCCGCGCGTCGCTCACCCTCATCGGACTGCTGCAGTTCGTCGCGCCGATCTTGCAGTTCACGATCGGCGCATGGCTCCTGCAGGAGCCGATGCCGGTCGAGCGCTGGATCGGCTTCGGCCTGGTGTGGCTTGCGCTCATCGTGCTCACGGTCGATTCCGTCGTCCACGCCCGCCGCACCCGCGTGGCGGCGGTGGCCGCGGCGACCGCGTCCGTCTGAGCGCAGCGCCCCCGCCGGGAAGACGACCCGGGTGAGCCGGACGTCGAACCGACGGGGGGCGATCGTGCGAGCGCGGCCTCAGCGCACCAGGCGGGCGATGGCCTGCGTGGCCTCGGTGATCTTGGCGTCCGCCTCGGGGCCGCCGAGGCGCGCGGCATCCACCACGCAGTGCCTCAGGTGATCGTCGAGCAGTCCCACCGCGACAGCCTCCAGGGCGCTCGTCAGCGCGCTGATCTGCGTGAGGATGTCGATGCAGTACTTCTCGTCCTCGACCATCTTGTGGATGCCGCGGGCCTGCCCCTCGATCCGCTTGAGGCGGTTGAGGTACTTGTCCTTGTCGGTGATGTAGCCATGGTGACTGTGGTCGTCGACGACCGCGACGGTCGACGCGAGGTCCTCATCGTGCATGGTGTTCATTGTGCACCTCCGGGTGCGGGGCCGGCTGCGCGGCGGCGGACGGGATTGCGGCGGCCGCGGCTCCGCCGGCGTGACTGCGGAACGACCGCAGCCGCAGGCTGTTGCCGACGACGAAGACGCTCGACAGCGCCATCGCGGCGCCGGCGATCATCGGGTTGAGAAGGCCCAGCGCCGCGAGCGGGATGGCCGCGACGTTGTACGCGAAGGCCCAGAACAGGTTGACCTTGATCGTGCCGAGAGTCGCCCGCGAGAGCCGGATGGCGTCGGCGGCGCTGCGCAGGTCGCCACGGACGAGGGTGATGTCGGACGCCTCGATCGCGGCATCCGTCCCCGTGCCCATCGCGAGGCCCAGGTCGGCCTGTGCGAGTGCGGCCGCGTCGTTGACGCCGTCGCCCACCATCGCGACCACACGGCCTTCGGCCTGGAGCTCCGTGATCACGGCCACCTTGTCCTGCGGCAGCACCTCGGCGATCACCCGGTCGATGCCGACCTCGTCGGCGACGGTGCGAGCGACCGCGGCGTTGTCGCCCGTGAGCAGGACCGTCTTGAGCCCGAGGGTGCGCAGCTGCGCCACCGCCTCCGGGCTTGTCGGCTTGACCTGGTCGGCGACGACGAGGACGCCGCGCGCTTCTCCGTCCCACGCCACGAGCACGGCGGTGCGCCCCTCGGTCTCGGCCAGTCGCTTCGCGGCGGCGAGCTCGGGGCCCAGGTGCAGCGCCCAGTCGGCGAGCAGCGCCTCGCGTCCGACGAGCACGGCGTGCCCGTCGACGACGCCCGAGACGCCCTTGCCAGGCACGTTCTGGAACGACTCGACGGGGGCGAGAACGCGCACTTCCGCAGCGGCTCCGCGCGCGACCGCCTGGGCGATCGGGTGCTCGGACGCATGCTCGAGAGCGCCGGCGAGACGCAGGACATCGGCCCGGGCGGTGCCGGCCGCGACGGCGACATCGATGAGCGCCATGCGGCCGGTGGTGACCGTGCCCGTCTTGTCGAGGACGATGGTGTCGACGGTGCGGGTCGACTCCAGAACCTCGGGACCCTTGATCAGGATGCCGAGCTGTGCGCCGCGCCCCGTGCCGACCAGCAGCGCCGTCGGCGTCGCGAGCCCGAGCGCGCACGGGCACGCGATGATCAGCACCGCGACAGCCGCTGTGAACGCCATCGCGGGATCGAACCCGAGAGCGAGCCAGGCGATCAGCGTTCCGAGCGAGATCAGCAGCACGATCGGGACGAAGATGCCCGAGATGCGGTCGGCGAGGCGCTGCACGTCGGCCTTGCCGGACTGCGCCTGTTCGACGAGCCGAGCCATCTGCGCGAGCTGGGTGTCGTCGCCGACGCGGGTGGCGCGGACGACGAGCCGGCCGCCGGCATTCACCGTCGCCCCGATGACGGCGTCGTCGGGGCCGACCTCCACGGGGACCGACTCTCCGGTGACCATCGACGCGTCGACGGCCGACGTACCCGATACGACGACGCCGTCGGTGCCGATCTTCTCGCCCGGGCGCACGACGAACTCGTCGCCGACCCGCAGCTCCGCGATCGGGACGCGGGTCTCGACCGGACTTCCGTTCGGTCCCGGACGCAGGACCGCGACATCCTTCGCCCCGATCTCGAGCAGGGCCCGGAGGGCTGCGCCGGCGCGGCGCTTGGAGCGGACCTCGAAGTACCTGCCGGCGAGGACGAATGTCGTCACGCCCGCGGCCACCTCGAGGTAGATGTCGCCCGCACCGTCGCCGGGCTGGACGGACCACTCGAACGCGTGCGTCATGCCGGGCATGCCGGCGTGCCCGAAGAACAGGGCGTACAGGGACCACAGGAACGCGGCGGAGACGCCGAGCGAGATCAGCGTGTCCATCGTCGCCGCGCCGTGGCGGAGGTTGATCCACGCGGCGCGGTGGAACGGCCAGGCGCCCCACACCACGACGGGGGCGGCGAGTGCGAGTGACGCCCACTGCCAATAGGTGAACTGCAGCGCGGGGATCATCGCGAGCAGGATGACCGGCACCGACAGCACGATCGAGCCGATGAGCCGCTGGCGGAGCCCGACCAGTTCGCTGTCGGGGACGTCGTGGTCGTGCTCGCCGCCGCGCGCGGCGGGCGGTGCGGGAAGCGCGGCGGTGTAGCCGGTCTTCTCCACCTCGTCGATGAGGGTCTGCGCGTCGACGCCGGCGGGCGCGGTGACGGTCGCCTTCTCGGTGGCGTAGTTGACGGATGCCTCGACCCCGTCGATGCGGTTCAGCCGCTTCTCGATCCGCATGGCGCACGACGCGCACGTCATGCCGCCGATCTCGAGTTCGATGCGCGCGCCGTTCGGCGGGAGCGCCGCGGCGTCCATCAGACCCGCACGGCTTCGTAACCGGCCTCTTCGACGGCGGCGATCACGTCGGCGTCGGCGAGGGGGGCGGTCGAACCGACGACGAGAGCGCCGGACGTGGCGTCGACCGTGACCGCTTCGACGCCGGCGATCTTGGACACCTCGCCGCGCACGGAGGCCTCGCAGTGCCCGCAGCTCATGCCGGTCACCTTGTATTCGGTCGTCTGAGTCATGGTTCACGCCTTCTGTCTGGATGAGCAACCTGGATACCCCCAAGGGGTACGAATGCATCAACTTTATACCCGGCTGGGGTATTCCCGGGACCCGAGTGCTCGGTGAGCGCCATTTCCGTGCGACGACGGCCGCGGCAAGCGATTCCCATGCGTTACACATCGTTAACGAATGGCAACATTGCGGAGCGCTCCTGATGGTTAGGTTAGGGACACTGGGTCGGCCCCCGAGCCGTTCCCGTCGTTCATCCACAGCAAGGAGCAACATGAGCGTCTTCACCCGCTCGCGCAAGTCCGCCCTCGTCGGCGTCATTGCGCTCGCCGGCGCCAGCGCCCTCGTCCTCGCCGGCTGCGCCGGTGGCGGAACCGGAGGCGAGACCAGCGCGCCCCCCACCGAGGAGCGCGACCTCACCCTCAAGATCGGCACGATCCTGCCCCAGACGGGCAGCCTGTCCTTCCTCGGCCCGCCCGAGGAGGCCGGTGTCGGTCTCGCCGCCGCGCACGTCAACGAGTCGGCCGCAGACACGGGCCTGACGATCGACGACATCGTCTGGGGCGACTCGGGCGACACCGACAACAAGGCGTACTCGACGACCATCCAGACCCTCATCTCGGAGGGCGTGTCCGCCGCCATCGGCGCCGCGTCGTCGGGTGTCACGAAGCTGTTCCTCGACGACGCCGTCGCCGCGGGCATGATCGTCTTCTCGCCGGCCAACACGTCGCTCGACTTCACGTCGTGGGACGACGACGGCCTCTACTGGCGCACCGCTCCTTCCGACGTCCTGCAGGGTGAGGTCCTCGGCAACCTCGTCGCCGAAGACGGCCACGAGAACGTCGCGGTCCTGTACCTCAACGACTCGTACGGCACCGGCCTGAACGAGGTCTTCCAGGAGACCTTCACCGGCGCCGGCGGCACGATCGTCGAGGAGCAGTCCTACAACACGGGCGACACCTCCTTCGACGCGCAGATCAGCGCACTGCTGGCCTCGAACCCCGACGCCATCGTCCTGATCACGTTCGACGAGATCTTCACCATCGGCCCGGCGCTCCTTTCGGCCGGCTACCCGGCGGAAGACCTCTACTTCGTCGACGGCAACCTGAAGAACTTCGGCGCCGACGACAAGTGGCCGGCCGAGCTGAGCCTCGAGGGCGCCAAGGGCACCACGCCTGCCGGCCCCGCGACGCCGGAGGACTTCCAGACCGAGCTCAACGAGTGGTGGACCGGCGAGGGCAACACCGAGCTGACCGACTTCTCGTACGCCAACGAGTCGTACGACGCGGTCATCCTGCTCGCGCTCGCCTCGCTCGCCGCGAACTCGACCGACCCGGCCGACATCGCGGGCAAGCTCGTCGAGGTCTCGGGCGGCAGCGGCGACGGTGAGAAGTGCACCACGTACGCCGACTGCGCCGACATCATCCTCGGTGGCGGCGTCGCCGACTACGACGGATACTCGGGCCCGATCACGTTCGACGAGAACGGCGACCCGACCGAGGCCACGGTGGGTGTCTTCCAGTACCAGGACGACAACTCCTTCGTGCGCATCGACGTCTGATCGAATGACCACGCGGAAGGGCCCCGGAGCGATCCGGGGCCCTTTCCCGTTGTCTGGGGGAGTGTGGGGGACTGCCGCGGGGCGTGGGGGTGGCTGCAGTGGGTGGGGGCCGCTGCGCGGCGGGTGGGGGTCCGCGAGACTTTCCCCCGCACGGCCTTCGGTCGCGCTCCCGCCACACCCGATGCCAGCTCGCGGACCCCCACCCACCGCTCCGCTGACGCGATCGCACGGGAGAGGGCCGGAGCCCCCGAGTGTGTGCCAGGCGCGTGCGCAGAGGGCGTGCCAGGCGGGTGCGCGACGCCGGCGACAGTCGCATCCGCTGACCCCCACTCCGGCGTCGGAGACGCTGCCGCCCAGCGGACCACCACACCCATCGACGGGGATCGACGACCCAGGGGCACGAGCCCCGGACAGACGAGAAGAGCGGATGCCGAGGCATCCGCTCTTCTCGCTCGCAGGTGGAGTGTCAGACCCCGTCGGATCCGAGGGTGCCGAGGTAGAGGCCGATGACCTTCGGGTCGTTCAGCAGGTCGCGGCCGGTGCCCTCGTAGGCGTCACGGCCCTGGTCGAGGACGTAGCCGCGGTCGCAGATCTGCAGGCAGCGGCGGGCATTCTGCTCGACCATGATGATCGTGACGCCGGCCTTGTTGATGTCGGAGACGCGGATGAAGGCGTCGTCCTGGCGGACCGGAGACAGGCCGGCCGAGGGCTCGTCGAGGAGGAGCACCGCGGGGTCCATCATCAGCGCGCGCGACATCGCGACCATCTGGCGCTCGCCGCCGGAGAGCGAGCCCGCGCGCTGCTTGAGGCGCTTGCCCAGTTCGGCGAAGATCCCGGTCACGAAGTCGAGACGCTCGGCGTACTGCTTCGGGGCCTGGTAGAGGCCCATCTGCAGGTTCTCCTCGATCGTGAGCGAGGGGAAGACGTTGTTCGTCTGCGGCACGAAGCCGACGCCCTGGGTCACGAGCTTGTCGGACTTGAGCCCGATGACGCTCGCACCGTTGACGTTGACCTCGCCCGAGCGGACCTTGACCATGCCGAAGATCGACTTGAGGAGCGTCGACTTGCCGGCGCCGTTCGGGCCGATGATGCCGATCAGCTCGCCCTTGCGCGCGATCAGGTTGGCGCCGTTGATGATGTTGATGCCGGGAAGGTAGCCGGCGTAGAGGTCGTTGACCTCGACGACGACCTCGTCGGTCCGCATCCCCTCGACCCGCGCCGCATCGGCGGCGGGGACGACGGATCCTGGCGTGCGTGCGTTGCTCGAGGGAGCTCCCGCACTCGGTGCAGCGCTGCTCACTTGTTCTCCTCCTCGGCCTCGGCGATCGCAGCCTCTTCGGCCTCTTTGATCTCCTCGAGCAGCTCGACCGCGGCTGTGTCGAGTTCGCCCGCGACGCGGCCGGTCACGACGCCGAGGTCGACGTCCTGGTGGCTGCCGAGGTAGGCGTCGATGACTGCGGCGTCCTGCATGACCGACTCGGGCGGACCCTCGGCGACGATGCGACCCTCGGCCATGACGACGACCCAGTCCGCGATGTGGCGGACCATGTGCATGTCGTGCTCGACGAAGAGCACGGTCATGCCGAGATCCTTGAGGTCGAGGATGTGGTCGAGGAGCGACTCGGTCAGCGCCGGGTTGACACCGGCCATGGGCTCGTCGAGCATCACCAGCGTCGGGTCGCTCATGAGCGCCCGCGCCATCTCGAGGAGCTTGCGCTGACCACCCGAGAGCGATGCGGCGTAGTCGTCGGCCTTCGCGTCGAGCTTGAACCGGGCGAGGAGCTCCATCGCCTTCTCCTCGTTCGCGTCATCCTGCTTGCGCCACACCGCCGGGATGATGCTGGCCCACAGCTTCTCGCCCTTCTGCGACGTCGCGCCGAGCTTCATGTTCTCGAGCACCGTCAGCAGCGAGAGCGCCTTGGTGAGCTGGAAGGTGCGGACCTGTCCCATACGGGCGACCTTGAACGACGGGATGCCCGACAGGTTCTTGCCCTCGAACGACCACGTGCCCGAGTTGGGCTTGTCGAACCCGCACAGCAGGTTGAACAGCGTCGTCTTTCCGGCGCCGTTCGGGCCGATCAGGGCCGTGATGGCGCCTCGTGGGATCTCGAGGTGGTCGACGTCGACGGCGGTCAGACCGCCGAAGCGGCGGGTGATGTTGTCGATCACCATGATCGGATCCGTCTTCGCGACGCCCGGGACGGCTTCGCCCTTGGCGAGCCCGGTCGTCTTGGGGCGACGGATGCTGCCGGTCGCGGTCGAGACCGCTCCGGTGGCGGGCGCGGACCCGGCCGCGGGCGGCGTGGCGCCGCCCGGGGTCACGGGCTCCGGAGGCGTGCTGTTACTTGACAAAGGTCAGCTCCCTCTTGTTGCCGAAGATGCCCTGCGGGCGGAAGATCACGATCAGCATGAGCGCCACACCGACGAGGATGAAGCGGAGCGTGCCGGCCTGCACCGACGACAGCGGCAGGATGCCGGCGTTCGCCAGGGCGGGGAGCACGTTTCCGAGGAAGCCCATGATCACCCAGAAGATCACCGAGCCGACGACGGGACCGAACACGGTCGCCGCACCGCCGAGCAGCAGGATCGTCCAGATGAAGAACGTGAGCGAGGTCGTGTAGGTGGCGGGGACGACTGCGGAGGGGAGCGCGAAGACCACGCCGCCCAGCGCACCGAACACACCACCGATGATGAGCGCCTGCATCTTGTAGGCGAAGACGTTCTTGCCGAGCGAGCGCACGGCGTCCTCATCCTCGCGGATGCCCTTGAGTACACGGCCCCACGGGCTGCGCATGAGCGCCCACACGAGGTAGACCGCGATCGCGAGCAGGATGATGCCGAACACGCGCACCCACAGCTGATCGGCCGTCCACGTCCACGGTCCGAACCCGTACGTCCCCTCCGGGAACGGGTTGGCCGCGCGGAAGCCGGCGTGGTACCCGCCGAGTCCGTCCGCCGAGTTGGTCCACTCGTCGAACAGCTGCGTCGTCAGAGCGAGCCTGACGATCTCGGCCGCCGCGATGGTCACGATGGCGAGATAGTCGGCTCGAAGACGCAGCGTCGGGATACCGAGGATGATCGCGAAGACCACCGATGCGAGACAGCCGACGATGATGCCGACCCACCACGGCCACCCGAAGGTGAGGATGGAGATGGCGTACCCGTAGGCGCCGAGCGCCATGAACCCGGCCATACCGAAGTTGAGCAGGCCGGCGTAGCCGAAGTGCACCGCGAGACCGGTTGCCGCGAGGGCGTACGCGATCGTCTCCGGGCTGAACACCCAGTAAGCCGTGTTGTTGAGAATCTGTCCCCAATCCATGGCCTAGCCCAGCCTCTCTTTACGGCCCAGCAGGCCTTGCGGCCTCACCAGGAGAATGATGATCAGGACCGCGAGGGCGCCCACGTACTTCATGTCCGGCGGGATGCCGAGAAGCGTCGAGAGCTCGACCAGGATGCCGACGATCAGAGAGCCGATCAGAGCTCCGAACGCGGTGCCCAGGCCGCCGAGCGTGACGGCGGCGAAGATCAGCAGGAGGACCTGCACGCCCATGTCCCACTTCACGCCGGGGCGGAAGTAGGCCCAGAGCACGCCGGCCACCGCGGCCAGCGCCGCCGAGAGCACCCACACGATGCGGATGACACGGTCGACGTTGATGCCCGATGCCGCGGCGAGGCCGGGGTTGTCGGAGATGGCGCGGGTGGCCTTGCCGATGCGGGTGCGCAGCAGCCAGTAGGCCACGGCGAGCAGCAGCACGATGGAGATGCCCATCGACAGCAGGTCGATCCACGACAGCGAGATCGGTCCGATGTGGATGTCTCGGGGTGCGCCTGCGCCCGGCAGCTGGTACGTGCCGCCGCCGAGGAAGAACTGGTAGGTGTAGCGGATCGCGAGCGACAGGCCGATGCTCACGATCATGAGCTGGACGAGGCCGAGGCCCCTTCGCCTCAAGGGCTTCCAGAGCCCGGCGTCGAGCGACCAGCCGAACGCTGCGCCGAAGAGGATCACGATCGGGATCACGATCCACATGGGAAGCGCGAAGTTCACGCCGAACACCAGCGCCACCACGGCGCCGAAGGTGAGCATCTCGGCGTGGGCGAAGTTCGTGAGGCCCGTCGTGCCGAAGATCAGCGAGACGCCGACCGCGGCGAGCGCGAGGAGAAGACCGAAGTTGATGCCGTTGATGAGGCGTTCGCTGAACTGATCCCAGAAGGACGTCGTGACGCGCTCGCCCTCGCCGAGGAACAGGTTCACGATCTTCGTGCCGGTGGCGCCGAAGGCGACGTCGAACGACGCGGTCGTCCCCGACTTGGGCTGGATCCCCTCGGGAAGCTGGGCGGGATCGACGATCACGCCCTCCGGCAGCGTCTCCTCGTCGACGGTCAGGACGTACTCGTCCTTCTCGGGGACGTAGAGGCGCCACTTGCCCTCGTCATCGGTGATCGTCTCGGCTTCGAATCCGCCGCCCTCGACCATGATGACCACGTCGGGGACGGGCTCGCCGTCGAACGTGATCAATCCTCCGAAGTAGAAGTCGGTCTCCTCCTGGTCACCGCCAGGAGTGTCCGGTGCCGTCGCGGCGGCGTGTGCGCCGGACGGGGAAGCCAGCAGCACCATCGCCGCGGCCATCAGCACGCCGACGAGGACGATCACCCATCGGGTGTAACTCCTCGCGGTCACAGTCGTAGGACCCACAGAACCTCCAGTAGCGGCACCACGCGTCACCGAAGCTCGGGTCGCATCGGCCGTGAGACGACAGTACGAATCTAATGTGTCCGAAGTGTTTCGCCTACTTATCCACAGACCACGGTGACCGAATTGGAATGCTCCGCCGTGCGAGCGCGTCTGATACGGCGCAGGAGCGTCCTCGCCCTCGCGCGCGGGAACAAAACACGTGCGCCGCCGCTTAGAATCGAGTACGGAGCGTTCTGCGCACCGGCCGCCGTCGACCACTCTGAGAAACGCGCCGCGAGCGCAGGAGAACCCATGGAGCACAACGACCCCTTCGGCTTCGTCGGATTGACGTACGACGACGTGCTGCTGCTGCCCGGGCACACCGACGTCATCCCCAGCGAGGCCGATACGTCGTCGCGCGTGACCCGCCGCATCACGGTGGCGACCCCGCTCGTCTCGAGCGCCATGGACACCGTGACCGAGGCCCGGATGGCGATCGCGATCGCACGCGAGGGCGGCATCGGGATCATCCATCGCAACCTCTCCGTCGAGGACCAGGCGTCGATGGTCGACCGTGTCAAGCGCAGCGAGTCCGGCATGATCACCGACCCGATCACGACGACCCCCGAAGCGACGATCGAAGAGGTCGACGACCTCTGCGCGACCTACCGCATCTCGGGCCTCCCCGTCGTCGACGGCGAGGGTCGCCTGGTCGGGATCGTCACCAACCGCGACATGCGGTTCGTCTCGGGCTTCGAGCGCCAGACCACCCTCGTCAAGGACGTCATGACCACCGAGGGCCTGATCACCGGGCCCGTCGGCATCGGCGCCAACGACGTCATCGCGACCTTCGCCAAGCACCGCGTCGAGAAGCTCCCGCTCATCGACGACGACGGCAAGCTCGCCGGCCTCATCACCATCAAGGACTTCGACAAGAGCGAGAAGTATCCGCTCGCGACGAAGGACGAGCAGGGCCGCCTCCGCGTGGGCGCCGCGATCGGCTTCTTCGGCGACGCCTGGCAGCGCGCCGAGGCGCTGCGCGACGCCGGTGTCGACGTCCTCGTCGTCGACACGGCGAACGGCCAGTCGGCCGGCGTCATCGACATCGTCCGCCGCATCAAGGCCGACGCGAGCTTCGAGCACATCGACGTCATCGGCGGCAACGTCGCCACGCGCGAAGGCGCGCAGGCGCTCATCGACGCAGGTGTCGACGCCGTCAAGGTCGGCGTCGGGCCCGGCTCCATCTGCACGACCCGCGTCGTCGCCGGGGTCGGCGTGCCGCAGGTGACGGCCGTGTACGAGGCATCCCTCGCCGCCCGCGAAGCGGGGATCCCCGTGATCGCCGACGGCGGCCTGCAGTACTCGGGCGACATCGCGAAGGCGCTCGTCGCCGGGGCCGACAGCGTCATGATCGGCTCGCTGTTCGCCGGCACCGACGAGAGCCCGGGTGAGGTCGTCTTCGTCGGCGGCAAGCAGTTCAAGCAGTACCGGGGCATGGGCTCTCTCGGCGCGCTGCAGACCCGAGGCAAGAAGACGTCGTACTCGAAGGACCGCTACTTCCAGGCCGACGTCCCCAGCGACGACAAGCTGATCCCCGAGGGCATCGAGGGCCAGGTCGCATACCGCGGGCCGGTCTCGGCCGTGGCGTACCAGCTCGTCGGAGGCCTCCGTCAGTCGATGTTCTACGTCGGCGCACGCACGATCGACGAGCTCAAGGGCAAGGGCAAGTTCGTGCGGATCACGGCGGCCGGGCTCAAGGAGTCCCACCCGCACGACGTGCAGATCGTCGTCGAGGCGCCCAACTACAAGCGCTGATCGTCGAGGCGGAACGGCGCGGCGGCCCTCGCCGCATCGTCCGTCGCGAGCGCGGCGAGAACGGCGCCGACGGCGGGCGTGAACTTGAATCCGTGCCCTGAGAAGCCCGCTCCGACGACGATGCGTCCGCGACGGTCGAGCACGAAGTCCTCCGTGTCGGTGGACGTGTAGGTGCAGCTGACGGGCGCCGCGGTGTCGGGGTCGAGGCCCGGGAACCAGTCGCGCACGTAGGCGCGCAGCTCCGCGGCCCGTTCGGGGACCGGCTCGAAGGTCCGGGCGTCCGGGTCGACGACCGGACCGACGAGGTGCAGACCGACCTTGACGCCCTCGCCGGGAGCGGGCATGCCGTAGATGTTGCCGGTGTGGTGCTCGCGACCGCCCGCGAAGTGGTTGAACGACGGCCAGATCGCCGCCGCGTCGCGGGGGGTGAAGTGCGCCGGGCTCTCCTCGGTCACCGTGAGCCGCGGGAGGGCGAACCCCGCGGGGAGCACCGACGTGGTCCAGGCACCGGCGGTGACGACCACCGTCTCGGCGTCGAGGTCATACCGCGTGCCGTCGGCGTCGACCGACACGGTCACACCGTGCGGGGTCTCCTCGATCCCGACCACGCGGTGCCCGAACCGCACGTCCGCGCCGAGAGCCCGGGCCCCCTGCTCCAGCGCCGCGAGCGCCGCCGCCGCACGGACCACGCCCGCGTCGGGTGTGAACAGGACGTCGTCCTCGAACCGCATCCCCCTCCAGCGGCGCGACGCTTCGGCGGGCTCCAGAACCTCGGCACGCTCGCCGCGTGCCGTCAGCGCGTCACGCGTGGCCGTGACCCGGGCGTCGTCGCCGTGGGTCACGAGCCCGTGGAGCCGCAGGAGCGGCTCGCCCGTGGTCCGGGTGAGCTCGTCCCAGTCCGCGCGGGCGGCGATGAGCAGGTCGAGGTAGTGATCCTCGGTATAGGCGTTGTTGAAATTGCGGGTCGCGCCGTGCGAGGCGCCCCGCACGTGGCCGCGTTCGAACCGCTCGAGGGCGATGACGTCTTTGCCTGCACGGGCCAGCTGCCAGGTCGTCGCGAGCCCCATCGCACCGGCTCCGACGACGACGTGCAGGGATCGGGGGCTCATCCCGACATCCTCTCAGGGGAGCGCTCGCGCGCCGCCCGTCGTTACGCTGTGGCCATGATCCGGCAGAGACGGCATCCCGCGGCGACCATGGCGACCGTGCGGCTCGAGGCGTTCACCGACGGCGTGTTCGCGATCGCCGCGACGCTGCTCGTGCTCGACCTGACGATGCACTCCCTCGGCGAGGTCGACTCCGATGCGGCGCTGTGGGACGCGCTGGCCGGGATGTGGCCGCTGTTCCTCAACTTCGCGCTCAGCTTCCTGCTGCTGTGTCTGCTGTGGATGACCCACGTGCAGCAGTTCGAATTCGTCGCCCGCGTCGACGGTCCGATGGTGTGGCTCAACAACCTGCGGCTGCTGTTCATCGTGCTGGTGCCGTTCGCGACCGGGCTCACCACCGAGTACTCGGACTTCGTCGCCGGCCGCGTGGCCATGCCCGTCGCGTTCTTCTTCGCCATCCTGTTCAGCTGGCTGCAATGGCGATGGGCGGTGCGGCGGCGGGAGGTGATGCTCCCCGGCCTCACCGACGCGCAGGCCCGCTCGTACGGCCGGGGCGCTCTCAGCGCCCTGCTCATCGCGGCTGTCGTCGTGGTGCTGTCGCCGCTCATCGGGTCGGCCGCGTTCCTGCTGTTCCTCTTCGACGGGCTGCTGACCCGCGCACTGCGCGGAGAGGGCGGCTGACGCGACCGGATGCCGCGCCCGCCGCCCTCGCGCCGTGCTCAGCCGATCGGCTGCAGCTCGGCCGTGTCGTCGGCCGCTGCCGGGGCCGAGGCATCCGCTGTCCGCGACGACCGGCCGGCGGGGAGCCAGAACGCGGCGACGGTCGCCGCGAGGAGCACGGCCGCTCCGGTGAACACCGCAGGGCGGGCGGCGTCGACGTAGAGGTCGGGCGTGAGTGCGCCGCCGGCGCTGACGAAGATCGCCGTCATGACGGCGGTGCCGAGGGCGACGCCGAGCTCGCGGACCGTCGAGTTCACGCCGGACGCCTTCGCGTGATCGATCAGGCCGAGGGTCGCCAGGAGCGCGGTGGCGGATGGTGCGAACACGAGGGCCATGCCGACGCCGGCCATCACGAACGGCACGATCAGGGCGGGATAGTCCAGGTCGGGCGACATGATCGCGGCGATCCAGGTGAGGGCCGCGGCCTGGAGCGCGAGGCCGACGACCATGAGCACGCGGGTGCCGATGCGCGGGGCGAGCATGCCGGCGATCGGGGCGACGAACATCGGCGCGAGGGTCCACGGCGTGGTCTGCACGGCCGCCTCGAACGGCGTCGAGCCCTGCACCACCTGCAGGTACTGGATGAGGATGAACACGGCGCCGAACGTGCCGAAGCTGAACGCGAAGCCGATGATGTTGGTCACCGAGAACGAGCGGTCGCGGAAGAGCCGCAGCGGCACGAGCGGAGCCTTCGTACGCGTCTGCCACCAGAAGAACGCCGTGAGGAGCACGGCGCCGAGCGCGATCTCGGTGATCACGCCGAGCGAGTCCCAGCCGTCGTCGTTGCCGCGCACGATCGCGTGGACCAGTGCGAGCACGCCGGCTGCGGCGAGGATCGCGCCCGGCACGTCGATGCGCACGCGGGCGCCGAAGTCGTTGCTCAGCACGACGAGCGCCAGCGGGATCGCGATGATCGCGACCGGCACGTTGATCCAGAAGATCGCCTGCCAGTCCCAGCCCTCCATGATCGCGCCGCCGATGAGCGGCCCGACCGCGACGCCGAGGCCGGAGATGCCGCCCCAGATTCCGATCGCGAGGGGTCGCCGCTGCGGCGTCACGGCCCCGCTGAGCAGCGCGAGTGACAGCGGCAGCACCCCGGCGCCGCCGAGTCCCTGCAGGGCGCGGGCGGCGATGAGCTGGCCGGGGTCGGTGCTCAGGGCGGCGAGCACCGAGCCGATGCCGAACACGGCGATGCCGATCGCGAACACCGTGCGGCGCCCGAACCGGTCGCCGAGGGCAGAGGCGATGAGGATCGCTCCGGCGAACGACAGCGTGTAGGCGTTGACGAACCACTGCAGCTCCTCGACCGAGGCGCCCATCTGCGCGTGCAGCACGGGGAGTGCGTTGGTCATGACGAGGTTGTCGAGTGTGGCCATGAACATGGGGAGGGATGCCGCAGCCACGACGAGCGCGAAGGGCCGGGTCCGCCGGGGCGAGCGCCCGGGGGCGATGTCGTCGACGGATGCCGACGAGGCGAGGGGTTCGGTGGTCATGAGGTCTCCGGTAGTAATTGGATGATTACTTACGAGGGCAATGTAGTAATCGACTGATTACAAAGTCAAGTCATTCGCTGATAACCTTTCGACCATGACCACTCCCCGCGCCGACATGGCCGTCGCCGATCCCGTCAAGCGACTGTCGTCGGACGAGCGGCGGCGTCAGATCCTGGTCGCCGCGCTCGCCGTGTTCGGCGCCCGCGGATACGAGGGTGCGACGACCGATGAGGTCGCGCGTGCGGCCGGAGTGAGCCAGCCGTACGTCGTGCGCCTCTTCGGATCGAAGGAGAACCTCTTCCTCGCGACGATCGAAGACGCCCTCTCCCGCATGCTGGCGGGCTTCCGGGCGGCGCTCGCCGCAGACGACGCCGAACTGCCCGCCGGCAAGCGCATCGGACAGGCGTACGTCGATCTGCTCGAGATCCGCGGGCTGCACCAGACCCTCGCGAACGCCTACCTCATGGGCAGTCACCCCGTGATCGGCCCGGCCGCGCGCCGCGGGTTCGCCGCCGTCTGGCGATTCTTCCGCGACGAGCTCGGGCTGGAAGCCGACGAGGCCCGCGCCTTCATGGCCGAGGGCATGCTCATCAGCACGATGATCGGCCTGCGCCTCGTCGACGACTACGGCTCCGACCCGCAGATCACCGAGCTGTTCCGCTCGTGCTTCCCGACGGAGCTGCCGCACATCCTCGACCTGGTGCCCCGCGGCGCCGAGCCGTGGTGAGCGCTCCCCGCGAGGGATGACGGATGCCGGACCCCCGGCGTATCGTCGTCGGCATGTGCCGGAACATCCACACGCTCCACAACTTCGAGCCCGCAGCCTCGTCCGAAGAGGTCCACGCCGCCGCTCTGCAGTACGTGCGCAAGATCGCCGGAACCACGAAGCCCTCCAAGGCGAACCAGGAGGCCTTCGACCGCGCCGTGCACGAGATCGCGCACCTCACGCAGCACCTGCTCGACGACCTCGTCGCGACCGTGCCGCCGAAGAACCGCGAGGAAGAGGCCGAGAAGGCCCGCGCCCGCGCGATCAAGTCCGGGCGGTACGCGGCCGCGTGACGCGCGGCTGCGAACGCGGGCATCCCTCGTCGCGGAGACTCGCGCGAACCGCGGCGTCCTTCGCCGCGAACCTCCGCGAACGTCGCGAACCTCCGCGATGCTGCGCCGGACTGCCGCACCGGATAGTCTGGTCGGCTCCCCTCACGGCGAACGATGCCGCTCGGAGCAGACAGGGAACACCGTGGGGTACATCGACATCGCCGCCGTCTCGTACGCGCTGCCGGACGGGCGACCGCTCCTCGACGAGGTCTCGTTCCGGGTGGGCGAGGGGTCGACCACCGCCCTGATCGGCCAGAACGGCGCAGGCAAGACGACCCTGCTGCGGATCGTGCGAGGTGAGACGCCCGCGCTGTCCGGCGTCGTCTCCATCGAGGGCGGGCTGGGCGTCATGGACCAGTTCGTCGGCCACGGCGAACCCGGGCAGACGGTGCACGACCTTCTGATCGCGGTCGCCCCCGACCGGGTGCGCCGCGCGGCGCGCGAGCTCGAGGACGCCGAGGCGGCGATCATCGAGCACGACGACCTCGACACGCAGATGCGGTACGCCGGCGCGCTCGCCGACTATGCCGAGGCGGGTGGCTACGAGTACGAGACGGTGTGGGACACATGCACGACCGCGGCGCTCGGCATCCCGTTCTCTCGCGCCCGGTTCCGCGAGCTGACGACGCTCTCGGGCGGCGAGCAGAAGCGGCTCGCGCTCGAGGCGCTGCTGCGCGGGCCCGACCAGGTGCTGCTCCTCGACGAGCCCGACAACTACCTCGACGTGCCCGGCAAGCGATGGCTCGAGGAACGTCTGCGAGAGACGTCGAAGACCGTCCTGCTCGTCTCGCACGACCGTGAGCTGCTGGCCAGGGCCGCCGACCGCATCGTCACCCTGGAAGCCGGCGGCGCGGGCAGCACCGCCTGGGTGCACGGCGGCGGGTTCCGCACCTATCACCGCGCGCGAGACGAGCGGATGTCGCGCCTCGACGAACTGCGCCGGCGATGGGACGAGCAGCACGCCAAGCTCAAGCAGCTCGTGGCGACCCTCAAGGTGAAGGCCACCGCGAACGACAGCTTCACCTCGCGCTACCGAGCGGCGCAGACCCGCCTGCGCAAGTTCGAGGAGGCCGGTCCGCCACAGGAGCGCCCGCCCGAGCAGGATCTCGCACTGCGCCTGCGCGGAGCTCGCACCGGCAAGCGCGCCGTCGTCGCCGAGCAGCTCGAGCTCACCGGGCTCATGAAGCCGTTCGACCTGGAGGTGTGGTTCGGCGACCGCGTCGCCGTGCTCGGGTCCAACGGATCGGGCAAGTCGCACTTCCTGCGTCTCCTGGCGCGGGGCGGCACCGACCCCGACGGCCGGCTCGGGCACGTCACGACGACCGGCGCCGGCCTCGACCCCGTGGGCCACACCGGACGCGCCGTCCTCGGTGCGCGCATCGTGCCGGGGTGGTTCGCGCAGACCCACCGTCATCCGGAGTTCGACGGGCGGACGCTCCTCGACATCCTCCATCGCGGTGAAGACGCACGCGTGGGGCTGCCGCGGGATGCCGCGAGCTCGGCACTGGACCGCTACGGGCTCGTCGGGCAGGCGGAGCAGACGTTCGACAGCCTGTCTGGAGGGCAGCAGGCGCGGCTCCAGATCCTGCTGCTCGAGCTGTCCGGCGCGACCCTGCTGCTGCTCGACGAGCCGACCGACAACCTCGACCTGGTCTCGGCCGAAGCCCTGCAGGATGCGCTCGCGCGGTTCGAGGGGACCGTGCTCGCCGTGACGCACGATCGCTGGCTCGCGCGCTCCTTCGACCGGTTCCTCGTCTTCGGCGCCGACGGCCGGGTGGTCGAGTCCGATGCCCCGGTGTGGGACGAGACGAGGGTGGCGCGCGAGCGCTGAGCCGCCGAGACGACCGGATGGGGTGGTGCAGAGCCGCCCGGGTAGGCTGGAGGAGTGAGCATGGACATCGAACTCGGTCGCGCCAAGCGCGCACGCCGCGCGTACACGTTCGACGACATCGCGGTCGTGCCCTCGCGGCGCACGCGCAACCCCGAAGATGTCTCCACGGCCTGGACGATCGACGCGTTCCAGTTCGACATCCCGGTGCTCGGCGCGCCGATGGACTCGGTGGTCAGCCCGCAGACGGCGATCATGCTGGGTCAGCTGGGCGGCCTCGGCGTGCTCGACCTCGAGGGCCTGTGGACGCGGTACGACGACCCGACGCCGCTCCTCGCCGAGATCGCCGGCCTCGAGAAGGCCGCGGCGACCCGTCGCATGCAGGAGGTCTACTCCGAGCCGATCAAGCCCGAGCTCGTGCGCGAACGACTTGCCGAGATCCGCGCGGCGGGTGTCACCGTCGCCGGCGCGCTCACCCCGCAGCGCACGCAGGAGCTGTACGAGACCGTCGTGGCTGCCGGCGTCGACCTCTTCGTCATCCGCGGCACGACCGTCTCGGCCGAGCACGTGTCGTCGGTCGATCAGCCGCTGAACCTCAAGAAGTTCATCTACGACCTCGACGTCCCCGTCATCGTCGGCGGCGCCGCCACCTACACCGCGGCGCTGCACCTGATGCGCACCGGTGCGGCGGGCGTTCTCGTCGGCTTCGGCGGGGGCGCGGCATCCACCACCCGCGCGACCCTCGGCCTGCACGCGCCGATGGCGACCGCCGTCGCCGACGTCGCCGGCGCCCGCCGCGACTACCTCGACGAGTCGGGCGGACGCTACGTCCACGTCATCGCCGACGGCGGCGTGGGCACCTCGGGCGACATCGTCAAGGCGCTCGCGATGGGCGCCGACGCGGTCATGCTCGGGGTGGCGCTGGCGCGCGCGACGGATGCCCCGGGGCAGGGCTTCCACTGGGGCCCCGAGGCCCACCACTCCAAGCTTCCCCGCGGCCGCCGCGTGAAGGTCGACCAGGTCGCCTCGCTCGAAGAGGTGCTCTACGGCCCCGCGCCCGTCGCAGACGGCACGGCCAACCTGATCGGTGCGCTGCGCAAGTCGATGGCGACGACCGGGTACTCCGACCTCAAGGAGTTCCAGCGGGTCGAGGTCGTCGTGGCGCCCTACAGCGCGGGATGACCTCTGCCGTGACCGATCCCGCCCCGGGCGGAGCGACCCCCGCCGACCCCGAGGTCTTCCCGCCGACGCTGCGCGAGGTCATGCTGCGCCCGCAGTGGATCGGGATGCTGCTGCTCTGCCTCGTCGTCGCGGGCGTGTTCGCCTGGCTCGGCCAGTGGCAGCTCGGGCGCGCGATCGACACCGATCCGCCGCCGGCCGGGGCGACCGAGGAGGTTCGTCCGCTCGAGGATGTCGCCGGACCGGGGGAGTACCTGCCGGAGCCGCTCGTCGGACAGCGGGTGACCACCGAAGGCTTCTGGATGCCCGGTGACTTCGTGATCGTCGAGTCGAGGTACAACGACGACGTCGAGGGCTATTGGGTGACCGGCCAGCTGCGGCTGTCGGGAACCGACGCGCCGACGTCGATCGCGGTGGCGATCGGATGGGCGCCGACTCTCGACGAAGCCCAGGCCGCGGCCGAGCAGCTGGATCGCCGGGCATCGGCCCCGGTGAAGTCCCCTGCGACCGTGACCGGCCGGCTCATCTCCGACGAGGGTCCCGTTCCACCGCCGGATGGCGCCGACCCGCAGACTCTGACCCGCATGTCGCCGGCCGCCCTGCTCGGGCGCTGGCAGGACGTCGACGGGCTGGAGGTGTACCGGCCGTATCTGGCCTCGGAGGCGGCGTCTCCGCCGCTCGCCGACATCGCCTCGCCGGCGCCGGAGGAGGGGGCGGGCGTCAACTGGCTCAACATCTTCTACGCTGCCGAGTGGGCGGTCTTCGCCGGCTTCGCGTTCTACCTCTGGTACCGCCTCGCGCGCGACGCCTGGGAGAAGGAGCTCGAGGACTTCGAGGATGCCGAGGCAACGGGGCCGGACGGCGCCGCGGAATCCCGCGGGTAGACTGGGGGCCATGCCCCGCGCCCCGAAGCTCGCTTCCTTCCCGGCGATCCGCGGAGCCCTGAAGTTCTACCAGATCTGCTCGATCATCACCGGCACGATGCTGCTGCTGCTGGTCGGCGAGATGGTGATGAAGTACGCGTTCCACCTCGAGCTCTTCCTCGGCGGTTCCGGCGGCTTCCTGTGGTGGGCTCCCGTTGTCGAAGGCCCCGACGGCGCGGAGTCGACCGGTGACGGGTTCAACCTGTCGCTCGGCATCCTCGTCGCCCACGGCTGGTTCTACGTCGTCTACCTCGTCTCGTGCTTCCGCGTGTGGAGCCTCATGCGCTGGAACCTGCTGCGCCTGGGCATGCTCGCCGCAGGCGGCATCGTGCCGCTGCTGTCCTTCTTCATGGAGGCGCGCGTCGGCCGCGAGGTCAAGCAGTACCTCACGGAGCGCGAGGACGCCGAGCTGCACTCGCGCGCCGAGCACTCCTCCCTCACCCACGCGATCCCCACGGAGAACAAGCGTTGACCGAGCAGACCGAAACCTCCCAGCGTCCCGTCCTGGTCGTCGACTTCGGTGCGCAGTACGCGCAGCTGATCGCCCGGCGCGTGCGCGAGGCGGGCGTGTACAGCGAGATCGTGCCGCACACCGCATCGGCCGCCGAGATCGCGGAGAAGAACCCGGTCGGCATCATCCTCTCGGGCGGTCCGTCGTCGGTCTACGAGCCGGGCGCCCCCGCCCTCGACACCGGCGTGTTCGACCTCGGGGTTCCGACGCTCGGCATCTGCTACGGCTTCCAGGTGATGGCGCAGGCCCTCGGCGGAGAGGTCGCCAACACCGGCCTGCGCGAGTACGGGGCGACGGATGCCGCGGTCACCGGTGACGGCGGCGTGCTGCTGGGCGGCCAGCCGGTCGACCAGAACGTGTGGATGAGCCACGGCGACCAGGTGTCGCGCGCTCCCGAGGGCTTCGACGTGCTCGCGTCGACATCGGCGACCCCCGTGGCGGCGTTCGGCAGCGACGAGAAGCGCTTCTACGGTGTGCAGTGGCATCCCGAGGTCAAGCACTCCGACCACGGCCAGCAGGTCATCGAGAACTTCCTCCACAAGGCCGCGGGGCTCCCGGCCGACTGGAACAGCGGCAATGTCATCGCCGAGCAGGTCGAGCGCATCCAGGCGCAGATCGGCTCCGGTCGCGTGATCTCCGCCCTCTCCGGCGGCGTCGACTCCGCCGTGTCGACGGCGCTCGTGCACAAAGCCGTCGGCGACCAGCTGACCGCGATCTTCGTCGACCACGGGCTGCTGCGGAAGGGCGAGCGCGAGCAGGTCGAGAACGACTACGTCGCATCGACCGGCGTGCGCCTCATCACGATCGACGCCCGCGAGCAGTTCCTCACCGCGCTCGAGGGCGTCAGCGACCCCGAGCAGAAGCGCAAGATCATCGGCCGCGAGTTCATCCGCTCGTTCGAGGCCGCCGAGCGCGAGCTCGTCGCCGAGGCCGCGGCCGATGGCGAGCCGATCCGCTTCCTCGTGCAGGGCACGCTCTACCCCGACGTCGTCGAGTCCGGCGGCGGCACCGGCACCGCGAACATCAAGTCGCACCACAACGTCGGCGGCCTCCCCGAAGACCTGCAGTTCGAGCTCGTCGAGCCGCTGCGCACGCTCTTCAAGGACGAGGTGCGCGCCATCGGCCGCGAACTGGGCCTCCCCGAGGCGATCGTCGCGCGCCAGCCCTTTCCGGGCCCCGGCCTCGGCATCCGGATCGTCGGTGAGGTCACCGCTGACCGCCTCGAGATTCTGCGTGACGCCGACGCCATCGCGCGGGAAGAGCTGACGAAGGCCGGTCTCGACGGCGAGATCTGGCAGTGCCCGGTGGTGCTGCTCGCCGACGTGCGCTCGGTGGGCGTGCAGGGCGACGGCCGCACCTACGGCCACCCGATCGTGCTGCGCCCCGTCTCGAGCGAAGACGCGATGACCGCCGACTGGACGCGGCTGCCGTACGACGTGCTCGCCCGCATCTCGAACCGCATCACCAATGAGGTGCGCGAGGTCAACCGCGTCGTGCTCGACGTCACGTCGAAGCCGCCGGGGACCATCGAGTGGGAGTGATCGGCGACGCCGACACGACACTGCCCGACGCGGACTACGTCCTGCTCGGCAGTCGGGTCGCGCTCGGGCTCGACGGCGGCTTCGCCGTCGCCGTGCCGCGCCGGCTGCAGCTCCTGGCTGCGGCAGGCGCCGTCGAGCCTCTGCAGCTGAGCGTCGACGGCGCTCCGCCCGACGTGCACGCGGCGCAGCGACAGGAGTTCGTCGACGCCGGACTTCTCGAACGGACGACTTCGGCGCGCAACCTCTTCGACGACGTCGTCGCCGACCCGTCCTGGCTCTGGGCCGCGGCCGAGCCCGCGGGTGCGGAGGCGCCCCCCGGAGAGCGGCGAGAGGTGACGGATGCCGCGGGCCGCCCGCTCCTGTCTCTTCCGGTCTTCCGTGACAACCCCGAGTGGCACCTGACGGACGCTCCCATCATCGTCCACGGGCCCGACGGCGATCGGTGGCTGCGCGGATTCCGTGGGCTGTACGTCGCCTGGCTGACGCACATCGCCGACGAGCGCCGCACGGCATCCGGCGATCCCGGCCGCCTGCTCGTCGTGATCGTCGAATCTCGGCAGGTCGGCGAGACCCTGGTCGGCTGGGCCGATCCTCGGGTCCGGCTCGTGCACACGGTGCACAACTCGCATCTGCCGGCGCCGCACGACGATCCCGACGCCCCCGTCGAAGGCATGTGGCGGCGCTGGCTCGAGACGCTCGACCGCTACGACGCGATCCTGTGGCCCACGCGCGCGCAGCGCGACGACGTCGCCGCGCGCTTCGGCGACCCCGGCACGTTCCACGTCGTGCCGAGCACCATCGATCTCGGCGAAGAGCCGCCGGCTGCGGCATCCCGCGACCCGCGCACCGTCGTCATGGTGAACCGCCTCGCGCCTCAGAAACGCGTCGATCTCGCGATCCGCGCCTGGGCCCTCGTCGTGGCGGCCGTGCCCGACGCGTGCCTCGACGTGTACGGCGACGGGCCGCTGCGCGACGAGCTCGGAGCCCTGATCGAGGAGCTGGGCCTTGCGCATGCGGTGCGGCTGCGCGGCACGACCGACGAGCGCGATGCGGTGTTCGACCGTGCGGCGATGTTCCTTGTGTCCACGGCGTTCGAGGGGCAGGGTCTGGCGATCGCCGAGGCCCTCGCGCGCGGACTTCCGGTGGTGTCGTTCGACGCCCGCTACGGCCCGCGCGAGGCGATCGGCGACGCCGGCGTGCTCGTCGCGCCGGGCGACGTCGACGGTCTTGCCGACGCCGTGATCGGACTGCTCCTCGACGAGGAGCGGCGCGAGCGCCTGTCGGTCGCCGCTCGGGCTGCGGCGGCGGCGTTCGCGCCCGATGCTGTGCTCCCCGCTCTCGTCGCCGCACTGCGCGCCGCGGTCGACACCCCCTCCCGCCGCGCGGGATAGCCCGGTGCCGGCGCGGCGCGGCGCGGCGCGGCGCGGTCGGCGTGGACCGGCGTGGCTCGGCCCGGCGTGCCCGGCCAGGCGTGGCGCGGTCGGCGTGGACCGGCGTGGCTCGGCCCGGCGTGCCCGGCCAGGCGTGGCCCGGCCCGGCGTGGCAGGCCAGGCGTGGACCGGCGCGGCGCGGTCGGCGTGGACCGGCGTGGCCCTGCCCGGCGTGGCTCGGCCCGGCGTGGCCGGCCTGGCCCGGCGCGGCGCGGCGCGACGTGGCCGGCGTGGCCCGGCGTGAAGCGGCGGGGACGTATCGCCGTGTCGGCGCGTGCCGGGCCCCGATCTCCGCGATCCATCCCGCCGCTTTCACCCGGATCCGCTCTGCCGTGGGCGGAGCCGCCGACGGCGGATCCGGGTGCCCCCGCCCTCCGAGGCGCGCAGGCTGAGGGCATGGCAGAAGAAGGCAAGATCCCGATGTTCGGCGCTGACGCCCGACGCGAGCTGTTCCATCAGCGCGTGCTCGTGCTCGACGGTCCGCTCGACGACGACAACGGCACCCTCCTCGCGACGCAGCTGCTCGCGCTCGCGGCGGAGGACGAGGCATCCGACATCTCCCTCTGGATCCACTCGCCCGGCGGCTCGGTGCCGTCGATGCTCGCGATCCGCGACGTGATGCGCCTCATCCCCAACGACATCGCCACGGTGGCGCTCGGCCTCGCATGCAGCGCGGGCCAGTTCCTCCTGTCGGCAGGCACGCCCGGCAAACGCCGCGCGCTTCCGCATGCCCGGATCCTCATGCACCAGGGCTCGGCGGGAATCGGCGGCTCGACGGTCGAGGTCGAGGTGCAGGCCGGCGATCTCCGGCACATGCGCGACACCGTGCTCGGGATCATCGCATCCGACACGGGTCAGCCGCTCGACCGGATCTTCGAGGACTCGCTCCACGACCGCTGGTACACCGCGGCCGAGGCGCTCGACTACGGATTCATCGACGGCATCGTCGACGACTTCGCGCAGGTCGTGCCGCGACGACGGCGGCCGGCCGGTCTCGGTCCGGGTGCGCCCGTCGGGTCCGGGGCGGTGGCGGCGTGACCTCGTACACGATCCCGAACGTCGTGGCGCAGCATCCGCGCGGCGACCGCGTGATGGACGTCTACTCGCACCTGCTCACCGAACGCGTCGTCTACCTCGGGACGGGCATCGACGCCGGGGTCGCGAACGCGCTCATCGCGCAGCTGCTGCACCTCGATGCCGACAACCCCGATCGCGACATCCAGCTCTACATCAACTGCGAGGGCGGAGACCCCGCGGCGATGCTGGCGGTCTACGACACGATGCAGCACGTGCGGCCGGATGTCGCCACCACCGTCGTCGGGCAGGCCATCGGCGTCGGCGCGGTGATGCTGGCAGCCGGCGCCGCGGGCAAGCGCGCCGTGCTGCCCCACGCCCGCGTCGTGCTGCATCAGCCCGCCGGGCAGGGGAGAGGCGCGATCCCCGACCTGATCCTGCAGGCCGATGAGCTCGTGCGCGTGCGCGGGGACGTCGAGGCGATCCTGGCCCGCCACACCGGGAAGGATGCCTCACAGCTGCGAGCCGACACCGATCGCGATCGTGTGTTCACCGCATCGGATGCCGTGGCCTACGGCCTGGCGGACCGGGTGCTCGCCGAGCGCTGAGCGGGATGCCCGGCCCGGCCCAGCCCCGCCCAGCCCCGCCCTGCCCAGCCCGGCTCTGCCCAGCCCAGCCCGGGCCGGCTCGGCGGGCCACAAATCCTCCTGGCCCTGGCGGCCGTGCACAACTCCTCCCGGCCCGGCCCGGCGGGCCACAACTCCTCCCGGCCCGGCCCCGCCCGGCGGGCCACAACTCCTCCCGGCTGGCTCGGCCCGGCCCGGCCACAACTCCTCCCGGCTCGGGCCTGAGGGCGAGGTCGTCGTCGTGAATCCGGGGATCAGCGAGCACAGTGCACCCGAGGAGAGGAGTTCTGGCACGCTCACGTGCGGCGAGGCGCGCGCGCAAGCGCGAGGGGACGCACGCAGGGGGGAGTTGTGGCACGCTCACGCGCGGCGAGGTGCACGCTCACGTGCGGCGCGAGGTGCACGCACGCAGCGGGGCGCACCGAGTTGGGAGGAGTTGTGGCACGCTCGCGCGCGGCGGGGTCAGGTTCGGGCGCCGGCGCGGACGGCCGCCGCGACGTCGGCGGGCGAACCCTGCCACGGCGTCCCGTGGCCGGGCAGCACCCACAGTGCGTCGACGGCGGCGAGCCGGTCGAGCGACTGGAGCGCGAGGTCGGGCTCGTCGGTGAACGGCGCCGGCTGCATGCCGGCGTGACCGGTCAACACGTGGCGCGTCGTGAGGGCGTCGCCGACGAACACCGCCTCGGCGAGCGGGACGTGGACGGCGATGCTGCCGGGGGAGTGGCCCGGAAGGCCGATGACGCGCGGTGCGCCGGGCAGATCGAGCACATCGCCGTCGGCGACCTCGACCACCTCGGTGAGGTACTCCGTGCGGAAGCCCTTCTTGCGGAGCGCGTAGGTGAAGAAGCCAAGGGTGGCGCCGAGGCGCATCGGGCCCATCGGCGTCTTCGGCTTGTCGCCGCCCTTCGCCCGGTCGGCGTCGGCGGCGTGCACATAGACCGGCACGCCGTGGTCGCGTCGCAGCCGCTCCGCGAAGCCGACGTGGTCGCTGTCTCCGTGCGTGAGCACGACGCCGCGGATGTCGTCGACCGATCGATCGATCGACGTGAGCTCCTCGGTGAGGTCGTTCCAGTGCCCGGGGAGGCCGGCGTCGACGACCGTGATGCCGTCGGGCGTCACGACCAGATACGCGGCGACGATGTCGTTGCCGATGCGGTGCAGGTTCGGTCCGAGTCGCATAGGTGCCTCCGAGGAGAGAGTGGTTGTGCTGGCTATGGTACGTAGCTATGATAGCTTATGTCAATAGCCATCGCAGGAGGACGTCATGCCGACACCCGACCGCACGTCGCTCGCCGCCATCGTCGACGCCGGGCGCGATGTGCTCGAACTCGGCGGCGCGGCCAAGGTCACGATGCAGGCCGTCGCCGATCGGGTCGGGGTGCGCGCCCCCTCGCTCTACAAGCGTGTGCGCGACCGCGACGCTCTCCTGCAGCTCGTGGTCGAGGCGACCGTCGACGACCTCGGCGCCCGGCTCGCGGCATCCGATGGCTCGCTCGTCGGGCTCGCCCGCGGCTACCGGTCGTTCGCCCATGATCACCCCGAGGGCTTCCGGCTGATGTACGCGATGTCGGGGAGCGCCGATGCCCTCCGGCGGGCGAGCGAACCGGTGCTGACCGCCGCACGCGACGCGGTCGGCGCGGAGCACGCGCTCGACGCCGCACGCTTGCTGACGGCATGGGCGACCGGCTTCGTCAACATGGAGCTCGCCGGCGCGTTCCAGCTCGGGGGCGACGTCGACGAGGCGTTCGAGTACGGCCTCGAGCGCCTCGAGGTCGCACTGGCGAGTCCGGGGCGCTGACGATCAGCCGGGGGCGGCGCCGGGCCACACCTTTCCGGCCCAGGGGTCGTAGTCGGCGATGAGCTCCTCCTGCGGCGGGCGCTCGCCGTCGGCCACGTGCTGCAGGTTCACCCGCACGCGGTACCACAGCGAGCTCGAACCGCGCATCCCGTCGACGAGCACGTCGGCGGGGTGGAGCTGAGAAACGACGGCGGGATGCTTCGCCTTCCACTCCTCGAGCGCTTCGAGCGCCTCGGGCTTGGTCTTGGTCCGGGCGATCTCGATGAGGGGCATCGTCGACTGACGTCGGCCGTCGGCGCCTCCTGCCCGCGGCGGCTTCTCTGCCGGGCCGAGCTCGGTCGCCAGGGCGAGGAGTCCCTCGAGCGAACCGACGGCGTCGTCGATCCCCCGGTGGGGATCGCCGATCGCGGCGAAGCGCTCGAGCACCGTCGTCACGGTGAACTCCTCGGGGCGTCGCACGGCGACCTCGTCCCAGTCCATCGGGGTCGACACCCGCGCGTCGGGCAGCGGACGGATCGAATAGGCGGATGCCACGGTCCGGTCCTTCGCGTTCTGGTTGAAGTCGACGAACACGCTCTCTCCGCGCTCCTCCTTCCACCAGCGAGCCGTCGCGAGACCGGGTGCCCGGTTCTCGACCTCTCGGGCCAGCGTCTCGGCGGCCAGCCGGAGCTGCTTGTAGTCCCACGACGGCGCGATGCGGACGAGGATGTGGAGGCCCCGCGATCCGCTCGTCTTCGGCCAGCCGACGAGCCCGACGTCGTCGAGCACCTCGCGCGCGACCATCGCGACGTCGACGAGCTGCGACCAGTCGACGCCGGGCATCGGGTCGAGGTCGATCCGCAGCTCGTCGGGGTGGTCGAGGTCTTCGGCGCGGATCGGATGGGGGTTGAGGTCGAGACACCCGAGGTTGACGACCCACGCGAGGCCCGCGGCATCCCGGATCACCGCCTCCTCGGCCGACGTGCCCCGGGCGTACTGCAGGACCGCGGTGTCGATGAAGTCCGGGTGGTTCTCGGGCACGCGCTTCTGGAAGAACGCCTCCTGGTCGATGCCCTTCACGAAGCGCTTGAGCACCATCGGCCTGCCGCCGGCGCCGCGCAGCGCTCCTTCGGCGACGGCGAGGTAGTACCTCACGACGTCGAGCTTGGTGAGCCCCGGGTCGGGGAACACGACCTTGTCGGGGCTCGAGACCCGCACGTCGTGCCCGTCGATCTCGAGGATCTCCTCTTTGCGCGCAGGGCTCACCCGCCCCACGCTAGCGAGCCCCGCCGACGCGGGCCAGGCCACCCTCGCCTCCACCCACCTCGGTTTGTGTGGAGAAGACGACGGTCTAGTACGGCTTGGAGCAGCACGTACTCCACACAAACCGCCCGGGGTCAGGCGGCCAGCGAGTAGGCCGCGCGGACGCCCACGACGGCGCGCTCGGCGGCGTGCGACCGCAGGTCGTCGACCACGGCCGCGGTGAGCTCGACCAGCGTCACCTCGAGCGCGCCCGCGACGGCGGCGATCATCTCGCTCGAAGGCTCCTTGAGCCCGCGCTCGATCTCGGAGAGGTACTGGGGCGAGACGCCGGCGCGTTCGGCGGTGTCGGCGAGGCGCTCGCCCCGCTCGTGGCGCAGCCGGCGCAGCCGGTCGCCGAGCGCATCGCGCCACAGCGGCTCGGGTTCGCGGGGAGAGCGCGGCGCGGGCCGCGCGGCCTTCGTCGGAAGCGGGATGATCTCGGCCATGCGGTCACGATAGAACGCGGATGCCTCGGCGCTCGACCGCTTCCGCTCAGAGCAGAACGGCCGCCCGGAGAACCGGACGGCCGTTCGAGCGCTGAGCGCGGGAGCTAGTTGCTGCCGCGGACGATCGCGATGATTCGCAGGATCTCGATGTAGAGCCAGACGACGGTCACCATGATGCCGAAGCCGCCGAGCCAGCCGTACTGGCGCGGAGCGCCGTTGCGCACACCCTGCTGGATCGAGTCGAAGTCGAGCACGAGCGAGTACGCCGCCATGATCACGACGAGGACGCCGATGATGAGGCCGAGAGGGATGCCCATGAAGGTCTCGCTCAGAAGGCCGAAGGCGTTGGGGGCGACGCCCGTCCACATGAGGACGAGGTTCAGGAGCGAGAAGACCAGGTAGCCGACCATCGCGATCATGAAGATCTTGGTGGCCTTCTTCGACGCGCGGACCTTGCCGCTGGCGAAGAGGGCGAGGGTGACTCCCACGACCGACAGGGTCGCGAGCGTCGCCTGCAGGACGATGCCTTCCCACTGAATCTCGAAGAAGGCCGAAATGCCTCCGACGAAGAGGCCCTCCGCGGCGGCGTACGCGAAGATCAGCGCGGGACGGATCTTCTTGCGCGAGGTGAAGATGACGACGAGCGAGAGGACGAAGCCGACGAGGCCGCCGATGATCCACGGCATGATCGTCGGCATGCCGGTCTCGGCGACGGGCGCCATGGTCCAGATCCATCCGGCGACCGCGCCGACGAGCAGCACCGCGAACAGGCCGACGGTCTTCCACACCGTGTCTTCGACCGACATGCGGTCGGTCTCGATGGCACCGGCAGCCGGGGCGGCGTACATGCCCTCGAGCTGCGCCTGGGCCGCGGCATCCGTTCCGGCGTGCTGCGCGGTCGCGAACTGGGTCTGCGCCGCCGGGGGCGTCAGGCCGGCAGCCTGGCGTCCGCCCGGGTAGGTCTTGACGGCCTTCGGGTCCTGGAAGGCCGGGTTGCTGAACGCGGGGTTGTCGAGGGCCACTGCTCTCACACTCCAAGTCGGGGTTGAACAGCATGTGCTGTTGATCAACGATATCCGACGCCGTGGGTTCCGCGGCAGGCCGCGGCTGGGAGTGGGCTTTGAGCGCCATGGGCCCTCGTCGAACGTTCATGAGGCGCCGGTAGCCTGAGACGATGCCCCGCCGGAATCCGCTCGTGATCGGCCATCGCGGAGCGCCGGGGTACCGGCCCGAGCATTCGCGATCGTCGTACGACCTGGCGCTCGAGCTGGGGGTCGACGCAGTGGAGCCCGACATCGTGGTGTCGGCCGACGGGGTGCTCGTCGTCCGGCACGAGAACGAGATCTCAGGTACCACCGATGTCGCCGACCGCATCGAGTTCAGGGGCCGCCGGACGACGAAGACGGTGGACGGCGCCGAGCTGACGGGCTGGTTCACCGAGGACTTCACGTGGGACGAGCTCTCGACGCTTCGCTGCCGCGAGCGCCTCCCGCACCTGCGCACGACGAGCGCGAGCTTCGACGACGCACAGCCTGTCCTGCGCCTCCGCGACGTGCTCGACCTGGTGCGTGAGGGGTCGCTCGCGCAGGGCCGCGAGATCGGCGTGGTGCTCGAGATCAAGCACGCCACCTACTTCGCCTCGATCGGGTGGGACATCGCCGCCCTCATCGACGCCGAGCTCCACGAGGCCGGATGGGCCGAAGGCCGGCTGCCGCTGACGATCGAATCGTTCGAGTCGACGGTGCTCCATGCGCTGCAGGAACGCGGCATCCCGGCGGCGTACATCTATCTTCTCGAGGCCGCCGGTCGCCCGTTCGACCTTTTCGCGGCGCAGGGCAAGGCGGCTCCGACCTACCGGGCGACCGCGGCGCCGGCCGGGCTCGACGCCCTCGCCGGCCGCGTCGACGGCATCAGCGTCGACAAGCGCATGATCCTCGCCCCCGACAAGCTCGGGCGCCTCACCGGGCCGTCGCGGGTCGTCGCCGACGCGCACGAGCGCGGACTGCGCGTCTACACCTGGACGTGCCGGCCGGAGAACAACTTCCTGATCGGGCAGTTCCGGGGCAAGGGCGGAGCGGCGGCGTTCGGCGACTGGGAGTCGGAGTGGGCGGTGATCCGGGATGCCGGGGTCGACGGCGTCTTCGTCGACCACCCCGATCTCGGCGTGGCGTTCTTCCGATCCTGAGGCGGGGCGGGCGCGGCTGGCTAGGGTGAGGTCCGTGACCTCCCCCGGCATCGTCGTCGAAGGAGTCCGTCGCGCGTTCGGTGAGATCCAGGCGGTGCACAGCGTGTCGCTCGAAGCGCACGCAGGGCGCGTGACCGGACTCGTCGGACCCAACGGCTCAGGCAAGACGACCCTCCTGCTCATGCTCGCCTCGCTCCTCGCGCCCGATGCGGGCACCATCCGCATCGGCGGCGTCGATCCCGTGACCGAGCCGCACGCCGCCCGCGCGCTCATCGGGTGGATGCCCGACGCGCTCGGTGCGTGGGGTTCGCTCTCGTCGCGGGAGACCCTGATCGTGACGGCGCGGCTGTACGGGATGCCGAAGCCCGCCGCCGCGGCCAGGGCGGAGGCGCTGCTGGCCGAGGTGGGGCTCACGGCGCTCGCCGACGCTCCCGCGAAGGTGCTCTCGCGCGGCCAGAAGCAGCGGCTCGGCCTCGCGCGCGCCCTCGTGCACGACCCTCGCGTGCTCCTGCTCGACGAGCCCGCCTCGGGCCTCGATCCGCAGGCGCGCATCGACCTCCGGGTGCTGCTGCGGCGGTTCGCCGCCGAGGGTCGCACGGTCCTCGTGTCGAGTCACATCCTCTCCGAGCTCGAAGAGGTCGTCGACGACGCTGTGTTCCTCGTTGCGGGCGAGACCGTGGACGCCGGCCGCGTGGAGGCCGCCTCGAGGCGGGCCCGTGGGTGGCGGGTGCGCCTGGCGGGGATCGAGGCATCCGTCGCCGCCGGCCAGGTCGCGGACGCGCTGCGGATCGATGCGGCGGCTGTCGCGATCGACCGCCGCGACGTGGTCGTCGAGTTCGGCTCCGACGAGATCGCCGCCTCTGCGCTGCGCGAACTCGTCGCCGCAGGTCTGCCCGTGGCCGAGTTCGCTGCCGCGCAGGGCAGCCTCGAGCGCACGTTCCTCGACCTCGGCAGGGGCGTGCCGCCGCAGGCCCCGCCCGCCCCGGAAGCACCCGCACCCGAGCCGCCGGCGCCGCCGGCGGGCGCGGCGAGCGACGAGGAGGCTACGTCATGAGCGGCCAGCGGCTCGGAACCATCGTCCGCCTCGAGCTCACGCAGCGCACCCGCAGCGTCGCCTGGTACGTGCTGCTCGGCGTCTTCGCGCTGCTCCTGCTTCTGGTGACGGTGCTCTCCTTCCTCGCGTACAGCTGGATTCCCCAGCAGCAGGGGTCGGCGATCTTCTCGACGATCGTCTACATCACGCTGCTGCTCATCGTGCTGGTGTCGCCGACGCTGAGCGGCAACTCCGTCAACGGCGATCGGGATGCCGCGACCCTCGCTCCGGTGCAGGTCACGCTCGCCACGACCGGCGAGATCATCCTCGGAAAGTTCCTCGCCGCGTGGGTGACCGGTCTCGCTTTCGTCGCCGTGTCGGTCCCGTTCCTCCTCGCCGCGACCCTGACCGGGGGAGCGGACCCCGCCACGATCGCGGTGTCGCTCGTCGTCCTGGTGATCGAGGTCGGAGTCATCGCCGCGATCGGCGTCGCTCTGAGCGGCATCATCGCCCGGCCCCTGTTCTCGGTGGCGACGACCTACCTGGTGGTCATGGCGCTCGTGGTCGGCACGCTCATCGCGTTCGGCCTGGTCGGCGCGACGATGCGCACCGAGCAGGTGACCCATTACCGTTCGCTCGACTGGGATGCGTACGAGGGCGAGACGTTCCCGTGCATGCCGGGCGAGGAGCCGTCCGACGAGTACCCGTGCGACGACGATGTGACTCTCGACTGCGGCGAATGGTCGACGTACACCAACGAGGTCGCGCGATTCGACCGGGTGTGGTGGATCCTGGCCGCGAACCCCTTCGTGATCCTCGCCGATGCGACGCCCACCGCGTACGACGCCCAGGGCAACCCGGTCGACATGTTCGGGCAGATCAAGGCCGGCGTGAGGATGGCGCAGCAGCCCCCAGAGGCCGATGTGACCTATGACGAGTGCAGTCCGCAGCCGGGAGCGAACCAGCGGAGCCCCGAGGAGATCGTCGCGCAGAGCACGCCGAGCTGGTTCGTGGGGCTCGCGCTTCAGCTCGCCCTCGCGGCGGGGCTCCTGTGGTGGGCGTGGGCGCGCACGCGCACCCCTGCGCGGAAGCTCCCTCCCGGCACTCGCATCGCCTGACCTGCGACGTCAGCGGGGTTCGGTCAGCTCCGGCGCGCGACGCATCGCGGCCGCGAGGTCCGGGCTGTGCCGTTCGAGGTGTGCGATCACGTTCTCGCGCACCTCGGCCGGCTTGTTCTGGCTGAGCTTGGCGCGCGCGTCGAACCGACTGACCCGGATGCGGATCCCCACGGTGCCCTTCGCGATGCGGCGCGTGCCCTCCTCGTCCTCCCGCAGGCTCCGGCCGTCGGGCCGATGGTGCTCGAAGCGGTCGGTCAGCAGGGTCAGCATCGCGTAGTTCTCGTCCTCCGACAGCAGCTCCGGCACGCCGTACAGATGCGCCGTGACGTGATTCCACGTCGGGACGAGGTCGCCCGGCGCGTACCAGCTGGGCGACACATAGTCGTGGGGGCCCTGGACGATGACGAGAACCTCGTGGCTGCCGATCTCATGGGCGACCTCGTCGGGGCGGCCGAAGTGCGTGGCGATCGTGATGTCGTCGCCCTCGCCGTCCTCGAGCAGCGCCGGGTAGTGCGAAGCGACCAGCCCGGCCGACGTCGGCGACACGAAGGTCGCCCACGGGTGGTGGCGGATGAGTCGCTTCACCTCGGCCGGGTCGGTCATCAGGTATCGGGGGGTGTGGCGCATCAGCGGGGCTCCTTCGGGTCGAGGCGGGTGCGCACGGCGAGGCCGGCGCAGAGGATGACCGCGGTCCCGCCCAGGACCGTCGGCCAGGTGAGCGGTTCGCCGAGGAGCAGGGCCGCCCAGAGGATCGTCATGACGGGCTGCACGAGCTGCACCTGGCTCACCCGCGCCATGGGGCCGATCGCCAGGCCGCGGTACCAGGCGAAGAACCCCAGGAACATGCTCACGACGCCGAGGTAGGCGAATGCGCCCCACTCGACGGGCGTCGCCGTCGGCGGCTGCTGCACCGCCGAGACCGTGGTGAGGACGATCATCAGGGGCGACGCGAGCACGAGCGCCCATGACACCGTCTGCCACGAACCGAGCTCGCGCGACAGCATCCCTCCTTCGGCGTAGCCGATGGCGGCGGCGAGCACCGCGCCGAACAGGAGCAGGTCCGACCACTGCAGTCGGCCGAATCCGCCGCCGTGGATCGCGGCGAAGGCGACGGCTGCCGCGGCGCCGAGTCCGGCGAACACCCAGAACGCGCGTGCGGGCCGCTCCTTCGTGCGGAGGACCGCGATCACCGCCGTCGCCGCGGGGAGGAGTGCGATCACAACGGCCCCGTGCGTTGCCGAGGCGGTCGTCAGCGCGAAAGACGTGAGCAGCGGAAATCCGACGACGACGCCGCCTGCCACGATCGCCAAGCGGGCCCACTGCCGGCGGTCGGGCAGGGCCTGACGCGTCAGCGCCAATGCGGCGGCGGCCAGCGCGGCGGCGACCACGGCGCGCCCGGCGCCGATGAACAGCGGAGACAGCCCCCCGAGCGCCACACGGGTGAACGGGACCGTGAACGAGAAGGCGACGACGCCCAGGAATCCCCACCACAGGCCGGTGCGCATGGATAGCGCTGGTGACGTCGCGACGATAACGCTACTGTGTCCTGACATGGGAAACGATAGCACTGATCGCATCGTCGAAGGCCTGCGCCGATGGATCACCACCGCGCCGCCGGGCGCGCAGGTGCCGTCGAACCGCGAACTCACAGCGGAGTACGGCGCGAGCCCCGTGACCGTGCAGAAGGCGATGCGCGTGCTCGCCGGGCTGGGGCTGATCGAGAGCCGGCCGGGGGTCGGCACGTTCGTCCGCGCCGTCCGCACCGCACGGCCGGCGGACTACGCCTGGCAGACCGCGGCGCTCGGCGCTCCGCCGTCCCGGCTCCTCGGGCTGCCGTCGGCGCAGCGCTCGACTGCCCCCGACGCGATCGCTCTGCACGCGGGCTATCCCGACCGGGAGCTGCTGCCGGAGCGCCTCGTGCGCTCCGCGATCGCGCGCGCTGCCCGGACGGATGCCGCGATCACCCGCTCGCCGGTGGCGGGGATGCCCGATCTGCAGGCCTGGTTCGCCGCGGAGCTCGCCGGGGCGGCGCCCGCCGGCGTCACGCCGCCGTCCGCTCGCGACGTGCTCATCCTGTCGGGGAGCCAGAGCGGCCTGAGCTCGCTGTTCCGCGCGCTCGTCGGGCCGGGGCAGCCGCTGCTGATCGAGTCGCCGACGTACTGGGGCGCGATCCTGGCCGCCGCGCAGGCGGACGTCACGCTCGTCCCCGTCGCGAGCGGCCCAAACGGACCGGACCTCGAAGACGTCGCCCGCGCCTTCGAGCAGACGGGCGCTCGCGCGTTCTACGTCCAGCCGACGTTCGCCAACCCCACCGGTGCGCAGTGGTCGACGCAGCTCGGCCGCGACGTGCTCGAACTCGCTCGCCGTCACGGCGCCTTCCTCATCGAGGACGACTGGGCGCACGACCTTGCGATCGACGCCGACCCGCATCCGATCGCCGCCGCCGACGACGACGGCCACGTCATCTACATCCGGTCGCTCACCAAGAGCGTCTCGCCCGCGCTGCGGGTGGCGGCTGTCACCGCACGCGGGCCGGCCAGGGATCGCATCCTCGCGGATCGCGCCGCCGAGTCGATGTATGTGAGCGGGCTCCTCCAGGCCGCAGCGCTCGATGTCGTCACGCAGTCCGCCTGGCGGACCCATCTGCGCTCGCTGCGAGAGCTGCTGCGCGCTCGCCGCGACCTCCTGGTCGAGAGCCTGCGCGAACACGCTCCCGACGCGCACCTCGAGCTGACGCCGCAGGGCGGGCTCAATCTGTGGCTGCGACTGCCCGACGGCATCGATGCGGCGGGGATCGTGCGCGCGTGCGAGGGCCGCGGCGTGATCATCGCCGACGGAACCGAGTGGTTCCCGGCCGAGGCATCCGCTCCGCACATCCGCCTGAACTACTCGGGTCGCGACCCGGACCGCTATCCCGAGGCCGCCCGCATCATCGGTGAGGAGATCGAGCGCGCGTCGACGGATCACCCTCTTCGGGGGACCGCGGTTCGGGCAGACTGAGTTCGCGCAGCCGTTTCGCCTGGCAGTCGTCGGCTCAGCACCCCGGACCCCGCGTGAGGAGTGTGGCGAGTGGAGGCCATCGGCCACATCATCCCGATCGCGGTGGCGGTCGCGATCAGCTCGGTGCCGATCATGGCGACCATCCTGATCCTGCTGTCGCCTAACCGCGCGCGTGCGGGCCTGCCCTTCCTGATCGGGTGGGCCGCGGGCATGCTCATCGTGGTCTCGATGTTCACGCTCGCCGCCCAGGCCGTGCCCACGGCCCGCACCCATCGCCAGCCGGATGTCGCGATCGCGGTGCTCGAGACGATCGTCGGCGTCGTGATCGTCGTGCTGTCGGTCTTCGCCTTCCGCCGATCGCGGCATCATCCCGAGCCTGCCATGCCGGACCCGCTCAAGGCGCACCGGTCGCTCGGTCCGTGGGAGGCGCTCGGTCTGGCGTTCGTGCTGAACCTCCGGCCGAAGGGCCTGCTGCTCGCGATCGCGGCGGGCCTCTCGATCCGCGCCGATGCCACCTCTGCCACCGATGCGATCGTCGCGATCGCGGTCTACACGGTGATCGGAGCATCGAGCGTGGCCGTGCCGATCATCGCGACGCTGGTCGCGCCGAAGCGGATGGAGCCCAAGCTCATCGACGCGCGCGAGTGGCTCACGCGCAACGGCGGAACCCTGACGAGCCTGATCCTCTTCTTCATCGGCGTGGTCATCATCGGCATGGGCGTCGCTCGGTTGTGATGCCTTTAATGCAACTTTTTGGTTGCATGTCCAGGGGTAGTGTGCAACCATAACGTTGCACATGTTGTGCAATGTACCGGTTGCATAACCAGGACGAAAGGAACGATGATCGTGAGCATGACAGCAAACCCGTCGTCGGCTGTCGACGACGCCGCATTCTCGGTGCGACGCACCATCCGCATCTCGGCACCGGTCGCAAAGGTCTGGGCTGCCGTCACCGAACCCGAGCAGATCTCGCGCTGGTTCGGGCAGGCGGCCTTCGAGGGCTCGTACGCCGGGGCGCGCGGCACCCTCACATGGCCCGATCGCAAGCCCATCCCCGTGCGGCTGGAAGCGATCGAGGCGCAGCGGATGGTCTCCTACCGGTGGAGCAACGACGATGCCAGCGGCATCGTGCCCGACGAACTCGACGACACGCACTCGACGGTCTTCACGTTCACGCTCGCCGAGGTGGCGGACGGAACCGAGCTGACGGTCGTCGAGACGGGGTTCGAGGCGACGTCCGATCCTGCGGCGAACCTGGCCGATCACCGCGACGGCTGGAACGGCGAGCTCGACAAGCTCGTCGCCCTGCTCGAGAGCGGCTCGTGACGACACAGGCGATGGTTCCGGTGTTCGCCGCACTCGGCGACGAGACCCGGTGGAGCATCCTGGCGGCGCTCGGTGAGGGGGATGCCTCGGCATCCGCCCTCGCCGGGCGCCTGCCGGTCAGCCGCCAGGCGATCGCCAAGCACCTCGCGGTCCTGCAGGAGGTCGGCCTCGTCGAGCCGGTGCGGGTCGGCCGCGAGGTGCAGTACCGCATCGTCGGCGCGCAGCTGAGCGCCACCGCGCGACGTCTCGACGCCATCGGCGCCGAGTGGGACCGCCGCCTCGCCGCGATCAAGGCGATCGCCGAAGGGCTCTAGCCCGCCGGCGTCGTCGGCTCTCCGCTGTCGTCGTCCCAGGAGTCACGTGCCGCCGAGTGCTCACGTACGACTCCTGGCACGCGGCGAAGAGCCCTGCGAGTGCCACCTCCGACCAGTCCGGCAGGCGATTCACGACCCACGACGGCGGATCTGCTGGGCTGACCGCTCCAGCTGATCGACGCGGGGGAGTCGCGCGGCGCACCGGGGCCAGGTGTGAAGGTCCCGCGGCGCTCCTATGATGTCGGCGTGGAGACGCTGAGGGCGGATGCGGTGCAGGACATCCGCTTCGCGCGCTCGGCCGACGGGGTCGGAATCGCGTATGCCGTGCACGGATCGGGTCCGCCCCTGCTGATCGACGCCTGCTGGCTGAGCCACCTGCAGTTCGACTGGGAGAGCCCCGTCTGGCGGCACTATCTCGTCGAACTGGGGAAGATCGCCACCGTCATCCGCTACGACGAGCGTGGGCACGGCCTCTCCGACCGGGGAGTCACCGACCACAGCCTGGAGGCCCGGCTGGGCGATCTGGAGGCGGTCGTCGAGGATGCGGGTGTCGACCGGTTCGCGCTCATGGCCATGGCACAGGGCGGTCCCGTCGCGATCGAGTACGCCGCGCGGCATCCGGAACGACTCACGCGTCTCGTGTTCTACGGGAGCTATGCCGGCGCCCAGGCCGCGGCGACCGACGAGGAGCTGGAGCTCCTCGCAGCGTTCGAGGCGCTCATCAGGGTCGGCTGGGCGCGCCCGACGTCGGAGTTCCGTCGCGTCTTCAGCAGCATGATGATCCCCGGCGGAACCGAGGAGCAGATGCGATGGCTCGACGACCTGCAGCAGCGAGCCTGCGACACCGAGACGGCGGTCGTCTCCCGTGCCCAGCGGCAGGTCACAGACTCGTCGGCGCGCCTGCCCGAACTCAATCTTCCGACGCTCGTGATCCACAGTCGCGGCGACCAGATGAACGACTTCCACCATGCCCGCGACCTCGCTGCCGGCATCCGCGGTGCGCGGCTGGTCGGGCTGGACAGCAGCAACCACATCGTCCTCGCCGACGAGCCGGCATGGCCCGCGTTCATGCACGAGATGACCGAGTTCATGGAGCCCGACCGGCAGCAGGAGCGCGCGGCCGTCGCCGACGACGTCGCCGCACTGGTCACGGCGCGAGAGCTCGACATCCTGCGTCTCGCGGCCGCCGGGCACGACAACGAGGCGATCGCGGCCGACCTGTTCCTCTCCGTTCGGACGGTCGAGCGGCATCTGCAGAACGCCTACGCGAAGCTCGGGCTGAGCGGTCGGACCGCGCGGACCGCCGCCGTCGCACGCCTGCTGTCGGGCGCGTAGCGCATACGCGCCAGCCGCCATCCGGCCGGCGACGACGGGTGCGATCTGCGCGTCGGCGCCGATGCGAGGACGGATGCCCGATTCCTACCGTGGTGGCATCACCTACAACAGGAGGAATCAGATGTCATCCTTTTCCAGCACCACCCACGCGGTGACGGCGACCGACGAAGACCGCGCACTCAAGGCGAAGCACGCCGCGATGTGGGCCAGCGGAAGTTATCCCACCGTCGTCGACGAGGTCGTCCACTCCCTCGGCCGGATCCTGGTCGAGACGGTCGACGTCCAGGCCGGGCAGCGCGTCCTCGACGTCGCCGCCGGCACGGGGACGTCCGCGATCCCGTCGGCCCGCCGTGGCGCAGAGGTCGTCGCGACGGACCTCACGCCCGAGCTCCTCGAGGTCGGCCGTGAACGGGCCCGGGCGGAGGGGATCGAGCTGGCGTGGCAGACGGTGGATGCCGAGGCCCTGCCCTTCGCCGACGCCTCATTCGACGTCGTCATGTCGAGCATCGGCGTGATGTTCGCGCCACATCACGAACTGGCTGCGGACGAGCTCGTCCGCGTGTGCCGTCCCGGAGGGACGATGGGAGTTCTGAGCTGGACCCCGGACGGGTTCATCGGACAGCTCTTCGCGACGATGAAGCCTTACGCGCCGGCGCCCCCTCCCGGTGCCTCACCCGCCCCGCTGTGGGGCAGCGTCGAGCACGTCCGGAAGCTGTTCGGCGACCGCGTCGACGAGTTCGTCGCACGCCAGCAGGCTCTGCAGGTCGACCGGTTCGGCACCGGCGCGGAGTTCCGTGACTTCTTCAAGGCCCACTACGGCCCGACGATCGCGGTCTACCGCTTCATCGCCGGCGACGAGGACAAGGTCGCCGCGCTCGACGCCGACATGGCCGCCCTCGGCGACCGGTTCTTCCAGGACGGCGTCATGCCGTGGGAGTACCTCATCGTCACGGCGAAGCGGCGGTAGGAGCTGTCATGCGACGAGTGGTTGACGGGTGCGGCGGGGCTTGGGAAGCTGTGGACGTCGCGGACGCGGCGCGGGGACGGGGTGATGGCGATGGTGCTCTCTGATCGTGCATCCGGCGCGAAAGCGGCCGTCGACACGGTGACGACGTTCCTTGCCCGGATCCAGGCGCTGGCCGATGACCCGGAGGCTCTGGATTTCACCTTCGGCAACCCGCACGAGATGGCTCTTCCCGGGCTTCCTACGGCCATGCGGGCTCAGCTTGAGCCGCGAACGGTCGACTGGTTCGCGTACAAGACGAGCGAGCGGAGCGCGCAGGAGGTGGTGGCAGCCGGGCTCGGGCAGGAACTCGGACTGCCGTTCGAGCCCGATGACATCGCGATGACGCAGGGCGCCTTCGGTGCGATCTCGCTCGCCTTCGCCCTGCTGGCGGATGCCGGCGACGAGGTCGTCATCCCGGTCCCGGGCTGGTTCTGCTACGAGCCGATGCTGATCGCGGCGAACCTCGTCGCCGTGCGCGCGCCCCTCGAGCCCGTCACGTTCGACCTGGACGTCGATGCGATCGCCCGAGCCATCACCTCGCGCACCCGGATCGTGATCGTCAACTCACCCGCCAATCCGACCGGGCGCGTCTACTCGAAGAGCGATTGGGACGCGCTCGCCGCCGTGCTGGAGGAGGCATCGCGCATCCACGGGCGCCGCATCTGGATCCTGTCGGACGAGCCGTACCGGCGCATCCGCTTCGACGGGGTCGAGTTCGCGAGCCCGGCCGGATCGTATCCCTGGACACTCATCGACTACAGCTACGGGAAGGTGCTCCTGGCCCCGGGGCAGCGGCTCGGCTACCTCGCGATCTCCCCGCAGGTTCCCTCCCCGGAGCGGGCCGAGCTGCGCGCCGCCCTGATGCCGCTGGGACTGGCGATCGGCTGGGGCTTCCCGGACGCCGTCATGCAGTACTCCGTCCCCGCGCTCGAGACGCTCTCGCTCGACATGGCCGAGCTGACCCGCAAGCGCGACCGGCTCTACGGTGCGCTGTCGGATGCCGGGATCGAGGTCACCCGCCCGGAGGGCACGTTCTATCTCTGGGGCAGGGCGCCCGGAGGAGACGCGCAGGCGTTCTGCGACGCCCTGGTGGAGCGGGGCGTCTACGTCATGCCGGGCTCGCTCTTCGACCAGCCGCACCACTTCCGCATCTCGCTGACCGCGACCGGGACGATGATCGATCGGGCGCTCCCGCACATCCTCTCCGTCGCCGCCGAGCTCGGCCTCTAGCACGCCGCCGGGTCGATCGCGACCCCGAGACCCGAGGATCGCCGCGTGCAAGAATTGCGATGAGCGGAGGTTGTGTTGGGGAAGCTGATCTATGGTGCGCCGACGTGGTCGATCGACTTCGAGGACCGCGAGCTCGCCCATCTGCGGATCGTGATCGTCACGAAGCTTCGTCGTGGCGAGGCCTTCTCCCTGTCCTGGGACTCCGACTCGTCCAGTGGGATGGGACGCAACTCCATCTGGCTGCACCAGGCGATCCCGTTGCAGTTCGTCTTCTTCGGCGGACGCGAGCCCACGCTCAACAGAGCGTGGGTCGAGGCCCTGATGGCGAAGGCGAACAGTGCCTCCGGCCTGGAGCTCGTCCCTGAACCTCAGCCCGATGAGAGCGCACGGCACTAGACCCGACGCGGCCGCGATCGCGCCGCTGAGAAGGAGCAGGACATGACTGTGGTGAACCGGCTGACCGTCGACGGGCGCGACTACTTCCTGCCCGATCCGGTCACCGAGCTGCGGGAGAAGATCCTCGAGGCCATCCGGTCCGGCGGCGGATACGTCAACATCCCTCCACTGCGTTCCGGGCCGGGCATCGACATCCTGTTCTCGCCGGGAATGCCCGTGACGTGGACGCAGATCGACGTCGGCGGAGATTCGACCGAAGAAGAGGAAGAGTTCGCGCCGACCGACTTCCCCGACCTCTGATCCCGAGCGTCACGACGCCATGAGGGCGTCGAGCTCGCCGAAGGGCATCGGCCGTCCGAGCAGATAGCCCTGCGCGCGGTCGCAGCCGAGTTCCCTCGCGCGGTCGAGGTGCTCCTGCGTCTCGATGCCCTCGGCCACGACGCGAAGGTCGCGATGCCGCGCCGTCTGCAGGGCGGACACCAGATGCGCCGGCGGCTCGGACGCCACGGCATGGATCAGGGACCGGTCCAGCTTCACCTCCGTGACCGGGAGCCGTTCGAGAGCCGCCGGAGAGGCATGCCCGGTGCCGAAGTCGTCCAGCGCGATGCCGACGCCCCGCCGGCGGAGTCGCTCGAGCTGTTCTCCGATGCCGTCGAGATCACCGAGCGGCCGCGACTCCGTGATCTCGAGCGTGAGCGAACCTGGAGCGACGGCCCGCTGCGCGAGCCGGGCGGTCAGGTGCTCGACGAACTCGTCCGTCACCAGCTGCACGGGAGAGACGTTCACCGCCACTTCGACGGGAAGACCCCTCGCCTGCCAGGTCTCGGCCGCATCGAGGCCCTCGTCCAGCACGAACCGGCCGATCGCGTCGATCGCGCCGATCTCCTCCGACAACGGGATGAACACGTCCGGATCCACGAGCCCGTGACGCGGGTGCAGCCAGCGGCACAGCACCTCGGCGGCGACGATGGCACCGGAGGCGAGGTCGATCTGGGGCTGGAAGGCGGCGAAGAGCTCCTCGCGATGGAGCGCGCCCATGAGGTCCGATGCGAGCTCTCCGTCCACGATCACCACCATGCCAGTCAGTACCACCATGGCGCGCGAGACAACCCGGTCCGCGTCCGACCCGAAGGGCGTATAGTGCGCACTTTCGTCCTCGCATGCCGCAGATCGTCGGCGATCACTTACGATCGACCGAGCGCGCGTGCCTGACGCACGCAAAACAGGAGCACCGATGGCATCCCCCCGGACACCGGATCCCCTGCGTCGCAACAACGTCGTTGTGACCGGCGACCCCGACGGACGCGTTATGGTGTTCGCGCACGGCTTCGGCTGCAGCCAAGCGGCGTGGGACCTCGTCGCCCCCCACTTCGAACGCGACTACAAGGTGGTGCTCTTCGACCACGTCGGCGCCGGCGATTCCGACGTGTCCGCCTACGATCGCGGCAAGTACGACTCGCTCGACGGGTACGCCGATGACGTGCTCGAGATCCTCGACGCGCTCGACGTGCACGACGTCGTGTTCGTCGGCCACTCCGTCAGCGCCATGATCGGGGTCCTCGCGGCCAACCGCGAACCGGCCCGGTTCGGCGATCTGATCCTGATCGGCCCGTCCCCGCGCTACACGAACGACGGCGCCTACCACGGGGGCTTCGAGCCCGAAGACATCGCTGCGCTCCTCGACGCGCTGGACGCCAACTACCTGGGATGGTCGAGCGCGACGGCCCCGATGATCATGGGGAACGCTGACCGGCCCGAGCTCGGCGCGCGTCTGGTCGCCAGCTTCTGCAGCATGGACCCGGCCATCGCGCGCCACTTCGCGCACGTGACGTTCCTCTCCGACAACCGCACCGATCTCGGCGAGGTCTCCGTGCCGACGCTGGTGGTGCAGAGCAGCGCCGATGCGATCGCGCCCGACGAGGTCGGGCGCTACGTCCACCAGGCGATTCCCGGGAGCCGCCTGGCGACCCTGCAGACGACCGGTCACGTGCCGATCCTCTCCGGACCGGACGAGGTCGTCGCCGAGATGCGGAGCTACCTCTCGTGACGAGCTCTGAAGACCGCTGGTTCCGCCTCGCTCCGTGCGGCCTCATCGCGGTGTCCCTCGACGGGGTCGTCGCCGAAGTCAACGACACGTTCCTCAGCTGGACGGGGTACGACCGCGACGAAGTCGTCGGTCGTCCGTTCGTCTCGATCCTCGACGCCGGAACCCGCCTGTTCTACGAGACCCGCCATCTTCAGATCGTCCACCTGGGCGGGACGATCAACGAGGTCGCGCTCACCCTGACGTGCGCGAACGGCTCGAAGCTGCCGGTGCTCGTCAACGCCGCGATCGATCAGGAGTCACAGCTCGTGCGAAGCGCGGTCTTCAACGCGAGCGAGCGGCTGCAGTACGAGGCCGAGCTTCTCCATGCGCGGAAGTCCGCGGAGTCCTCGGAGGCGCGCGTCCGCATCCTCCAGGACAGCTCGAGCACCTTCGGGGTGAGTGCCAGCGACGTCGATGTCGCCCAGTCGTTCGTCGACGTCGCGCGCGAGGCATTCACGGCGCGGGAGGCCGCCGTGCTGCTGCTCGACGAGAACGGCGAGCTCCAGCTCGTGGCGGGCGTCAACCCGCTCGCCGGCCGGACCGCGCCCGTCCTCTCGCTGCGGAACACCCCGCGCGTGACGGTCGTCGAGGAGCAGAGCGCTCGCGACGAGTATCCGGAGCTGGCGGCCGCGATGCGGGAGATCCGCCTGGCGTCACTGAGCATCACCCCGCTCCTCGCCGAGGGCGAGCGCCTCGGCATCCTCGTCTGCTTCTTCGGCCGCCGCGACGAGTTCGACGATCACTTCTTCGACCTGCAGAAGGCTCTGGGGCGCCAGGCATCCCAGACCTTCGTGCGTGTTCGCCTGCAGCGGCAGCTCGCCTACCTCGCGCTGCACGACCAGCTGACCGGCGTCGCCAACCGCCAGCTCCTGCAGCAGAGCCTCGACGACGCGATCGGGCGCGCGGCCGATACCGGCGAGCCCCTCGCCGTGCTGTTCCTGGACGTCGACGGGTTCAAGGAGATCAACGACCAGTTCGGTCACGCGACCGGCGACGCCGTCCTGGTGGAGATCGCCGACAGGCTGCGGCAGGGCGTGCGAGCCGACGATGTCGTGGGGCGCATCGGAGGCGACGAGTTCGTCGCGATCTGCGGCAGCGCCGACGCGGGGGCCGCGGCATCCATCGCGCGTCGCATCCTCGACATCACCCACGCGCCGATCGCGGTCAGCGCCGGTGTCATCTCCGCCTCCGTCAGTGTCGGAGTCTCCCTCTATCGCCCCGGCGTCGATCAGCAGCCGACCGGCGAGAACCTGCTCATCCGGGCCGACGGGGCGATGTACGACTCGAAGGGCGCCGGAAAGAACCGCGTCACGCTCGAGTCCTCGGCATCCGGCTAGACGCCGCGCGCCGGGCGCGAGCCTGTGGTCAGGGCAGCGCCTCGTGGACGTCTCGGGCGCGCAAGGTGCGGTACGCCGCCACCGGGTGAGTCGCCAGCACGATCTTCCCGCGGGCGTGAAGGCGGTCGAGATCCTCGAACGCCTCGACGATGTCGGCCAGCGGGTAGAGGCCGGACACCAGAAGCCGGAACGCGCCCAGCTGAGCGAGATGCGCGAGTCGCTGGAGCTGCGTGGTGCCGCTCCGCACGCTGTCGGGGTCTTCCCGGAGCAGCGCGACCTCGACGTCGCGTCGATCGGCGCTCGACCGGTAGCGTCCGTCCGGCACACCGAGTTCGACGGCGAGGCCCTCGCCGTCCTTTCCGAAGTTGTCGATGAAGGCGGTCACCGGCCCATGGGCCACGTGCCTGATGCGGTCGGCGATCCCATCCCCGTACTTGACGGGGATGATGCCGAGCTGGCGGAGATAGTCGAAGTTCCGATCGCCGCACGTTCCGATGACCCGCGCGCCCCAATGCTTGGCCAGCTGCGCCTCGATGCTGCCGACGCCGCCGGCGGCGGCGGAGATGACGATGGTGTCGTCGTGGCCGATCCGCAGCTCGTCGAGGGTCGTCAGCGCCGTACCGCCGGCGAGGAACATCCCTCCGGCGAGCTCCCACGAGAGGTTTCGCGGCTTCACGACCAACGACGCGACGGAGACGTTGACGTGGGTGGCGTGGGCCCCGCTCCTGACGTGCCCGATGACCTCGGATCCGCGGTGGAGCGCGGTCACGCCGGGGCCGCATGCCACGACGATTCCCGCGAAGTCGGATCCGGACGATCGCGGCCACGGGTCGTCGGCCCATGCCTGCTCGACGCCGCGGCGGATCAGCGCATCCATGTGGTTGACCCCCGCGCACACGATCTCCACCGTCACCTCGTTCGGTCCGGGCGCACTCAGCACCCGGGTCCGCTGCTCCAGGACCGTGGCATCCCCGTGCCGGTCGTACTGATAGCCGACGACCTCGATCGATCTGGTCACGATGGGCCTCCCTGGGGAGCCGACCTCGGTGACCATCGGTCAATGGTCCTGCGTTCGCGGGGTCGAGCTTCACAGGGTTATTCCCCGCAGGCGCTCACGGCAGATGCACCTGAAGAGCGTCCGGGATGCCCCGCCGGGCGCCGGTTCGAATCACGAGCTGAATCCAAATCGTCGCCGGCGGCGGAATAACTCGAGGGAAGAGCGCCTTCCACCTTCCAACCCTTCGAGACAGGAGCGCCGGATGCGACAGTTCGACGTGAGCTCCACAGCGGTGCACCCCGCGGCGCAGCAGCGAACCGCCGTCACCATCCCCCTGCACTTCTCCGACGGCTTTGAAGCCATCGGACGGGTGGTCACGTTCCACGGGCTCGTCGATCAGGCGGAGCATCTGCTGCTCGCGTTCGGGAGTGCGGTGGATCCCGAGACGCAGGACGTCACGCCGGGCGATCGACCGCTGGTCCGGCTCCACAGCGAGTGCCTGACCGGCGACGTCTTCGGATCGCAGCGATGCGACTGCGGACCGCAGCTGCGCGAGGCGGTGGAGCGCCTCTCGGAAGAGGGCGGCATCCTGCTCTACCTGCGCCAGGAGGGGAGAGGCATCGGCCTCTACTCCAAGCTCGACGCGTACGCCCTCCAGGACGACGGGCTCGACACTTTCGAGGCGAACACCGTGCTCGGCCACGGGGAGGACGAACGGGACTACGCGGCGGCCGCCCAGATGCTCCGATCGGTGGGCGTCGACAGCGTGAGGCTCCTCACCAACAACCCCGACAAGGCGGCGCAGCTCGCGGAGCTGGGGATCGCGGTAGACGAGATCGTCCGCACCGGGGTGCACGTGACTGCCGCCAACGCCCGCTACCTGCGCGCGAAGCGCGACCACACGGGGCACCTGATCGACTTCCCGGCGGCATGACCGTCAGAGGCGGAGCACTCCCTCGGCGACGACGAGTCCGGAACCGGACAGCTCCACGCGGTCTTCGTCGACCGTGACCTCGAGCGTGCTGGACCGGCCCATCGCACGGCCCTGCTCGATGCGGACGGCCCGGCCGCTCTCCACGATGCCGTCGCGCACCAGCAGCACGGCGAGAGGCCCCGCGGCGGTGCCCGTCGCCGGGTCCTCGACGATGCCGACCGTCGGATTGAAGAATCGCGAGTACGCGTGGCTCGGGTCATCGACAGCCTCGGTGGAGTAGACGTAGCACCCCTCCGCGCCGGCCGCGGCGAGCAGTGCCCTCAGCCGAGCGGTGTCCGGCACCGCCCGGTCGACGGCGTCCCGTGTGCGCAGCGATACGAGCAGGTGCTCGGCTCCGGTCGACACGACTTCGGACGGCCGGCCAGGGGTGAGGTCATCGGTCGAGAGACCCAGCGCCTCGGAGAGCGCGGCGTGATCCGACGTCGCGTTCAGGAACCTCGGTCGCCCTTGTCTCATCGTCACCAGGACGCGGCCGTCGTCCGAACGCCCGACGCGGACCGGGAGCACCTCGGCGCCGATCTGCTGAGCGAACTCGCCCCTTTCGGCGGCCAGCAGGCCGGCTTCGGCGAGCCAGATCCACGCGCCCATCGCGTTGTGCCCGGCCCCGAGCACCTCGACGCCGCCGACGGTGAAGGAGCGCAGGCGGTGATCGGCACCGGGGAGAGTCGGCGCCATGAGGAAGGTCGTCTCCGACTGGTTGAACTCCTTGGTGATCGTCCGCATCAGATCCTCGTCCAGGGCGTCGGCATCCGGCACCAGTGCGAGCGGGTTTCCCGTCAGCGCACGCTCGGCGAAGACATCCACCCAGAAGAAGGGAACGTCGACCATCGGTCCTCCTGCATCCTGCTCCCGCACCGCCGCGGGGCCCTCGGTCCCTCGATCGTGCCAGCGAACCCGTCGTTCCGGTACCGATGTCCTTGTGAGCGCCCCGCAAGCCGGATTGAATTGGCCCGGTTGCCAGCGGCGCCGACTCGGCGCGGGGCAGACCCGAACACGGAAGGATCTGATGGTGAAGCTGCTCTTGACCTCGGGAGGCGTGACGAACCGCTCCATCCTCGAGGCGCTGGGCGACCTCCTCCGCAAGCCGATCGACGAATGCGACGCCCTCTACGTGCCGACGGCGCAGTGGGGGCACCCGATGTGCTCGCCACGAACGGCGTGGATGTCGACGGCGGACCGATGGCCGGGCGAGCACGGCATGGTCGGCCTGGGCTGGAAATCGGTCGGCCTTCTCGAGCTCACCGCGCTGCCCAGCATCCCCCGCGATCGCTGGGAGCCCTGGGTGCGCGACGCCGACGTTCTGCTGGTGGACGGCGGTGAGGCGATCTACCTCGCCCACTGGATGCGGGAGTCTGGGCTCGCGGACATGCTCCCGTCGCTGACGGACACGGTCTGGGTGGGAGTCAGCGGCGGCAGCATGGTGATGACTCCGCGCATCGGCAGCGAGTTCGTCGACTGGAACCCCGACGGCGGCGACGAAGCGCTGGGTGTCGTGGACTTCTCGATCTTCCCGCACCTGGACTATCCCGGCTGGTCCTCCAACACGTCGGACGCGGCGCGACGGTGGGCGACGCGCATCGACGGCCCTGCGTACGCGATCGACGATCAGACCGCGATCTCCGTCGAGGACGGCGCGGTGCGCGTCGTCTCCGAGGGGAAGTGGGAGCTACTGAAAGGCTGAGCGGCCACGCGGTCGAGTCCTGGATCGGCACTCCGGCGCGTCGGATCTTGCGGGCAGGGAGGGCCGGATGTCCTCCAGCCCTCCCTGCCGCTCGTCAGATCTGCGTGAGGAGTTCCCTCATCGTGTCGATCTCCGCGGCCTGCGCCTCGATGATCCGTTCCGCGAGCGCGAGCACGTCGGGGTCGGAGCCGCGTCGCAGTTCCTCCTCGGCCATCTCGATGGCCCCTTCGTGGTGCTCGATCATCTGCTCCAGGAAGAGGCGTGCGGCCGCTGATCCTTCCGCAGACTCCAAGGCAGCCATGTCGTCGGCGGACATCATGCCGTCGCCGTGGCCCATGTCGTCAGCACCCCCCGAGGAGGGCATGCCCCACTCGCGGAGCCAGCCCTCCATGAGTTCGATCTCGGGGCCCTGGGCGGCCTTGATCTGCGTCGCGAGCTCCCTCACGCGTTCGTCCACGCCGCTCTTGGCGAGGATCATGTCGCTCATCTCGATGGCCTGCTGATGGTGGGGGATCATCATCATCGCGAACATCGAGTCCGCCATGCTGACGTCGGTCTGCGTCGACGCGGACGGCGACGACATGCCGGGTCCGTGGCTCATGCCCGGCATCCCGGTGTCTCCGGCACCGGCGGCGCAGCCGGCAAGCGCGAGCGTGAGCACCGCCGGTGCGGCCGCGAGCGCGGCCAAACGATTCAACTTCATAGCTTCCTGTCCTTCTGGGTCGAGTGTGAGTGTGCGCCCGTTGCCGGGCGGGGGCGTTCCCGGCCGGGGCCGGAACCGCGCCTCACGTGCGACTGATCGACAGGAGATTCAGCGAGGGTGGCGGGCGGAGTCGCACGACAGCCGGACGCAGGACGGCATCGACGATGCTCGTACCGTTCACGCGAACGAGGCCCGGACGGGCGCGGCAGATGAGGAGCAGCGTCGCCAGAAGTCCCAGCACGCACGCCATCGCCATCACGTGCTGACCATCGGTGGCACAGTCGCTGCACTCCGACTCGAGGCCCGTGCCTGCCGGTGTCGAGGTCTCATGCGCGTGCCCGGCATCCGCCGTCATCGCGTGGGTCGTCTCGGTGCCGAGGTCCGGCGGGGAATGAGCGGAGGACAGGGTGTGCATCCCCAGCAGGCCCACGATCAGGAGGGCGGCGAAGGTCGCGACGACGAGCCACCCGGGCGTCCGGTGGTCTGTTCGCTGAATGCCGTGCATCATGTCCTCGCTCCGTTGCGAGTATACCCCCAGAGGGTATGAACGAGTCGGTCACGTGAGGAACCTCGGCGTCGCAGGCGAACCATCCGGCGGCGCCGGTGCGGATGCCGGGTCCCGGGCGCTGGGGACGCCCGGAACCCGGCTCACCGCAACGCGTAACGCACCAGAGGCCACGAGCCGCGCCGCGGTGATCGGGGAGGGGTTGGGGAACCGCCTCCGCCATACGGATGCTGGGGACACCCGCACCGCGACCATACCGCGCGAGGGGCTGGACGACGGGGACCACCGAGTCCGTCGTGTCGTCGCGCGTCAGTGGAGAAGTCGCCGCTCAGGCGTCGTCGCACGGTCGCATCGCGGGCACGTGCAGTGTCTGGATGAATCGGGCCTCGAACTCGGCGACGCAGCGCCCGAGCGACAGCGAAGGATGGTGCGCGCCGGGTGCCACGACGGCTGCGCTCGAGGGTCGGCGCAAGATGCGCATCATGCACACCATATCGTGTCAGCTCGCGACATTTCGCACCCTAGATGACGAGAGTATTGCGCGGTTGTTACAACTCGCGAGCCCGTGTCAACTTTCCTTACCCAGTCCATGAATTGGATTGTGGTTGCGCGCAACAAATGTTACCTTCATCCCCGATCGGCCACCTGGCCGAGATCAGTCGATTCAATCAGCAGGGATGCTGGCGCGACGCGGAGCCTTCTCTGCTGTTCACGCACGGGCCAGCACTCTGCGCGAAGTGGTGGTCGTGTTCGGCGCGAACCCGACCACCGCCTCCGATCAGGGAGTCAGTGTGAGATTCAGAAAGACAGTCGTCGGCGCAGTCGTCGGCGGCGTGTGCGCGGCAGTCGTGGTCAGCGGGCTTCCCACGATCGCAATAGCCGCGGGAAGTGATCCAGGGGCCGCGGCGTCGACCGCAGCCCAACCGGCTGACGCGGTCACGCTGATCACCGGCGACCGCGTCACCCTGGTGACCGGATCTGACGGCAAGCCCGCTATCGCGTTCGAGGCCGCACCGCGAAATGACGACCGGCCCGTGAGCTACAACAGCTTCGGAACAGAGGGCCACCTGTTCGTCATCCCCTCGGATGTCGCGAGCCTGGTGCCCGACCAGTTGGACCTCAACCTCTTCGACGTTCTCGCACTCCAGGAACTGGCGGACAACGGGTCGCAGGACGGCATTCCCGTCATCGTCCAGAAGACCGCCGGCCCCGGCGCCCGCACGGCGGAGCCGAGCTGGGGGGCGCTCGGCGTCACGCCGGAAGAGACCCTGGAGTCGATCTCGTCCGTGGCCGGGGAGACCGGGCCCGACGGCTCACCCGCCCTCGTCGACGCCGTCGAGACCGCGGAAACGGTCGAAAAGGTGTGGCTCGACGCACCCGTGCAAATGCTCGACACCGACTCGATGCCGCAGATCGGCGCTCCGGAGGCATGGGCCGGTGGAGCCGACGGCACCGGGGCGACCGTGGCCGTACTCGACACCGGGATCGACACCACCCACCCCGACCTCGATGGCGGGATCGTCACGCTGGAGAAGGACTTCACCGGCAGCGGGACGGCGATGGACCAGGCCGGGCACGGCACCCATGTCGCCTCCACCATCGCCGGCAGTGGCGAGGCATCCGGCGGTGACTACAAGGGCGTCGCTCCCGGAGCCCATCTCTTGAACGGCAGGGTGCTCAACGCTGCCGGTCAGGGCGAGACGTCGTGGATCATCGACGCGATGGAATGGGCCGCGAGCAACGGGGCCGACGTCATCAACATGAGCCTCGGCATCCAGGGCGAATACACGGACGGCACCGACCCCGGCGCGCTGGCGGTGAACTCGATCTCCGAGCGGTACGACACCCTCGTGGTCATCGCCGCCGGGAACGAGGGGGCGTTCGGGGCGAGCACGGTGTCCACGCCGGGCAGCGCGGACAGCGCTCTGACGGTGGGCGCGGTGACGGACGACGACTCGCTCGCCTACTTCTCCTCCAAGGGACCGCGCTTCGGGGACTTTGCGATCAAGCCCGACATCACTGCGCCCGGAAACGGGATCGTCGCGGCGCGCGCGGCGGCGGACACCAACCCTCAGGAGCCCGTCGGCGACTTCTACCAGGCCATGTCCGGCACATCCATGGCCACGCCGCACGTCGCGGGTGCTGCGGCGATCCTCAAGGCGGCGCGGCCCGACCTGGACGACCAAGCGCTCAAGTCGGTGCTGATGGGTTCGGCCCAGCCGACCGGAAACCCGGTGTACTCGGAGGGCTCCGGCCGCGTTTGGATCCCCGGTGCGCTCGACGAGGCCGTGTACGCCACGCCGGCTTCCCTGTCCTTCGGGGTCTTCTCGTCGCCACGTGACTCTCAGTCGCCGCGGACCAAGACCGTCACGTACACGAACACGTCGAGCGCAGACGCCGTCGTCGACGTGGCGCTCACCGTCACCGAGGCGGACGGCGACCCTGCGCCCGCGGACATGGTCACCCTGTCGGCGGACACCGTCACGGTGCCGGCGCACGGGATCGCATCGGTGGATGTCACCGTCGATCCGCACGCGGACGAGCCCGGCGTCTACACGGGCGCGCTCACCGCCGGCGGGCCGGGATTCGCACCCGTGCGCACGGTGCTGGCGTTCACGGCCGAGCCCGACCTGCACACTCTGCGGATCGAGGCGACGCAGTCGGACGGCACGCAGGTTCCCTACGGCAGCTCGGGAATGATCTACGGGATCGACGACTCCCAGGTCAACCAGTCGTTCAGCTTCGTCGACGGCGTCGCCGAGGTCCGGCTGCGTCCTGGCCGCTACGCGCTGCTCGGCCAGCTGCTGGGCGCCGTCTCTCCCACGGCGAAGTTCCTCGACAGCTTCACCAGCTTCACCCGTGATGTCGACCTGCAGGCCGACACGACAATCGTCCTTGACGGTAGCCAGGCGATACCCGTCGAGATCCAGACCGAGAAGAAAGCGAAGGTCAACAACCTGGATGAGACCATCGTCCGATGGCTGCCGAATCGCAGCTACCCGGTCACAACAACAGTGACACTCGGGATCAGCCCGCACGATGCGGGACTCGACCTCGATATCTCGGTGCTCGGAACAGAGGAGCCGCTCGCCGGCGACATGACGGTCAACTCGCGCTACGTGCTCAACCAGCCCCTGTTGGACGTGGTGGCGACTGCGGGGAGGCATAAGGTCGACATCTCGCGCGAGCTCAACTACGGCGTGCTCTCACCTCAGCATCTGGGGACGCTCTCTGGGGCGATCGTGAACGCGGGATCCGGTTCCGCCGAGGAGCTGGCAGCCGCGGGTGCCCGCGGCGCTGTCGTCCTGGTGGAGGATCGGGGCGACCCCGACCTCAACGCTCAAGCGCAGGCGGCGTACGACGCGGGAGCGATCGCAGCCATCGTCTACGGCGCTGGGCCCGGTCCGTTCTTCGAGTCGGTGGACCCGCGGAGGTTCCTCGCCATGCCCCCCAAGGCGCTGCCGACGCTGACACTGCCTCGCGACGTCGGGCTGAAGCTGGTCGCGCTGATCGCCGAGGGCAAAGCCCGCCTCGCTGGCACAGGCATCGCTGCACCGTCTTATCAGTACGAGCTCGGGTACATCGAAGAGGGCATGCCCACTTCTTTGACGTACAAGGCCAACGCGAGGAGCACCGCGAAGGTCGAGGTCGATGTGAAGGCGTTCGCACCGGGCACGAGGATGGTCGAGTACGTCACCATGATCGGCGGCGGCACCTATACCGGGTTCGGGCTCCGCTACACCGGACCGCTCCTCGGGCGTGAGGTGTACTACTCCACCGACGAGGACCTTACGTTCCAGCGATCCGTCCAGGCGGGCGAGGACTGGGACGTGTATCCCGCGCCGTTCGAGAGTGCCCCGGTGACATACCGGCCAGGTCAGAAGACGAGCGAGACATGGGTCGGGCAGGTCCATCACGGTGGGCTCCTCCCGTCCCCGTCCAGCCCGCAAGACGCTTCGGTGAACCGCGACCGAAATGTGCTCGCGATCAACCTGCCCTACCGGGTCGACGGCGAGGGCCACCCGCAGCAGTGGGGACCGGACCAGGAGTCGACAGGGAAGTTCCAGGTGTGGACCGGCGATACTCTCCTGACAGAGGGCGACACCCCGCACGCATCGCTCACGGTTTCGGCGGCGAAGGCCGCCTACCGGGTGACGCTGAACACGCACCGGGACGTCCCGTGGTGGCCGTTGTCCACCGACGTGTCGACCGAGTGGGGGTTCTCGTCCTCGAGCACCAAGTCCGCGACGGCCCTGCCACTGCTGCAGCTGGACTACGGGGTGGAGGGCCTGAACGCACTGAACACGAACGGGCGCACGACCGAGCTGAACCTGTACGTGTCGCACCAGGACAGGTCCGCAGGTGGAAAGGTGAAAGGCCTGAAGCTGTGGTCGTCGGCAGACGACGGCGCCACTTGGACGGCCGTTCGGGTGGTCCCGGGTCGTGAGGCGGGGTCCTACTCCGCGAAGCTGACCGCGCCAAGGGGCGCGACCACGATCTCGCTGCGCGCCGAAGCATGGGACGACGCGGGGTCGACGTTCAAGGAGACCGTCATCGACGCCTACGCCGTGGACACGATCGCACCTCCGATCGAGGTCACCACCCCGACCGCCGGCGCTCCCCAGCCCACTCGTTCCGGTGCCGTGGCCGGAACGAGTGAGCCGAGCGCCACCGTCTCGGTCAGCGCGGGCCGAGCCGAGTGCGAGGCCACGGCCGACGCCGACGGCGCCTGGGCATGCAACCTGCCCGTCCGCGATGGCGTCCACCGGGTCGAGGTGACCGCCACCGACGCGGTGGGCAACGCGTCCGAACCCGTGAGGCGAGCACTCTGGCATGACTCCACACCGCCCCACGCACCGAAGGTCACGTCCCCCACTGGAACCGTGCACAGCACTCGCACTGCGATCAAGGGCTCGGCCGAAGCGGGAGCCACGGTCACCGTGACCGAGGCGAACAGGACGGTGTGCACGGCCGTCGCGACGTCGTCCTGGCGCTGGTCCTGCACCCCCACGGATGCGCTGACCACCGGCAAGCACACCCTCACCGTCACGGCGACCGACGCCGCAGGCAACGTCTCGTCGCCCCGGACCCACCGGTTCACGATCACCCGCGAGTAGGAGCAGTCCCCCGCGGGCTGAGCAACCCACGACCTGACCCCAGGCGCGCCAACAGCGCGACCTGGGGTCAGGCGTGTCCGGCCGGGAGCCGTATCACTCCTGCCCGCCGTTGTCCGGTGTGCTACGCCGGCGGCACCGTCCTGCCGCACCCGTTGACGTCAAGGTCTCGGCAGCGTGAGTGCTCCCAGCTCTGGATCGGGTCTGCAATCTCGCCAGTCACCGATTCGAGCGATGAATCCGCGCGGATCGGACGCGATGGCCTCGCCGGTCGCCCGTGCAGAGTTGAGATCCTCGACACGCAAGTACGGGGTTCCTGCGGCGGCGGCCGCTTCGTCCTCGTCCTTCCACGTCACAACGAAATCCGGCGAGATCAGCAGGTCGAGGTGCCAGTCGACGGCGTCTATCGAAGCCTCACGGCGCAGCTTCTCGGACTCCAGATTCACGTACCACCCGAGAAAGTCGCCCGTGGCGTCATTCCAGAAGTGCAGTACCTGCCACCGCTCCCGCAACGGGACTACCCGCAGCATCCCACCGCCCGTCCATGTGCGCCGAGCGGTCGTGAGCCTCTGTCTGAACCTCGAGCCGAGCGGCACGGTTCGCGGGTCTGCCCCGTCCGCGGTCGCCCAGTACGCGATCTCGGTGCCAGTACTCGTCCAGCCCGCGATGACGTCTGCGTCGTCGCTGAGCACGTGCATGGGGATGGCAGCCTGCAACCGGCCGTCGGGGTACAGATAGCGTTGCTGAATTGTTCCGAGAGCCATCGCCCCAACTGTAGGTGTTCAGCTCCCGCACAGCCCGCCGCGCAACAACCTTGAGAATCGTGGCGGCCCGCTCGAGTCGGGCCGGCAGCGGCGACTCATCAAGTCTCGGCGCCGCTCACCCAACGCCGCGCGAGTGCCGGTGGCTATGCGAGCGGTTCAGCGCCTTCGAGGGTCTCGGGTGTGAGGAGTCGGGTGGCGCCGAGAATCTCGACGCCGAGCACTCGACCTCCGGCGTCGAAGTCCAAGACAATGGTGCCTTGGGTCCGTTCGATGACGACGTTCTCCCGGACTCGCCGGCACCGACTGACGACGCCAAGGTGAAGTACGCAGCATCGGCCGCAGGGTCGATCGTCAATCGGCGTCCGCTCATAATCCGAGGCTACGCGCGCTCAACAGACGTGCGCCGCCGAGTCCGCTGCGGCCGCGCCTCGCGGGCCCCGGTTGACGCTGCCGGTCTATGTCTGCTGACCTCGCATCCCGGGGATCCATCGGGATGCTGGACGCTGCAGACCCTTCCGCGGCTAGGGCGGTGGGGTCGGCAGAGTTGGGCACCGCGGTCTACGCTCGTCGAATGAACGATCCGCGTGAGGCCCTCGCAGACATCAGAGAGCTCGTAGCTCGTCACGGATGGGCAATTCGGCACGTGCTCCCTGACACCGTTTCGGCACACGCCTCCTTCTCGTACACTGTCGGGCTTACGTCCAGAGGTTGGTCGGAGCTGATCATCACAGGGCTCCCAACGGATGTCGCTGACGCATTCATCAGGAACGCAATCGACGTGCAGGTTGAGAACGGGGCGTTCAGAGCTGGGGACAGAACCGACGAGCTAACCGAGTCGGGCGACGTAATGTTCATTCACGCCGAAGACGTGAGCGGCATGACAGCCACGACCGAAATCATCGGCGCGTTCTCCGCGATGCAACTCGTCTGGCCCGACTCAGCGGGGCACTTCCCCTGGCACCCGCGCTACCGAAACCTGAGCGCATCACAGCCGCTGCTCGGGGCCGCCGCTGGCTGACTCCGGCCGTCCGTCCGAGGACCGGCTCGCGTGCGCCGGCGTGGCCGGTCTAGGAACGCCGGAGGGCGCGGATGAGCAGCCAGGTACCGACGGCGAGATTTGCGATGGAGACGACGAACAGTGCGTTTGCGGTCACAACCGGTGTGA